>NZ_JAVAYL010000005.1:0-425354 GCF_054185225.1 Bradyrhizobium sp. 18BD | reverse complement strand
GAGCTTGTTGACCGACGTCTCAGGGTTCTGCTTCCACCCTTGCACGATCATCCCACTCACACTTCTTTCGGACGTCCGGGAGACAACCCTTCCTCATGCCTCCCCCCTTGACTTGGGACATAAGAGGATGACGGGATTGGCAATGACGATGTGGAGACGATGCGCCGCTATCCATCACCGTCACCCTGAGGTGCCGAAGCGAAGCGGAGGCCTCGAAGGGCGACGGCCCGGCTCTATCGGGGCCGCTCATCCTTCGAGGTTCCCGATGGAGCGCTCTGCGCTCCATCGCTCGCACCTCAGGATGACGGAATTGGCAGTGTCGTCACTGCAAGCATCGCGGCGCCGTAAAAAGGGGCCGCCCTGTGTGGGAGCAGGGACGGCCCCGAGTGGCTCGTGGCCCGGGAGGAGGAGGGCGCGAGCCGGCGCAAGTGGCAGGGCACTTACGCCAAAGGGATAGCAAGCTAGGCGGCGGCGCTGGCGATCCAGTCGTTCTCTGCGCCGGACCGGCTCCGCGGCAGCGCTTCGATCTCGCTGCGCTCGCCCTTGCTGACGAGGCGCCAGCGCGCCGGCGATTGACCGCTGATGCGCTTGAACACGGTCGAAAAATGCGCCTGCGTGCTGAAGCCGACGGCGAGCGCGATTTCGGCGAGCGGCCGCCCGGTCGTCGCGAGTAGCGTCTTGGCATGCTCGATCCGGTGGTTGAGCAGATATTCGCGCGGGCGATAGCCGGTCGCGGCGCGGAACTGCGCCGCAAAGTGCATGCGCGACAGGCCTGCGACATTTGCGAGCTCGGACAGGCTGAGGCAGCGGTCGAAATGATCGGCGATGTATTGCTCGACCCGCCGCAAACGCCATTTCGGCAAGGCGTTGACCTTGGCGCGCGGCGGATCCAGCCGGGTGAGATGCACCGCGAGGGTCTGGCTGATGCAGCGCGTGAAGCGGTGGTCCGCCACCTCGCTACGCGCCATCAGCGCCTTCGCAAGCTGTGCTGCGAGCGGGTCGCGCAGCAGAACGAGGTCGTTCAGTCCTTCGGTCGTGGCGAACTGCGCGGGAAAATGATCCGTGGAGATGTGGAAGTGCAGGAATGCGCAGGGCGCCTGGAACTGGACGCTGAGCTGCCGCGACGGCGCACTGACGTACATCGAGCCCGCGGGCATCGTGCCGTCAAAGATGATCTGGCGCTCCCGCGTCAGTCTGGCGCGCGTCGGTTTCAGGGCAATGCCGACGAAATAGCAGCTCTCTGGCGTCGTCGCCTCATGCGACGAGGTGTCGCGCGGATCTTCCCACCGCGAGACAATGATGTCCCCGGCGGCTTCCGGATTGTGATCGATCCGGCGCCATTGGCTCTCCTGGGTGATCGCCTGCGTGGTGTGAGGCAGCTCCTGATCGCGCGGGCTGGCTGGAAAATCGATCCAGACATGCGCGGTCTGCAAATCGGTCAACATCGTTTGTCCTCTCCTGGCTCTGCCGCTGTTTGCAACGCCCGGCAACGTGCAAACCCAACCCTTTCCATGCTGAGATGATAGACGTGAGTTGGCCAGGAAGCCCGTTAGTGGTGATTAGGATCTGTTAGTTTTTGTGCGCCGCATCGGGTGTGGCAGCTCGTCGCAGGACGAGTTGATTTCGTACAATTTTTCAAAGATCTGCCGACGCACCTCGCATCGGTGCCGGGTCTATTCGCGCCGTGTTTTCATGAAGCAGTCGTCAAGATGAGCGAGACGTGACCGAGCTCTCGGCGCGCGCGCGTGTCGCGCTACTCGAACACGGCGTCGAAAATCTCGACGTCCATCAGCACGGGCTTGCCGATCACCGCTCCGTCAGGCTGCAGCATCTGCACGCGCCGCAGCGTCGGCACGACGATGCCGCCGAAACTGTCATGAGCCCAGGAGTAGTGCGTGACCTTCATCCCGAAGAGATCGTGATCGCTCCGCCGTTGCAGTGCGTTCTCGTCGAAATAGAAGATCTGCTCGGGCGCGAGCGTGATCAGGTGCGCGGGGAATTGCGCGCGCAGCCGCCGCCAGGTCTCGGTGCTTTCCTGCCAGGGCGGCAGCTCCTCCAGCACGACGTCGGGATGCGCGAGCAGGAACGGGACCGTCAGGTAATTCCAGATCGCAACGCCGCAGAAGAAGACGAGGTGCAGTTCGTCCGCAAGCGCGGGGGGAGTAGCCTCGGGAAAGGCGAGGCTCGGATTTCGCCAGGTCCGGAGCACCTCGCCATCCACGCTTTCGATCGTGATCGCATCCGGCTGAAAGGAGCCCGAGTGTTCTCCCCCGGTGATGCCGGTGAAGCGGACGGATTGCGTCCGGGTCGAGCCTTCCGCGGTCACGTCCTTGAATTCCCTGGCATGCCCGGCGCTGGAAAACAGCGTTCCGCCGACGGACAGGTGGAGCGTGAACCGGGTCAAGCTGTCCCAGCGGGCCAAACCGCCGCTGGCATCGATTACGTCGTCAAGAAGAGCCATGTCCCGCCATATCCGCCGTGAAGTGTCGCCACCATGGCGGGGCGGATGCGGCTTGGCGTGTTAGAAGTTGTTAGGAGTTGCGAGCGGATGGAGTGACGGTATCTCGTTGAAGATACTGTCAATTCAGCGCGCCCAGGAGCTCCCTGGCGGCGACCAGATCGCGGCTCTGGAGCCCTTCCTGGTAGCGCGCGAGGAGCGGCGCGAGCAACTCGCGTGCAGCGCCGGCCTTTCCGGTCTGGCGCCAGAGCCGGCCGAGGCTGATCGTCCCCCGCAGCTCCCAGCCGAGCGAGCATTGCCGCCGCGACAGATCGAGCGATGTCCGGAAGCAACGCTCGGCCTCCGCGGCATGGCCCGATCGGACCAGGATCTCGCCCTTGACGCGAAGCATCTCCGGCATGTCGAAGGACTCGCCGTGATCGGGGATCTGGGCGATCGCCTCGTTGATCGTCTGCAAGGCCTCGTCCGGCTGGTTCTGAGAGGCGAGGCCTTCGGCGAGTGCCGTAGCAAACACCGTCGTCATGATCCGGTGCCGCGTCGCGTACAGCGTGGCCTGGCTGCGGCGAAGATGCTCGATCCCGCCCGTGACGTCGCCGCGGCGCAGCAGCAACTCGCCCTTCTGGCCGATTCCGACGGCGTGATAGGGGCTGAGGAAGTGTCGCGCCGAATGATCGATCAGCCGCTCGATCAGGATTTCGGCATTGGCCCAGTCGCCGACCCAGAGAAACACGTAGATCGTCCAGATCAGGGAGATGCCGAGCGTCAGCGGCTGTTCGAGCAGTTCGGCCTCGCGCACCGTGTATCTGGCTGCCTCGATCGCGCGATCGGGCCGGCCGGTGAGCCAGAGCCCGCGCGCCAGCGCCACCAGTGCGACGATGCGGTCGTCATAGCCGAGATGACCGATGTTCAGCCGCTGCGAGCCGGGATTCTGCACCATCGCGCTCTGGCAGAACTGCACCGCCTTGTCCTGGTTGCCGATCAGATGATGCGCGACGCCCAGCATCCATTCGACGTTCAGCGTGGCGGCCGGATCGTTCAGCTTCCGCGCAACGCTCTCGCCCTGTTCGCCGGTCCCGAGCGCGCCGTGAAAATCCCCAACCCTGGTCAGGTAGATGTGCAGGCCGCGCAGCAGCCAGAGCTGCCAGTGCAAATCCTCGAGCTCCTGCGCAAGCTGGAGACTGCGCGTGAACGCCGCCCGCACCGCCTCGGTATTGCCTTGCGTGAACATCACGGAGACGCCGAGCGCGGCCTGGAGAGTCATCTCCTGGCGGCTGTCCAGCGCGCCAGTGTCGAGCGCCTGCTGAGTCCAGCGATAGCACTCCGTCAGCAATGTCAGCTCGAGGAAGAACTGGGCGGCGGAGGCCGCCAGTTCAACGCCGATCGTCCGGTCGCCGCTGTCCGAAAAACTCCAGGTCAGCGCCGCCCGGACATTGGGCAGATGATCGGCATAGGGCAGGAATCCGCCCGCGCTTTGCATGCCGGTCGATTTGAGCGCGATGTCGCGGAGAAAATCGCGGAAATATTCGGCGTGTGCGCGCGCGACGCGGTCGGCTTCCCCGTTCTGGACGAGCTTGTCGCCGACGAAGGCGCGCGTGGTGTCGAGCAGGCGATAGCGCAGCCGCCGCTCCGCCGGCGAGGTCGCGATCAGGGATTTCGAGAGCAGGTTCGAGATCGCCTCGACCGCCTCGGGCTCGCCGATGCCCTGGCTGGACGCGACGGCAAGCGCAGCCTCCAGCGTGAACGGGCCAACGAAGACCGACAACGCGCGCAGCGTCGCGCTTTCGGCCTCGGGCAACAGATCGTAGCTCCAGGCGAGCGCGGCGCTCAGGGTTTGATGCCGCGGGATCGCGGTCCGGCGTCCCCGCCACAGCAGCGAGAAGCGGTTGTCGAGCAGTGAGGCGGTTCCCGCAATGCCATAGGCGTTGACGCGTCCGGCCGCGAGCTCGATGGCGAGCGCGATGCCGTCCAGCCGTCGGCAGATCTCGGCGACGAGCGGCGCGTCCTCCTCTCTCAGCTCGAATTCGCTCAGGCTCTCGGCAATGCGTTCCACGAAGAGCCGGCTTGCGGGATAGGCAAGGACGTCGGCGATGCCGAGCCCCTCGCGGGCCGGCGGGCAGTCCAGCGGAAATAGCCGGTGCACGCGCTCGCCTTCCGCGCGGAAGGATTCACGGCTGGTGGCGAGAACATGCAGCTCGCCCGCCTCCTGGACGATGCGCTCCGCCAGCGGCGCGAGCTCGTCGATGATGTGCTCGCAACTGTCGAACACCAGCAGCGTCCGCCGGCTGCGCAGGGATGTCAGCAGGCCCGGCATCGGGTCGTCGGAATTGACGGTCAGGCCGAGCGCGGCAGCAATGGTCCCGGGAACGAGCCGGGCATCGGTCAGCGCGCCGAAATCGACAAAATACACCTGGCCGGCGAAGCCTTCGAGCTCGCGATGCGCGACGGCGAGTGCGACCGATGTCTTGCCGATCCCGCCGGGGCCGACGATCGTGACGAAGCGATGCTGGGCGAGCTCGGCGATGATCTTCTCGACGGCCTCGTCCCGCCCGATCATCCTCGCCAGCGGCGAGGGCAGCGAACGGGGCGATGCGGCCGGCATGTCGGCTCGGTTCTCCACAGCAGCCGGGCGCAGCAACGGGGCGGTGAAGCAATAGCCGCGTCCGGGGACGTTGACGACGTAGCGCGAAGCTTCACCCGCATCGCCCAGGGCCTTGCGCAGCGTCGTGATGTGGAAGCGCAGGCTGCCTTCATCGACATTCACGTCGGACCAGACCCGCTTGATCAACTCCCGCTTGTCCACGACCTCGCCGGCGCGCTCGGCGAGAAAAATCAGGATGTCGAGCGCGCGGCCGCCCAGATGCTGCGGGACACCGTCCTTCTCCAGCAGCCGCGACCTTGCAAACAGCCGGTATGGTCCGAAGGAAATTGCCGAATCCTGGTCGTTGGTGTCCCGCACGGTCCAAGGTTTCCAGTGACTGGGTCCAGTGAAAGGGCTGACGTCGGCGCTTTGGTCTAGCAGAACGAGGTCGTCAGTAAACTGGCCGAAAGTGGCGAAATGGCGTGGTGATCGCCAAACGCGCATGGACCGTCCGTCGCAAATTTTGCTTAAACGCGAGCCGTTTATCGCGTGACTGCGACAATCCGTCAGCCTGCTTGACCGTCGCGGTAAGCGTGCCCGCTGCAACAATGTGAAGCCGCTGGTCATAACAGATTCTTGCAACGTCTAACGAGCAAAACGCGCGCGACGCATCCACTATAGGCTTCGAGTTAGGTCCATTCCAACGGGGAGGCCATCATGTCCGCTCTCGGCTCGATGCCGGACGGCAGTACCGTTCGATCTCAGTTCGTCGCCGGCCTCGACGATCCGTCGCGGGACTGGGAATTGGTGTTGCGGGAGTCCCACCACCGCATGAAGAACACGCTGACGCTGCTGGGTGCGTCAGTCCGTCGCGACTTCACGCGAGCGGGCTCCAGGGACGTGTCGCAGGCAGTAGACCGGTTCGAGCGGCGCATCGTTGCCTTCGGCAGGCTCTATCAGCTCCTGTCCGACAACGGCGATCCATCGATGGTGTCGGTCGAGACCTTCTTCGAAAATTTGTGCGGAGCGATCTCCGAGGCCGTGCTGGAGCCTGCAGGCATCCGCTGTGAGGCCGCGATCGAGAGCGGCACGCTGCCGGCGTCGCATTGTCACCGCCTCGCCCTGATGCTGACGGAGCTGGTCACCAATGCGGCCAAGCACGCTTTCCCGAACAAGACCGGCGCGCTGATCCGCATCGACATGGCGAGCTGCGACGACGCCTGGGCCTGCACGGTGGCCGACAACGGCATCGGCGCGACCGCGCCGCTGCAGGGCACCGGCAGCCGCATCCTCGAAGGGCTCGCACGCAGCATCCATGCGCGCTTGCATGGCGAGGCCGGGCAGGGCGGCACGCGGATCACCATCGTGATGCCGAGGGCGGATTGAAAATCGTCTCAACTTGAATCGGGGAGTTCCACATGGCTACACTCGAAATCGACCGCGACGCCGCGGCCAAGTCCGCGACATCGCGGAGCGTTGATCAGAAGCTCGAAGTCGTCGTCATCCCGGTGTCCGACGTCGACCGCGCCAAGGCGTTCTACACCCATCTCGGCTGGCGACTGGATGCTGACTTCGCATCCGGCGACGACTGGCGCGTGATCCAGTTCACGCCGCCGGGGTCGGCCTGCTCGGTGATCTTCGGCAGGAACGTCACGGCCGCAGCGCCCGGCTCGACGCGTGGACTGTATCTGATCGTCTCCGATCTGGATGCTGCGCGAAAGGATCTGCTCGACCGCGGCATCGAGGTCAGCGAGCCATTCCACGGCGCCGGCGATGTTCACGCCGGGACTGACGAGCCCTATCTGTTCGGCAGCGTTCGCCTCAGCGGTGCCGATCCCAAGCGCGGCAGCTACAGCTCGTTCGCCGCGTTCAGCGATCCCGACGGCAATGGCTGGGTGTTCCAGGAAATCACCACGCGATTGCCCGGACGCATCGCGGCAGACGGCACCACCTTCGCCTCGCAGGCTGATCTTGCTGCCGCACTGCGCCGCGCGGCGGTAGCACATGGCGAGCACGAGACGCGGACCGGCGGACACGACGAGAATTGGGCCGCCTGGTATGCCGACTATATCGTGCGCGAGCAGGCCGGTCAGCCGCTGCCATCCTGAAGGTTCTGCCTGCTCCGATCACGACGCGCGATGATGCGTTCGTCGGGCGCCGTTTTGCGTTGGCTCGCGCGCAAGCGCATCGGCCGCCCGTTGCAATCACGCCGGCTCGCAACGGCTAACGCGGCCTAACAAGCCATAACGAGCAAATCGAAGGCGTATGCGCCAATCTCCCTGCGCGACGAAACGACGTCCCGATTTCGAATCCGATCAACGTGACGGATTGCACAGCAAGGGAGATCCGACATGACCACGCAAGCACGCACCGACATTCTCAACCCCGACCGCCGTCAACTGCTCGGCCAGGCCGCGATGACCGCGGTTGCCGCCGGCGTATCCAGCCTGCTGCCTCTGCATCCCGCCAAAGCGGCTGGGAGCGGCGCGATCCGCCCGTTCCGCGTCAACGTGGCCGAGGAGGATCTGGTCGATCTGCGTCGCCGTCTGGTGGCAACGCGCTGGCCCGATCGCGAGATCGTCGCAGACCAGTCGCAGGGCGTGCAGCTCACGACGATCCAGCAGCTCGTGCGCTACTGGCAGAACGATTACGACTGGCGCAAGATGGAGACGCGCCTGAATGCCTTGCCGCAATTCGTCACCGAGATCGACGGCGTCGACATTCATTTCATTCATGTCCGCTCGCGGCACGAGAACGCACTGCCGATGATCGTCACCCATGGCTGGCCCGGATCGATCATCGAGCAGATGAAGATCGTCGACCCGCTCACCGATCCCACCGCGCACGGCGCCAGGGCCGCTGACGCGTTCGATCTCGTGATTCCCTCGCTGCCCGGCCACGGTTTCTCCGGCAAGCCGGGCGAGCTCGGCTGGGATCCGCAGCGCATCGCGCGTGCCTGGATCGTGTTGATGAAGCGGCTCGGCTACAGCCGCTACGTCGCGCAGGGCGGCGATTGGGGCAATGCCGTTACGGAGCAGATGGCGCTGATCGCGCCGCCGGAGCTGCTCGGCATCCACACCAACATGCCCGCGACCGTCCCCGACGACATCGCCAAGGCGCTGCAGCCCGGCGGAACGCGTCCTGCGGACCTCTCGGCCGACGAGCGCATTGCCTACGACCAGCTCGACGATTTCTACAAGCACGGCCTTGGCTATGCGATCGAGATGTCGAACCGGCCGCAGACGCTTTATGGCCTGGTCGATTCTCCGGCGGGCCTTGCGTCCTGGATGCTCGACCACGATGCGCGCAGCGCCGCGATGATTGCACGCGTGTTCGACGGCAAAACCGAAGGGCTGTCGCGCGACGACGTGATCGACAACGTCACGCTCTATTGGCTGACCAACACCGCGGTCTCGTCGGCGCGGCTGTACTGGGAGAACAAGCTGGTGTTCTTCGCGCCGAAGCACATCAAGATCCCGGTCGCCGTCAGCGTGTTTCCCGACGAGATCTATGCCGCGCCGCAGAGCTGGGCCGAGAAGGCCTATCCCAAGCTGATGCACTATAACCGCCTCGACAAGGGCGGCCATTTCGCGGCCTGGGAGCAGCCCGCGCTGTTCTCCGTCGAAGTGCGCACCGCGTTCCGCCCGCTACGCCAGTCGATCTGAAGCGAGTAGGGCGCGCCCGCCGGGCGTCCCGTTTCAAACACGAACATCAGGAGTGCCAACCATGAACCGCCCCGAACGCAGCTTCACCACCGACGACATCCGCCTCGAGCGCCGCTTGCCGGCATACTGGCGCGTCACCTTCGACATGCCGCCGGTGAATATTTTCGGCCCGAAGCAGCTTCCGCTGCTGAACGACATCATCACCGCCATCGAAACCGATCCTGACGTGAAGGTGGTCGTGTTCGACAGCGCCGTCGAAGGCTTCTTCATCACGCATTACGACTTCCTCGCGCCGCTGCAGGACTCGCTTCGTATCCCGCCCGGGCCGACCGGCCTGCAGGCGCTGCCCGACATGCTGGTGCGCCTCAGCCGCGCGCCTGTTGTCTCGATCGCCTCGATCCGCGGCCGTGCGACCGGTGTCGGCAGCGAGCTCGCGCTCGCCAGCGACATGCGCTTCGCCAGCCGTGAGAAAGCCATCCTGTCGCAGTGGGAGGTCGGTGCGGGTCTCGTGCCCGGCGGCGGGCCGATGGCACGGTTGCCGCGCCTGATGGGCCGTGGCCGTGCGCTCGAAGTGCTGCTCGGCGCCGACGATATCCACGGTGATCTCGCCGAGCGCTACGGTTACGTGAACCGGGCGCTCCCGGATGCCGAGCTCGACGGCTTCGTCGAGGCGCTTGCGATGCGCATCGCGTCCTTCGACAAGGAGGCGATCGCCGAGACCAAGCGTCTCGTCGATGTTGCGAGCCTGCCGCCGGATGCCGAGATCCAGCCAGAGTGGGACGCGTTCCTGGCCGCGCTCGGCCGTCCCGCGAGCCAGACCCGGATCAAGGCGCTGATGGCGCGTGGCTTCCACCACGCCGGCGACGTCGAGAACCGGCTCGGCTTCCATGTCGGGCAAATCGGGACCTAACGGAACCGCTACGGCGTTCGGCCGGTTGGAAGGACGACAGGCGGTCGTGCCAATGTCGCTTTCCTCCGGTACCGAGCGCCGGTGCTTGAAAAACCAACAAGGAGAACTGAGATGATCCGTAAGGCAACAGCAGTCTGGAAGGGCACGGGGCGCGATGGCACCGGGCATCTGTCGAGCGAATCCGGCGTGCTCGCTACGACGCCCTATTCGTTCAAGACCCGCTTCGAGAACGAGAAGGGCACCAATCCCGAGGAATTGATCGCGGCCGCTCATGCCGGCTGTTTTACGATGGCGCTGGCCTTCGGCCTGCAGATGGCAGGGTTCACGCCGGATGAGCTTTCGACCGAAGCCGCCGTCACGCTCGAGCCGGAAGGCAAGGGTTTCAAGATCAGCAAGTCGGCGCTCACCCTGCGCGCCAAGGTGCCGAATCTCGACGACGCCGGATTCGCCAAGATCGCCGGCGAGGCTGAGAAGAACTGTCCGGTGTCGAAGGTGCTCAACGCCGCGATCACGCTCGACGCCAAATTGGGCTAGAGGCGAGCGCTGTGTGCCCATCCGGTTCTGAAGGAACCGGGTGGGCATACGCGAAATCCGCGTCTTTCGGCCGATCAGCCAAGAGCATATGATGCGACAGACGCAGGGCAGACAAAAGGTTCAACCGGGAGCGACCATATGACGACAGAGCGCGCAGTTTTGGCCGGAGGCTGCTTCTGGGGCATGCAGGATCTGATCCGCAGGCAGCCGGGCGTGATCTCGACCCGCGTCGGCTACACCGGCGGGCACGTCAAGAACGCCACCTATCGCAATCACGAAGGCCATGCTGAAGCCATCGAGATCATCTTCAACCCCGCGAAGACGAGCTTCCGCACCATGCTCGAGTTCTTCTTCCAGATTCATGATCCGACGACGCTTAATCGCCAGGGCAATGATCTCGGTACGAGCTATCGCTCCGCGATCTTCTACACCAGCGACGAGCAGAAGCGGATTGCCGAAGACACCATCGCCGATGTCGAGGCCTCCGGCCTGTGGCCCGGCAAGGTGGTCACCGAGGTCACCCCCGTCGGCGAGTTCTGGGAAGCCGAGCCGGAGCATCAGGATTATCTTGAGCGTTATCCCGACGGCTACACCTGTCACTTCATCCGGCCGGACTGGAAGCTGCCGCGGCGCGCGGCTGTTGCGGGAGGCTAGAGCATGATCCGGAAAAGTGCGTAGCGGTTTTCCGAAAAGATCATGCTCAAACAAAAACCTGAAGCGCGCGGTCAATTGCGCAGTTGCGCCATCAACCCGCGCGCGACGCGCATGTCGGCGATGTCGGTGCCTTCGGTGAATGAGGCGCACGTCGTCTCGAGAATCGCCAGAGCGTCCGCGCTCCGGCCGGCACCGACAACAGTCCGTGCGAGACTGATTGCGCATCGCAACTCCCAGAAGCGGGCGCCTTGCTGAACGGCCATGTCCATGGCCTCGCGAAAGTGAGCTTCGGCATCCCCTGAATGCCGCGCGCTCCTGAGCATCAGCCCGCCCTTGATGCGGAGCAGCTCCGGCAGATACCACAGCTCCTGCCGGTCTCTGCAGCGGGTCAGCGCGTCCTCGATCACGTCGAGGCCGCGGTCGATCTGGTCGGCTTCCAGAAAGCCGGCGGCGAGCTCGCCGAGCAGCGGGAGGAAGCGCGGCAGGAAGCGTGCATCGCCGGCGCGATTGAGCTCTTCGCGCAGCAGCGGCAGGCCGGTGGCGACATCGCCCCGCTTGGCCATGACCGCTGCGTTGAAGGCGCGCGCCCACAGGCCCCACAGCCGGATCGCATGGCGTTCGGTGTGCTCGAGCAGCTCGGTGCCATGACGTTCGGCGGCCTCGAGATCACCTGACCAGAACGAGATCGGGCACGCCGCCTGTCCGAGCACGCTGCAGAAGGTCAGGGCGTGACCGTTGGCGCGGCCTTCTTCGATGTTTCTTGCCGCGAGCGCCTGGGCCTGGTCGGCGAGACCTTGCAGCCACAGGATGCGCGCCCGGAAATATTGCGTCGAGATCCGGAGATCGAGCGGGAAGATCTTTGGCTTCTCCGCCAGCACGTGCAGCGAAGCGTTCACCCGGTCGATGCGCAGCCGCGCCTCGCTCTGGTCGCCGAGATAGTGTAGCGCGACGGCCATCAGCCGGTCGCCCAGCATCGGATCGGTCCTGTCCGGAGAGTTCGCCGCCACGGTCGCGAACCGGTCGGCCAGCGCACGCGCCTTGCCGAATTGTCCGTTGTTGAACTGGTCGATCGACAGGCCCCACAGCGCGCGCAGGCGGAAATCCTTGTCGTCGAGCCTGTCGGCCAGTTCGAGCGTGGTCTCGAGGATCGGCCGCGCCTCGCGCGCACGGCCCTCGCCATACATCAGCGACCAGCCGAGCGCCGACAGCAACTGCATGCGAATGTGATCGTCGCCGGTGTCGCCGAGCGCGGCGAGGGCGGTGCGGGTGCGCTCGCGGCATTCGGCGAACAGCGAAAGCCGGACCCACAGCGTGACGGCTGCCGCTGTCAATGCGATTCCCAGCGCGGCGTCACCGTCAGGCGCGAAGGCCCAGTCCAGTGCCGCGCGCACATTGTCCAGCTCCGCGCCATAGGTGCCGAGCCATTCGGGCAGCGGCGTCGATGTGTCGGCCTCGGCGCGCGCGAAGAAATCGCGGAAATGCTCGGCGTGGCGCCGCGCGACCTGCCTGGTTTCACCGAGCTCGTTGAGCTTGCCATGCGCGTAGGTGCGCGTGGTGTCGAGCAAGCGATAGCGCAGCGTCCGCGAGCCCGATGGCGAGATCAGGGATTTGGTGACGAGGCTGTCGATCGCTTCGAGCGTCTCCGACGCGCTGAGGCCGTCGCCGGCCGCAACGGTGGCAGCGGCCTCCGGCGCGAACGGGCCGGCGAAGACCGACAGGCGTCGCAAGGTCGCGCTCTCGGCCGGAGGCAGCAGGTCGTAGCTCCAGTCGAGCGCGGCGGCGAGCGTCTGGTGCCGCGGCACGGCGGTGCGCCGTCCGCGCCATTGCAGCGAGAAGCGGCTGTCGAGCAGGGAGGCGGTGCCTGCGATGCCATAGGCATTGACGCGCCCCGCCGCGAGCTCGATCGCAAGCGCGATGCCGTCGAGACGCCGGCAGATGCTGGCGACCAGCGGGGCTTCTTCGGCGCTGAGCTGGAACGGACCCGAGCTCTGCGCGATGCGTTCGACGAAGAGCTGCGCCGCTGGATAGGTGAGAACTTCGTCGACGCTCAAATCCTCGCGCTGCGGCGGACAATCCAGCGGGAACAGCCGGAAGATGCGCTCGCCTTCGCTCCGGAACGATTCGCGGCTGGTGGCGAGAACGCGAAGCTGCGGCGCTTCGCGAACGATGCGCTCGACGAGCGGGGCAAGTGCATCCAGCACGTGCTCGCAACTGTCGAAGATCAGCAGGCCGGGGCCGGACTTCAGGAATGTCAGCAGCGCCGGCGTTGGATCCTCCGCGCTGATGGTCAGCCCGAGCGCGGAGGCGATGGTCGTTGCGATATGGCTGGCATCCCTCAGCGGGCCGAAATCGACGAAGAACACGCGTCCGCCGAAATCCGCCGAACGGCGATTCCCGACCGTAACCGCAACGGCGGTCTTGCCGATCCCGCCCGGGCCGACCACGGTCATGAAGCGATAGAGCGACAGCCCGTTGGAGATCTTCTCGATGACCTCCTCGCGTCCGACCATCTTCGCAAGCTGGACGGGCAGGGAGCGAAGCGGAGCGATGGCGGCGGGGGCCGGTGCGACCGACGCAACCGGCGGAGCGGCTTGCGCGATCGACGCGACGAAGCAATAGCCGCGGCCGGGGACGTTGACGACGTAACGGGCCGATTTGCCGGTATCGCCGAGCGCCTTGCGGAGCGCTGCGACGTGGAAGCGGAGGCTGCCCTCGTCGACATTCACGTCCGCCCAGATGCGCTTGACCAGCTCTCTCTTGTCGACGACTTCGCCGGGGCGCTCGGCGAGGAAAATGAGAATATCGAGCGCGCGGCCGCCGACATGAAGCGGCGCGCCCTCTCTCTCAAGAAGCCGGGACTTCGGGAACAGTCGAAATGGCCCAAAGGAAATGGCCGAGTCTTCGCTACGATCTGGCACGCGCCATTGCCCCCGCAACGGGAGTCAAAAAGGTATTGGTTTCTGGTCTATCAGAACGATCCGTACAGTAAACTGGCCGAAAGGCGTGGGCCAGTCTGGCAGCCCTGCGCGGGCGGCTTGGGTCGCGCGATCTCCTGAAAAGTTATTTAAAGGTAACGGCTTAGCTCGCATGATTGTGACCGTGATGGCTGGCTCTTACCCGGATGTCGCATTGACGCCAGCAGCGGATTGCTGCGATGGGACGGGCCGGGAGCCGGTCCCGCCTCGACTGTGACTGCCGACTTCCGGAATTGAGACATGCCTTCCTTCTCGCGGCGACGATTCGTCCATGCGTTATCTGGCGCAGCGGCGCTGGCAGCCATTCCGCGTCCTGGGCAAACCGCCGACTATCCGTCCCGCCCCATTCGCCTGGTGCTTCCCTACGGAGCCGGCGGTGCAGGCGACCAGATCGGGCGCCCCTGGGTCGACAAGATGTCGTCGCTGCTCGGACCGACCTTCGTGGAATATATCGGCGGTGCGGGCGGCGCGATCGGGGCTGCGACGGTCGCGCGCGAGGAGCCCGACGGTTACTCGCTGCTGCTCGGCAATGGCAGCACGCAGGTCATCATTCCCCTGACCTCGAAAAATCCCGGCTATTCCGTCGACGATTTCCGCGCCATCTATCGCCTGATCAGCACTGCGCTGGTATTTGCGGTCCATCCGTCGGTGCCTGCCAGGGATTTGCGCGAACTGATCGCTTACGCAAAGGCCAATCCGGGAAAGCTGTCCTACGGGAGTCCCGGCATCGGCACCGGCAATCATCTGGTCGGCGAATCCTTCAAGCAGCAGGCGGGCGCGCTGGACATCGTTCACGTGCCGTATCGGGGCATTTCGCAGGCGACCAACGACCTCGTCAGCGGCCAGATCTCGCTCGTCATCGGCGTGATGTCCGACCAGTTGAAGCAGCTGGGCGCGGCCGGGAAGGTCAGGTTGCTGGCGGTCACCACCGAAAAGCGGCTGAGCGGCGCGCCGGAGATTCCGACCGCCGTCGAATCGGGCATGCCGGATCTTCGTTATGAGGGGTGGTTCGGCATTTTTGCGCCCAGGCTTACCGACGATGCCATCATCGACCGGATCGCACAGGCGACGCGCGTTGCGATGGCCGATCCGATGCTTCTGGCAAACTACCGTGCGCAGGGCATCGAGCCGGACAGCGATTCAAGTCCGGAGAAATTCCAGCGGATCATCGATGCGACAACGGCAAGCCTCGCGCCCGTGATCAAATCGATTGGCCTCGGCAATTTGTGACGGCGCTCAGGCGCGCTTGCGCGTGACGATGCGCGCCGACAGCGCGACGAGCCCCATCAGCGCGGCCAGCAGCCAGAACGCCAACGGCAATCCGCCAAGACGTGCGACGAAGCCGACACCGGCCGGACCGATCAGGATGCCGGCGTAACCCGCCGTGGTGATCGCCGCGACGGCTAACCCCGTCGGCATCACCGTTTGCCTTGCTGCGCGGCGGAACAGCACCGGCACGAGGTTCGATGCGCCGAGGCCGATCAGCAGGAAGCCGCCGATCGCAACCGCCGCAACCGGCGCCGTCAGCAGCACGACAAAACCCGCGATGGCAATGAGGCTGCCCCAGACCAGCGTCGTACGATCGCCGATGCGCGCGACGACAGCGTCGCCGCCGAGCCGCCCGATTGTCATCGCGATCGAGAACACGATGTAGCCGGTCCCGCCTTGCGCCTCGGAGACGAGGCCCGCGCCGATGACCAGCAGCGCGCCCCAGTCGAGCATCGCGCCCTCGACGAGGAAGGTGATGGCGCCGAGCAGCGCCAGCAGCAGCACCGAGCCGTGCGGCAGCACGAACAGCGGCCCCTCCTGCACCTGCACCGAGCGAAGCAGCCGTGGCCAGGTGACCAGCATCGCGATCAGCATCAGCGCGGAGCAGATCAGCGTGCAGGCAAGCGCGCCGAGCTGCAGCGAGAGCAGCGCGGTCATCAGCGCCGACCCGGCGAAGCCGCCGATGCTGAACAGAGCGTGGAAGCCGGACATCAGCGGACGTCCGGCGGCGCGCTCCACCTCGACCGCGTGGATGTTCATGGCAACGTCGATCGAACCGAGCGCGGCGCCGAATGCGAACAGCGCCAGTGCCAGCGTCGCCGGTGTGCCGGTGACCGCCAGCAGCGGCAGCACCAGCGCAAGGCCGAGTCCGCCCGCGATGATGATCGGCTTGCTGCCGTAGCGCGCGCTCATGATGCCGGTCATCAGCATCGCGACGACCGAGCCGATGCCAAGGCTGAGCAGCAGCAATCCCAGCACGCCGTCATCGACGCCGAGCCGCGTTTTCGCGAACGGCACCAGCGGTGCCCAGCATGCGATGCCGAAGCCTGCAACGAGAAAGGCGAGCCGGGTCGCAAGGCGTGTCGCCGGCCGGTCGGCGGAAGACATGGGAACTCCGGGGGAGCGGAAGGAGGGCGCGACCGACAAGCCCGACGATTGCCGCGACTTTATGTCCGCGATGCCGACGCGTTGTCGCGGGTCCTGGCAAGCTGCAAGCGGACGCGCAGGCCTTGTGGCGTATTGTCGAGCAGCTCGAGGGTTCCCTCATGTGCAGTCACGATTGCCTGCGCGATCGACAGGCCGAGACCAAAGCCGGCGGTCTCGTCCATGGTGCGGGCGTCCTCGCCGCGCACGAACGGCTCCAGCATCGCCGCCTTCCGGTCGTCGGGGATGCCGGGTCCGTTGTCGGAGACATCGATGACGAGCTGATCCCCCGCCGCCACCAGTTTGACCTCGATCTCGGTTCCGAACCGCGTCGCATTCTGGACGAGGTTGGTGACCGCGCGGATGATCTCGTCCGGCCGCAGCACGAACGTGGTCCTCGCCGGGCCGGAATAGCTCACGGCATGACCGCAATCGGAAAACTGCTCACAGACCATCTGCAGCAGCGCCGCGACGTCCACCAGCGTCGGCTTGACCGGACTTTCACTGCGCAGCAGCGACAGCACGGATTCCAGCATCGACTGCATCTGATCGAGGTCGCGTACGGTCTGCGTGCGCTGGGCCTGGTCCTCGATATATTCCGAGCGCAGCCGCAGCCGCGTGATCGGCGTGCGCAGATCGTGGCTGATCGCCGCCAGCATGCGCGTCCTGTCGTTCATCAGCGCGGTGATGCGCTCGCGCATCCGGTTGAGCGCCCTGGCCGCGGATTTGATTTCCTCCGGCCCGTTCTCGGGCAACGGCGGCGACGACCGGTTCAGGCTGAAATTCTCCGCCGCGCGCGCGAAGGCCGACAGCGGTGAGGACAGCGCGCGGCCGGCCCAGATGCCGAGCAGCGTGACGCTCGCCACCAGGAACAGCAGCGTCGAGGTCCAGAGGCCGCTGACGAAGGCCGGCATTTGCGGCGATCCGATCGTGGCTTCCAGCACGTCGTCATCGGCGAGGTAGAACCAGACGCGATTCTCTTCCGCGCCAGTGCCGCGAATGAACTCGGCCCGGCCACCAAGCGCCGAGGGGATCTCCAGCGGCCTCCGCGCCGGCAGCGGTGCGGCGGAGGTGGAGACACTATCTCGCAATTGCAGCTTGAGCGCCGGAAAGGTCTTGCCGATGCTGTCGAGCACGAGCGCGCGCTTCGCCCTGGGCGTATTGGTGACGATCCGCGCGATCAACTCGAACTGCTCGACCGGCGTGTCGGCCAGCAGCCTCGGCCGGTTGAGCAAAAAATATCCGGCGATCAGCAGATGGATCAGGACCAGCGAGACCAGCACCAGGGCTGCGATCTGTCCGCTGATCCGCCTGAAGCTGAACAGCGCCAGGATGTCGCCGGCGCGGCTCATGCTTCCTCGACCCGTGGCGTGAAGATGTAACCGCCGGTGCGGATCGTCTTGATGACAGAGCTGCCTTCGGTGCGGTCGAGCTTGCGGCGCAGCCGGCTGACCAGCACGTCGATGCTGCGGCCAAAACTTCCGCCGGGACGGCCGCGCGTCATGCTCAACAGGCTGTCGCGGGTAAGGACGCGGCCGGCGCGCTCGCAGAACGCTTGCAGCAGGTCGAACTCGGCGCTGGTTAGCGGCACCTGCGCACCTTCGGCGTCGCGCAATTCCCGCAGCCGGAGATCGATCGACCAGCCATCGAACCTCAGCCGCGTCGCCGTCGCGGCAGTGGTGAGGCCGCTCGCCTGGCGACGCAGCACCGCGTTGATCCGGGCGAGCAGCTCGCGCGGGTTGAACGGTTTTGGCAGATAGTCGTCGGCGCCCATTTCGAGGCCGAGGATCCGGTCGAGGTCTTCGCCCTTGGCGGTGAGGATGATGATCGGCATCGTCGACTCCATCCGCAGCCGGCGGCAGAGGCTGAGGCCGTCCTCGCCCGGCAGCATCAAATCGAGCACGATCAGATCGGCCCGGTTCTGCGACAAATGACGGTCCATCTCCTTGCCGTTCGTGGCGGCGCTGACCGCGAACGAATGCTCGCCGAGATAACGGGCGATGAGGTCGCGGGTCGGTTGGTCGTCTTCGACGATCAGGATGTTGGGCAGGCCGTTGGTCATGGTTGGGATCGCATCGGGGTCGCCGATCGTTGGTCGATTTGCGGACGATTGTCTCGTCCGAAGAACTACGGGCATGGTGCAATCCTACGGTCAGTCACGGCTCAGTGCCACTACGGGGTCGAGGAAGGCGGCGCGGCGGGCGGGGAAGAAGCCGAAGGCGACCCCGATCCCGGTCGAGGTCAGGAACGCCGCGCCGATCGAGAACATCGAATAGCTGACCTCGAATCCGGGCACCGCGGCGTTGATGGCGACGCCGAGCAGCAGCGCGATCAGAATGCCGGCAATGCCGCCGATCGACGAGATTAGCGTTGCCTCCACCAGGAACTGCTGGAGGATGTCGTTGCGCCGGGCGCCGACCGCCATGCGCACGCCGATCTCGCTGATCCGCTCGGACACCGACACCAGCATGATGTTCATGACGCCGATGCCACCGACCACCAGCGAGATCACCGCGATGGCGGCGACGAGGAAGGCGAGGGTCTGCGTCGTGCTGGTGATGGTGCGGCGGATGTCGTCGGTGTTGAGGATGACGAAGTCCCTGGTGTTGTGCCGCTGCGTCAGCAGCGTGGTCACCGCGTCCTGCGCCAGATTGGTCGAGATCTCGTCGCTGATCCGCAGCAGGATGCTGCGCAGTGCCCGGTCGCCGGTGAATTGCGCCTGCACCGTGGTGTAGGGCAGATAGACCGACAGGTTCTGGTTCGAGCCGAACCCGCCCTGCTGCTGGGCGATGACGCCGACGATGCGGCAGGGCACCTTGCCGAGCCAGATGACGCGGCCGATCCCGGAGGTCTGGTCGTCGGCGAAGAAGGTCTTGCGGGTGTTGTCGTCGATGACGGCCTGCCGCTCGATGTTGCGGATGGCATCGCCGTCGAACAGGCGTCCCTTCGCCAGCTTGGCGCCCTTGACCTGGAAATAGCTCTCGCCGACGCCGTTCACCAGCACGTTGGATTCGTTGCCGCGATAGCGCACCGTGGTGCTGGTCGACACCGTCGGGGTGACGCCGGCAATGAAGCCCTGCCGGTCGAGCGCGCGGGCATCGTCGAGCACCAGCGTCTTGATCTTGCTGGCGCGCGCATCGCCGAAGTCCTTGCCCGGAAACACCTCGATCGTGTTGGTGCCGAGGCTCGAAATGTCTGACAGCACCTTGCGCTGCGAGGCATTGCCGAGCGCGACGACGGAGGACACCGCGGCGATGCCGATGATGATGCCGAGCATGGTCAGGAACGCGCGCAGCCGGTGCGCCGCCATCGCCACCAGCGCCATTCGTGATGCCTCCCGCAAACGCCCCAAGGCGTCGGACCAGCCGGTGCCGCCGTTCCACGCGGTACGTGCGGCCGGAGCGGCCGGCTCTGTGATTGCGCCGTCCGCGCGACGGTCGGCGACGATCTTGCCGTCACGCAGCTCGATGATGCGCTCGGCGCGTGCCGCGACATCGGCATCGTGGGTGACGATGATGATCGTCCGCCCCTCGCGGTGCAGCTCCTTCAGGATCTTCAGCACCTCCTCGCCGCTCCGACGGTCGAGCGCGCCGGTCGGCTCGTCCGCCAGGATGACCTCGGCGCCGTTGATCAGCGCGCGTGCGATCGAGACACGCTGCTGCTGGCCGCCCGAGAGCTGGTTCGGACGATGGCCGCGCCGGTCATTGACGCCGAGGCGCGCAAGCAGCTGCTCGGCGCGCGTACGGCGCTCCCGCGCCTTCGTGCCGGCGTAGACGGCGGGGATCTCGACATTGGCGGCGGCCGAGAGGTCGCCGAGCAGATGATAGCGCTGGAAGATGAAGCCGAAATGCTCGCGGCGCAGCGCCGCCAGCTCGTCCGCGTCGAGCTCGG
This sequence comes from Bradyrhizobium sp. 18BD, assembly GCF_054185225.1. Lineage (NCBI taxonomy): Bacteria > Pseudomonadati > Pseudomonadota > Alphaproteobacteria > Hyphomicrobiales > Nitrobacteraceae > Bradyrhizobium > Bradyrhizobium sp. 18BD. The sequence continues at coordinate 405,277 of NZ_JAVAYL010000005.1, read as the reverse complement.
AGACATCATTGCCGGCGACGCGGTAAGCGCCCGATGTCGGACGGTCGAGGCAGCCGAGGATGTTGAGCAGCGTCGATTTGCCCGATCCGGACGAGCCGATGATCGCCACCATCTCGCCGGGCTGGATGCTCAGTGAAAAATCGTCGAGTGCGACCACGCTGCTGTCGCCGGCCGAAAACTCCCGCCGGACGTTCTCGAGCGCGATGATGGGATCGGTCATGTCAGGGGCCTCCCCCTCCGGGCGGGCCGCCCGGCATGCCGCGCGATGCGGTCTGCTCGTTCGCCTCTCCGGTGACGACCCGCTCGCCCGCGTCGAGGCCGGACCTGATCTCGACCGTGGTGCGATCGTTGAGCCCGGTCTTGACCTCGCGTTCGCGAACCTCCCCCGATGCGGCGAGGGTGCGCACGGTGCTGCGGCCGTCGGACTTCCGCATCACTGCGAGCGCGGGGATCGTTTTCACGCTCCTCGCCTCGCCCGTGATGATGTGCACCTCCGCGGTCATGTAGGTCCGCAGCGCATAATCCCTGTTGGGGACGTTGAAGACGCCGATGTAGTAGATCGCGGTGCTGGTCGAGCTCGACGAGGTCGTGCTCGACGTAGATGTGGTGGTGGTCGAGGAGAAGCTGGCATCGCTCTTGATCGATTCAGGTGCCGGCTCGATCTGCTCCAGCCGGGCTTCGTAGCGATGGTCCTGGTCGCCCAGGATGGTGAAGTAGAGCGACTGGCCCGGCCTGACCTTGACGATGTCGGCTTCGGAGATCTCCGCCCGCACCGTCATGGTCTCGAGCTGGCCGAGCACGACGATGGTCGGCGCCGACTGCACCGCGTTGACCGTCTGTCCTTCCTGCACCACGGTGGCGAGCACCGTGCCGTCGATCGGTGCAGTGATGCGGGTGTATTCGAGGTTCACCCGCGCCGTCTCGACGCTGGCCTCGGCGCCGACGATCAGCGCGTCGAGCGCGGCGATCTGGGCGCGGGTCTGGCGCACGGTCGAATCCGCGCTGTCGAAATCGCTGCGCGAGGTCGCGCGCTGCGCCAGCGTCGCCTGCTGGCGCGCGAGGTTGGCTTCGGCCAGCACCAGCGCGGCCTCCTTTTCGGCCTTCTGCGCGCGGTAGTTCTTCAGCGAAGCTTCCGAGCTGCGCAGATCGTTCTGCTTGGTGACGGGGTCGATCTGGGCGATGACGTCGCCGGCCTTGACCGTGTCGCCGACGCGGACGTTGAGCGCGGTGATCCGGCCCGACACCTGCGCGCCGACGGCGGTCAGCCGCGCCGGCTTGAGCGTGCCGCTGGCGAGCACCTCCTCGCGCAGGTCGCTGACGGTGACGGGCGCGGTGATGTAGGACTGCGCCTTGCTGGATGTTCCCGGCGAACGCGTCGCCAGCACCATGCCGGTCGCGACCACGGCGAGCACCGCGCCGGCGATCTTCACGCGCTTGACGGTGATCATCTCGGTCACTTCTGCGCCTCCCGGACATGCGGTCCCGTATTGGTGTCGACGATGACCGGCGTCGACACGTCGACCGGATCGCCCCAGCCGCCGCCGAGCGCCTTCGCCAGCGAGATGTAATCCTTGGCCGCCGACACCTTGCTCTGGATCAGCGAATCCTCGGCCGAATAGAGCGAGCGTTCGGCGTCCAGCACGTCAATGAAGCTGGCGCTGCCGGTCTCGAACAGCGATCGCGACAGCTTTGCGGCCTCGCGGTAGTTTTTCGCGGCTTCCGTCAGCTTGGCGGCACGCACGCGTTCGCTCGACAGCGAGACCAGGGCGTTCTCGACGTCCTCGAGCGCGGTGAGCAGGGTCGAATGGAAGGTGGCGAACGCCTGGTCGCGCTGCGCCTCCGCGATCCTCACCGTGGCCAGCCGGTTGCCGGCGTCGAACACCGGCACGGTGACCGAAGGCCCGACCGACCAGCTCACGCTGGAATATTTTGCGAGATCGCCGACGCGCAGCGCCGAAGTGCCGACCGAGCCGGTCAGCGACACCGCGGGATAGCGATCGGCCTCAGCCGCGCCGATCTTGGCGGTCGCCTGCGCCAGCTTGCGCTCGGCGCTGGCAACATCGGGGCGCGCCATCAGGAGATCGGCGGGCAGGCCGATCGGCAAGGTACGCGGCGCCGGAACAGGTGCGGACGGCGCCATCAGCGCGGCGACGCCGTTGGGCGGCCGTCCGAGCAGGATGCCGAGCCGGTGGATGTCGGCGGCAAGCGCGGCCTGATAGGTCGGAACATTGGCTTCGGTGCTGGCGGCTTGCGCGGTGGCCTTGGCGAGATCGACGGCGTTGCCGCTGCCGGCGTCGTATTTGCTGCGGGTGAGTTTTTCGGTGTCACGCTGCGACACCGCGGTGCGCTCTGCCAGCGCGATCCGCGCCTGATAGCCGCGCGCCTCGACGTAATAGGCGGCGACGTCGCCGATCAGCGTGACCAGGCTGTCGCGCAGATCCTCCTCGGCCGATTGCGCACCGCGCACCGCCGCCTCGATGCTGCGCTGGGTGCCGCCGAACAGGTCCAGCTCCCAGCTCGAATCGAAGCTCGCCTGGTGAAGCGCATAGGGCGCGCTGTCGACGACGACCGAGGCGGAGCCGGAGCTGGTCTTGTTGTCCGTCACCGAGGCGGTGCCGCTGATGGACGGAAACAGGCCGGTGCCGGTCTGCTGAACCGTCGCGCGCGCCTCGCGCACGACCGCCTTGGCCTTGGCCACATCAGGGTTGGCGTCGACGGCCTGCTCGATTAGCCGGTTGAGCAGGGGATCGCGCAGCCGCAGCCACCAGCGATCGAGCGCGCCCGCATGCCGCCGCGAAGCTGTCTTGCTGCTCCAATGTGACGGCAGCTCCACCTTGGGCGGGCCGGCATAGTCCGGGCCGACCGCGCAGCCGGCCAGCATCAGCGCGAGGCCGAAGATCGCACCTGCACGTGACAGAACCGCGCGCAACAGGGCGGTGGTCGGACGGAGAATCTCCTTTGCGGATGGCACGGGGGCTGCGACGAACGAGTGGTACGGCATCAAATCGGCTGAAATCCATTGGCCTTGCCCCGGAACGAGGGGCGCCCGTGATCCCCTGGGGGACAGGACGAGGCAGGAACCACTAGCCGGGTGATCGTGGCCTTTCGGCAGCCCGAATGTTGCTGGATGTAAACAGATGTTGCGAGGCGTCTCGGCGGCGGGCTTGTCGCTTGTAGCCCGGGTGAGCGTAGCGATATCCGGGACCGCTGTTGCTTGTGGCAAGGCCCCGGATGTCGCTTCGCTCATCCGGGCTACGGGACTTTGCTTTGCCCGACGGGCAAAACACCCGAAACGGTGTCAACCAGCCCTCGCAAAAATATTCCACTTTACCGAAATTCGGATTTGTCGTATCCATTGCCCATCCCGGCTCATCCTTGAGGGGCGATCATGTTGTCGTCACGATGCGCGAGCCGGGCTTGCGGTGGACGCGGCAGCGTCGGGCGCGAGAAGTTAAGGGCGGGGCGGATTGCTCTCCGTGAGCCCAAGACTTCGTGCCGACGAACGGCGCTGTCAGGTTCGTCTCGTTTGCAAGTTTCCGGCTCCGTCGACAGGGCCGGGAAAACTGCGGCGAACACGCGAACCGTGCGTACGGCAAAACCGTGTGGTCCTGGCCGTCGTTGCTACGGTCAAGCTTTCGTGGATGCGGCATTCGCGTCAACCGGCGCGGTGCCGGCGACTTCCGCGAGAGCGAGGGAGGCCAGAAGGAATTCGGCTCCCGGGAGAGCACGACATAAGCCGTCCAACCATCGCGCAGGGAAGGCCGTGTGTTGGGCTTCACCTGTATGCCGCTGTGCAGTTCTTCTGCGTGTGCTTTCGCACAGCGGACCGTGGGTGCCAGCCGGCACCCGGCCTTCCCTGCGCCCTCTTGGCTGAGATGGGCGAAGCGATGAAGCAAAGCTCGGGTGAAATCAGCCGCGAGAATGCGAAGGCGTGTCTGCGAGGCTGTAGGATGGGTAGAGCAAAGCGAAACCCATCATGTTTCCGCGTTGACGAGAGGCGATGGGTTTCGCTTCGCTCTACCCATCCTACGAGTGCATATCGGAGAACCGAGCTGCCGCCTCATACTCCGTCATTGCGAGGAGCGAAGCGACGAAGCAATCCAGAGTCTTTCCGCGGAGGCAGTCTGGATTGCTTCGCTTCGCTCGCAATGACGATGGGGAGGAAGCGTCCGCTTCGAACGTCGCCCTACCACCGATAGCTCAACGTGCCGATCACCTGACGCCGCTCGCCGGCGTAGCAATAGCCGGCCTGGCAGGTCGCGTACTGCCTGTCGAACAGGTTGGTGGCGTTCACGCGCATGTAGGCGCTGCGGAAACTCCGGTCGAGCTTGCCGAGATCGTAGTCGATCACGGCGTCGAACAAGGTCTGCGCCGCATTCTCGAACGTATTCTGGTCGTTGCCGAAATTGGCGCCGATATAGCGCACGCCAAGGCCCAGTCCCAACCCTTCGACCGGCGTGCCCGACTGGAACGTGTATTTGCCGAACGCTGCGAACGAATCCCTGGGGATGCCGGAATATTCATTGCCGGTCGTATCGGTATTGCCGCGCGTGATCACGACGTTGAGATGGGTATAGGCCGCAGTGAGATCGAAGCCCGGCTTGAGCGCCAGCTTGGCCTCGAGCTCGAGGCCCTTGGATTCGACCTGTCCGGTTGCTGCCTGGAACGCGATGTAGTCGGGGTTGGTGCGCAGGACATTGTCCTGCTTGATGTCGAACACGGCGGCGGTGAGCAGCAGCGGAACGTTCGGCATCTGATATTTGACGCCCACCTCGGTCTGCTCGCCGGTGGTCGGCTTGAAGGTGGCGCCCGTCACGTCCACGCCGGATTGCGGGCTGAACGAGGTGGCGTAGCTGACATAGGGCACAACGCCGTTGTCGAAGAGATAGCTGAGGCCGGCGCGACCGGTGAACGCCGAAGGTTTTTGGGTGACCGGCGTTCCGTCCAATGTCGTCGTCGTGCTCTGCGAAACCCAGCTCTGGCGGCCATTGAGCGTCAGGATGAATCCGCCGAGCTTGGCCTGCTCCTGCGCGTAGATCCCGACCTCGTTGGTCGATTGCTGGGTGAAGATCGAAAACGCCGGCGAGGCGATCGCCTGGGCGCCGTAGTTCATGGTCGCAAGATTGAGATCGGGCGCCGGCCCATACCCGATCTTGTCGTCGTAACGGGACTGACTGTAGTCGACGCCGAACAGCACGGTGTTCCTGATGACACCGAGCGAGAACTTGGCCTCGGCCTGGTTGTCGAGTGTGGCGGTCTTGAGATTGTCCACGATACGCCAGGCGGACCGCGACGCGGTCTGGGTCATGGTGTCGATCGAATCAATCTGGGTGTATTTCGCGTCCACGCCGACCTGATAGAATCGGAAATTCTGCCGCACGGTCCAGGTGTCGTTGACGTTGTGCTCGAACGCATAGCCGATGCGGAACTGCTTCTGGTCCATCGCGCTGAACGCCGGATCGTTCGAGTAGATGTTGGTCAGCTTCCCGTCAGCCGTTCGGGCGTTTCCGATGCTCGCAGCGGTGCGGCTGGTCTGATATTCGCTGAGGATCGTGAAGGTCGTATCGAGATCAGGCTTCCAGGTCAGGGCAGGGGCAATATAGGCACGGTCGTCGTCATTGCCGGGAAACCAGGTCTTGGCGTCGCGCAGCAAACCCGTGAGCCGGTAGTAAAGCTGATCGCTGCCGGGAACCGGGCCGCCGACGTCGAAGCTGCCCTGGTAGCGATCGTAATTGCCGGCCTGCAATTGCACCTCGCCGAACGGCGTCTGCGTCGGCCGCTTCGTGGTGACATCGACAATGCCGCCGGGCGAGCCGAGGCCGTAGAGACCGGAGGCAGGTCCGCGCAGAATCTGCACGCTTTCGAGACCATAGGGCTCGATCTTGGGAATGGCGAAATTGCCGCCGCCCTGGCGCAAGCCGTCGCGATAGATGCCGGTATAGGTCACGTCGAAGCCGCGGATGGAAAAGGCATCGAAGCGCGGATCATAGCCGAACGCGGTGGTCGTGACGCCGGGCGTGTAGTTGACGGCGTCCTTGAGCGTCTGGACGTTGCGATCCTCGAGCTCCTTCCTGGTCACCACCGAGAGCGACTGCGGCGTCTCGAGCAGCGGCGTGTTGGTCTTGGTGCCGGCGGAGCTGGTGGTCGCGACATAACCAACCGGCGCACCGGCTGCGCCGCCGGCCGCTTGCGAAGCGCGCTCCTGATTGGCCGTCACGTTGGTGCGCCGGTTCGTCGAGGCGGCGCGCGACGATCGGGTGCGCTGACTGGACGCAGCCGCCGTGCTGCGCGGCTTCGGCGGAGCCGGCGCTTCGACGGTGACCGGCGGCAGGTTGCTGCTCTGCGCCTGCGCCCGGGACGGCAATGCCTCAACAGATACGAATACGACCGAACCCAACATCGTCGCGTTGATGGCAGCAGCGCTACCAAACCAACGACGTTTCCTCCCAGACAAAGCAACGCCCACCGATGATGATCCCCAATTTCAGTCGACATGATTCACTCGCACGTGTGCAGCGGTGTGCTGACGCGCGTGGAGCGATGCGGACTTCTATTGGTGACGCGTGCCGAATTCCACACACGCAAAATAGAATTGCTTGAACGTGCGGTGAGCGACTTTGGAATGATTCAAGTTGCGTTCGAGGAATGTGCGATGGCGTGCAGTAGATTCGTGCGCGCGGACATCATGCGTTCGCGCGCGATGCCAACACTCGATCGAGGAGATGTCGCTGATTGCGACAGCGTGTCGCTGGCGGTCCCACCCATCGAGGCGACGTTTGGCGTGACCGCGGGCTCCTCACCAGGAGGTCGGAATTCGCTGCGCGAATCCGGGTGTTGCTCAATGTTGCTGAACGTTGGTGACGAGGGACGCGTGCGTGGCCTCGTTCGACGTCGATGCAGGCCCGTGATCGCCGGCGCGGCCGCGCCCGTGCCGCGCGATGCGATTGACCGCGCGAATGAAATTCAACGCGCAGAAACATGCGGCAACTTCAAAGCCACATCGCGGCCACAGCTCTCTCGTTTGAGAACAGGCAGGGTACTCTCGAGGTGTGGAATGTCGTTGTTGCGGGCCTGGCTGATCGTGGCGGTGCTGAGTGGCGTATCGGTTGCGAGTTCGTTTCCCCTTGCGCTGGCGCCGCAGCCGGCAGCCGCGCAGACCGTGGAGACGATCGTCGTCGAGGGCAATCGCCGCGTCGAGGTCGAGACGGTCCGCTCCTATTTCAGGCCTGGTCCCGGCGGTCGCCTCGACCAGCCGGCGATCGACGATGGCCTCAAGGCGCTGATCGGGACCGGCCTGTTCCAGGACGTGAAGATCAACCGGGCCGGCGGCCGCATCGTGGTGTCGGTGGTGGAAAACGCCGTGATCGGCCGCATCGCCTTCGAGGGCAACAAGAAGATCAAGGACGAGCAGCTCACGGCCGAAATCCAGTCCAAGGCGCGCGGGACCTTCTCGCGGGCGCTGGTGCAGTCCGATACGCTGCGGATTGCCGAGATCTATCGCCGCTCCGGCCGTTATGACGTACGCGTCACGCCCGAGATCATCGAGCAGCCGAGCAATCGCGTCGATCTCATCTTCACGATCGAGGAGGGCGTCAAGACCGCGGTCAAGTCGGTCGAGTTCGCCGGCAACAGCGCCTATTCGGCCGCGCGCCTGCGCGACGTGATCAAGACGCATGAGAGCAATTTGCTCAGCTTCCTCGGCAGCAACGACATCTACGACCCCGATCGGGTCGAGGCCGATCGCGATCTGATCCGGCGCTTCTACCTCAAGAACGGCTTTGCCGACGTCCAGGTCGTGGCCGCGCTCACCGAATACGATCCGGACAAGAAGGGCTTTCTCGTCACCTTCAAGATCGAGGAAGGCCAGCAATACCGCGTCGGTTCGGTCGACTTCCGCTCCAGCATTCCGAATTTCGACGCGGGCTCGATGCGCTCCTATTCGCGCGTCGGGGTCGGTTCGCTCTACAACGTGGAATCGGTCGAGAAGTCGACCGAAGAGATGCAGATCGAGGCGTCACGCCGCGGCTATTCTTTCGCCGTGGTGCGGCCGAGTGGGGATCGCAACTTCGAGGCCCATACGGTGTCCGTCGTGTTCAACGTCGACGAAGGGCCGCGTTCCTATATCGAGCGCATCAATCTGCGCGGCAACACCCGCACCCGCGACTACGTGATCCGCCGCGAGTTCGACATCTCGGAAGGCGATGCCTACAACCGCGCGCTGGTCGACCGCGCCGAGCGCCGCCTGAAAAACCTCGACTACTTCAAGAGCGTGAAGATCACGACGGAGCCGGGCTCCTCCAGCGACCGCGTCATCCTGATCGTCGACATGGAAGAGAAATCGACCGGCGACTTCTCGATCTCGGGCGGCTATTCCACGACCGACGGCGCGCTGGCGGAGGTCTCGATCTCCGAGCGCAATCTGCTGGGCAAGGGGCTCTATGCCAAGGCGTCCGTCAGCTACGGCCAGTACTCGCGCGGCATATCGCTGTCCTTCGTCGAGCCTTATCTGCTCGACTACCGGCTGGCGCTCGGCTTCGACACCTATTGGCGCCAGCAATTGTCGAACAGCTATACGAGCTATGGCGTGACGACGCTGGGCTTCTCTCCCCGCATCGGCCTCGCATTGCGCGAGGATACCACGCTCCAGCTCCGCTATTCGCTGTATCAGCAGAGCATCACGCTCGCGAGCGCCTACAACAACTGCAACAACAACGCGTCGAACAGCTCGCTGGCCTTCAACCCGACGCCGGCCTACATCAAGAACGTGCTCGGCGGCGTGGATCCGACCAACGCTACGGATTCGGGCGTCTATGGCTATGGCTGCTATGGCGACGGCGAATCGAGCCTGCCGGTCCGCAAAGAACTGGCGAATGGCGCGACCTGGACGTCCGCGATCGGCTACACGCTGAACTACAACACGCTCGACAACACCAAGAACCCGACCGACGGACTGCTGGTCGATTTTCGCCAGGATTTCGCCGGCGTCGGCGGTGACGTCACCTATCTGAAGACCGCGCTGGACACCAAGTACTACACGCCGCTGGTGTCCGAGATCGTCAACGTGATCCACCTGCAGGGCGGCATCCTCAACAAGATCGGCAACAACGATCTGCGCATGCTGGATCATTTCCAGATGGGACCGAACCTCGTGCGCGGCTTCGCCTCCAACGGCATCGGTCCGCGCGACATCTCCTATTACAATTACGGCGCCGCCGGCGATGCGCTCGGCGGCACGAAATACTGGGGCGCGTCCATGGAGCTGCAGATGCCGTTCTGGTTCCTGCCGAAGGAGGTCGGCCTCAAGGGTGCGGTCTATGCCGATGCCGGCTCGCTCTGGGGTTACCAGGGTCCGACATCGTGGACGGCCACGGGCGAGGTCAACACCAAGGCCTGCCCGACCTGTGGACTGCAATATGACGACGGCAACACGGTGCGCTCGTCCGTCGGTGTCGGCCTGATTTGGGCCTCGCCGTTCGGGCCGCTGCGCTTTGACTACGCGGTGCCGATCACGAAGGGCAAATACGATATCGTCCAGGAGTTCAGGTTCGGAGGCGGTACCTCGTTCTAGGAGACGATGCCGCGGCGCGACGTCGCGGCATTCGTCGTGCATTTGTGAAAATCCGTGATGGGGTCCGCGTGCGCGCGCGTGGACAGCCATCGGCGGATGCCCGATAATGCTCCTGCAATCTGCAGGATCCTGTGGCCTGCACTTGAGCTTTCACAGAAGGACGATCCCGATGACACAGGCAGGCGCCTACGGGCAGAGGCTTGGCCAGTTCCTGCGTTTGAAGGATGCGCCGCCCGCGCTGGTCGCGCGCTCGCTGCGCAGCGCCGAGCTCGCGGTCACCGAAACCCGGAATAACCGGCCGGAACCCGGCCTGTCCGGTTCGCTGGCTGCGGAAGACGCATTTCTGGTCAGCCTGAAGCTGCACGACTACCCGGATTGCGAGCTCTGGGAGGGCGGCAAATCCGTCATGAAGGCCGACGTTCATGCCGGCACGACCTATCTGTACGACCTCAAGCGCGATCCCCGCTACGTGATCGACAAGCCGTTCCACTCGCTGTTCTTCTACATTCCGCGCTCGGCGCTCGACAGCATCGCCGAGCAGAGCAATGCGCCGCGCATCGACGAGCTCGACTGTCGGGTCGGCGTCGGCCATGACGACGGCATTATCCGCAACATTGGCACGTCGCTGCAGGAGGGCCTGCGCAGGCCGGACGAGGCCAACCAGCTCTTCATCGACCACATGATGCTCGGGCTCACCGCCCATGTCGCCCAGACCTATGGCGGGCTTCAGCGCACGTCCGCACCCGCGCGCGGCGGTCTTGCGCCGTGGCAGGCGAGGCGCGCCTGCGAGCGGCTCGAATCGGACCTCGGCGGCAAGCTCTCGCTGCAGAAGGTGGCGGCCGAGCTCGATCTGTCGGTCAGTCACTTCTCGCGGGCGTTCCGGATCTCCGTCGGCCTGCCGCCGCATCAATGGCTGCTGCATCAGCGCGTGAAGGCCGCCAAGCAATTGATGAGCGTTCGCGACCTGCCGCTGTCGGAGATCGCGATGTCGGCCGGCTTCGCCAACCAGAGCCACTTCACGCGGGTGTTTTCCGCGATCGTCGGCCTCAGCCCGGCCGCATGGCGCCGCGAGGCGTTGGGCGCGCCGAGCAGCGAGACGTGAAGCGTCGTCTTCAGCGGCGCTTGGCGAGCGAAATGGTGTAGGCGGCGCGCCGCGCTGCGAAGATCTCGTCCGGTGGGTGACCGATGCCCTCGGCCAGATTGGCCGGATTGAAGATCGAGGCATCGCAGGCCGGATCGGGCTCGAAGGCCGTGATCACGATGGTGCCGAGGCGCACCTCTTCGCGATTGTCCTCGTCCGGCCAGCGCATGGTGACGTCCATGGTGGGATCGCCGGGGCGGTCGAGCAGGGCCATGACGTTGAAGCGGACATGGCCGGCGGCAATCCGTCTGCCCAGATCGTCGTGCAGGAAGTCGGCCGGCTTTGCCTTCGCCTGGTCCTCGCTGAGCGTGATCTCGCCGCCGGCCGGGACGACCTTGAACTTGATGAAACGCGTCTCGCCTTGCTCATTGGTGGCGGGAAAGGCGTGCACGCCCCAATAAATCGTGCCGGCAAGACTTCCGGGCAGTTGCCGCGCGGCGATGTAGCTCGCCTGGTTGAGTGTTTCCGGGTTGGCCGCGGAGAAGGCCTTCACCTTCGCTATGTCCGGCTTGCCGTCCGGCCCCGGAATGCGAGCCTCGAGGAAGGCCTGCATCTGGTCGAGCGTTCGCGCGAAATGCACGGGCGCGCTCTCGGCGAGAATATCCGAACGGTGATCGTCGTCGCCGAGCTTGAAGCTGAAGCCGCGCAGCACCAGATTGTTGGTGTCGGCAACAGTGGGATTGCCACCGCCGACCGAGAAGCGCGCCAGCACGCGCGATGGCTTTGTGAAGCTCAGGGATCGCGTGACCTCTCCCGCCCGGTCCGACGGGGTATAGGTGCCGCGAACGCACCAGCCCTTGGCGAAGCTCGCGCGGACCTTTGGCGGATTGCCGGCGACGGCCTTGAGGGCGTCGACAATGGAGGCAGGCGTTGCGGCACCCTTCGGGCTTTCGGACATGGCAGGAATGAATCTCTCGCGTGCGCGAACGAGATTCTAGCCACGCTGAGCGCGAGCGGTCTTTCCCAAAGCGATCGGGTTTTGCCCAATCCGGCTCAAGAACCGCCTCGGCCGATCAGGGGATGGCGGGCCACGTCTCCGTCAGCGGCACCCAGCCGCCCTCGCTACGCTGAAACAGCGGGCAGCCGTAGACAGCCCGCACCGGAAGCGGCGCCGTCGAGGCTTGCCAGCGGTTGGTCTGCTTCATCGCGACGACCATGCCGGTGATCTCGGCGCCGATCGTCTGCAACAGGCGAACGGCGGCGATCGCGGTCGCGCCGGTCGAGATCGCATCATCTACCAGCACCACCCGGCGGCCTGCGATCAAGGGCAGCAGGTTCGGGTCCAGCCGCAGCCTCTTGCCGGCATCCGGGCTGGTGATTGAACTGACGGGCTCGGAGAGCGTGTCGTCGTACCAAAATTTGCGCGAATAGCCGAGTGGGACATAGCGCGGCTGTCCGAGCCGTTCGGCGACCTCCGATGCGAAGGCAAGACCGAGGGTCGGCAGGCCCACGATGATCTCGGCATCGAACGCGCGCGCCTGCGTCGCCATGTGGTCTGCCAGCGCCGCGATAACGAGGTGTGACGCCTGGTTGGCGATGAGTGAGGCGACTGCGCGATCGCCATCAGGCAGCTGCCGCAGCGGCAGGACGAGAATGCGGCCGCAGGGCAGGGTGACGGGATAGCCGAAGCGATAGGGCGGCGTCGGCGAAAAACGCGTGGGGATGTCCGACGTCAGCTCCTGCCAATAGCCGGTCGTAGCCTCCGTATAGGTGTCGCTCGCGCTCATGATACCGGCATCGGACGCCTAGCCTCCGAGAATGCGCCGGCAGGCATCGACGAAGACTTGCGCGCCGGTGACGATGTCGGCGTCGGTCGTGTTCTCGGTCCAGTGATGGCTGATGCCGCCGATCGACGGCACGAACAGCATGCCTGCGGGCATGACGGTCGCCAGGATCTGCGCATCGTGGCCGGCGCCGCTGGGCATACGGATGGACCGTCCGTCGGCAAAGGTCTTGCTCGCGGCCTCGATCGCATCCTGAATGCCAGGGTTCATCATGGCGGGCACGCCGGTGCGGATCTTCTCCACGTTGACGGTGCAGGGGCCCTTCGCGCTGGCCTCAGCCGCCATCGTCCGCAGCAGTTCTTCCAGCCGTGCGATCACAGCGGGGTTGTCGTCGCGGATCTGGAACAGCATCTCGGCGCCGCCGGGGATGATGCTCGGTGCGCCGGGATCGAGGGTGATGCGGCCGGTGGTCCAGACCGTACGGGGACCGCACGCGGCCGGAAAACGTTCGTCGATCGCGACGCAGAATCTGGCCAGTGCCAACCCGGCATCCTTGCGCACGGACATGCGCGTGGTGCCGGCGTGGTTCTGTTCGCCGGTGAAATTGATCTTGTATTGCCAGATACCGACGATGGAGGTGACGACGCCGATCGCGAGCTTGCCGCTTTCGAGCGTGTCGCCCTGCTCGATATGCGCCTCCAGATATCCGACGTGCCGCCCCGGCTCGACGGCGATGCGTGCGCGTCCCGCAAGGCCCATGTCGGCGAGGGCATCGCGCATGGTGCGGCCGCTGGTGCGGTCGCGCGCGGCGTCGATCTCGGCCTCGGTGACCTGTCCGACATAGGAGCGCGAGCCGAGGAAGCTGCCGAAATGGCCTTCCTCATCGCACCACGCCGCAACTTCGACGGCGCCTTTCACGCTGGGATCGATATTGAGAACCCGCGCGGCTTCGAGCGCGTAGACCACGCCGAGCGGGCCGTCGAGCCAGCCGGCGTAGTTCTGGCTCTCCAGGTGTGAGCCAGCCAGAAGTTTCGGTCCCGGCGTTGCGCTGGTGCCGAAGACGTTGCCGATGCCGTCCGTCGCCGCGGCAAGGCCAGCCCCGGGCAGCTTTTGCACGAGCCATTCGAGCGAAAGCTTGTGCGGCTCGGAGAAGGTCGGCTTGTGCACGCCGGTCTTGTAGGCGCCGATGGCGCGGAGCGCATTGAGGTCGGCGAGGACGCGCGCTCCGTCAACGGAAGGACGATGGTCAGGCATGTTCGGCAACCTTCAGCGCCTCGGTGCGGATTTCCTCGACCAGCCGCTCCTTGAGCTGGACGAATTCGGGCGTGGTCTTGATCTTGTAGGAGCGCGGATGCGGCAGGTCCACATTGATCTCGGCCTTGATGCGGCCGGGGCGCGCGCTCATGACGATGACGCGGCTGCCGAGGAAGATCGCTTCCTCGATGTCGTGGGTCACGAACAGCACGGTCTTCTGGTCGCGCTCCCAGATGCCCAGCAGCATCTCCTGCATCAGGGCGCGGGTCTGGTTGTCGAGCGCGCCGAAGGGCTCGTCGAGCAGCAGGATTTTGGGATCATTGGCGAGCGCACGCGCAATCGCGGTGCGCTGCTGCATGCCACCGGAGAGCTGCTTCGGCCAGTGGTTCTCGAAGCCGGACAATCCGACCTGGCGGATCAAGGCATCGGCGATCTTGTGGCGCTTCGCCTCGGAGACGCCGCGCTCGCGCAGGCCGAAGGCGATGTTCTCGCGCACGGTCAGCCAGGGGAACAGCGTGTAGGATTGGAACACCATGCCGCGATCGGCACCCGGGCCGGTAACCTCGCGGCCATCGAGCGTGACGCGGCCGCTGCTCGGACGGTCGAGGCCTGCGACGATGCGCAGCAGCGTGGACTTGCCGCAGCCGGAAGGGCCGAGGATGGTGACGAAGTCGTTGTTGCCGATGGTGAGGTCGGTCGGCTCCAGCGCCCTGGTGGGTGCGTTGCCGTGCCGCGCGGGGAATGTGCGCGAGACCTGCTCGATCTTCAGCGTGGTCATGCGAGCCTCCACGGAAACAGCCAGGCGTTGAATGCCTTGAACATGAAGTCCGAGAGAAGGCCGATCAATCCGATCACGATGATGCCGAAGATGATCTGCCCGGTGTTGAGCAGCGCCTGGCTGTCGGTGATCATGTGACCGATGCCTGAGGACGAACCGATCAGCTCGGCGACGATGACGTAGGTCCAGGCCCAGCCCAGCACCAGCCGCAGGATCTCTGCGATCTCGGGCGCGGAGGAGGGCAGCAGCACGCGGCGGATGATGCCGCGGTCGCTGGCACCCAGCGTATAGGCGGCTTCCACCAGATCGCGCCGCGTCGCGCCGACGGTCACGGCGACCATCAGGATGATCTGGAACACCGAGCCGATGAAGATCACGAGCAGCTTCTGCAATTCGCCGATGCCGGCCCAGAGGATCAGCAGCGGAATGAAGGCGGAGGCGGGCAAATAGCGTGCAAAGGAGACGAACGGTTCGAGGAAGGCCTCGACGGGCTTGTAGGCGCCCATCAGCACGCCGAGCGGCACTGCGATGATCGCGGCGAGCGCAAAGCCGCCGACGACGCGCCAGATCGTCATGCCGATGTCGTAGACGAAGCCCTGCTTGGCCAGGAGGTCATAACCCTCCTGCACCATGGTCATCGGGTTGGCGAGAAAGGTCTTCGATACGTGGCCGCCGAAGGTCGCCCAGGACCAGAGGGCTACGAACAGCACGAAGAACGCAAGGCCGAAGGCCACGCGCAGCTTCGATGTCACGGGATCCAGGGGACGCATCAAACTGTCTATCCGAATGGTCGATCAGGCGCCGGTCCCGCTTCGGGCGGGACCGGCAATTCGTTGAAGCTTACTTGATGAAGCTTGCGTCGTAGAGGTCTTCGACCTTCGGCGCGGCCTTGATGATGCCGACCTCGAGCAGGAGCTCGGCAGCATCCTTGTTGAAGGTCAGGAAGTCGCCCGCGAAGAACTTCTGGTTCGCGGCCTTGTCCTGCCAGCGCAGGTACTTTGCCGAGTTGCCGAACTGCTCGCCGGTCTGCTTCACGTCGGCGCCCATGATCTCATAGGCCTTGGCCTGATCCTTGGCGATCATCTCGAGCGACTCGAAATAGCTGTCGGCGAGCGCCTTGGCGGCCTTCGGGTTCTCGTTCAGGAATTTCGGCGTGCAGCCGAAGGTGTCCATGACGATCGGATAGTCCAGCGTGGTCGCGATGATCTTGCCCTTGTCGGGCGCAGCGCGCACGGTCGACAGATACGGCTCATAGGTCATCGCGGCGTCGTTCTGGCCGGAGACGAAGGCCTGCGCGGCAGCGGCGGGCTCGAGGTTCACGACTGTGACGTCCTTCGTGGTGAGGCCGTTCTTCTTGAGCATCCAGGCCAGCGCGAAATAGGGCGAGGTGCCCGGCGCGGAGGCTGCGACCGTCTTGCCCTTCAGATCCTTGATCGCGGCGACGTCGTTGCGCACAGCCATGCCGTCGGCGCCATAGCTCTTGTCGAGCTGGAAGATCTGCTTGGTGGCAACGCCGTTGGCGTTCCATGAGATCCAGGTCTCGACCGTGGTCGCCGCGCACTGGATGTCGCCGGAGGCAATGGCGAGATGGCGGTCTTTCTGCGGGATCTTCTTGATGGTGACGTCGAGGCCGTTCTTCTTGAAGATGCCGGCCTCCTTCGCCAGCGTCAGCGGCGCGAAGCCGGTCCATCCCGAGATGCCGACGCCGACCTTGACGTCGTCGGCGAGCACCGGAGTAGAAGCCGCGAGGGCAATGATTGTCGCAAATACCTTTGAACTACGCATGATTGTCGTCCTCTTGCCGATCGATGGATTGACGTCCTGTTGATCTCTGTCGGCCCTCATGGACCGTTGCCCGAAGCGTTGCACGATTTGTGCCGACATCGTCATCTCAGCCTCCCTTGAATCGGGCGACAAGGCGGTGAGAGTCACCGGGATAGAGCAGGCGCACCGCGGTGATCGTGCGCGCGCTGCGCCAGGTATAGCGGTCGATCACGAGGCAGGGCGCGCCGATGGCGATGTCGAGCGCTTCCGCCGTGCGATCATCCGCTACGATGGCGCTGATCGTATGCTCGGCTTCTGTCCATGGGACATGATGAAGCAGCCAGGAACCGGGCGGCTCACGCGAAAAATCGGCCTTCGCTGCGTCCGGCACGGAGGCGAGATCGATCAGCCGGTCCTCGACAGCGAAGGGCACGTTGTCGGCGCTATGCCGGCAGGCGATCGCGACCACCTTGCCGGCCTTCTTCACGCCGAGACGGTCGCGGTCGGCAGCGGTCGCCGCGCGCAGCTTGCGGCCGATCAACTCGTAACCGTAGGTGCGGCCGAGCGCGGTGATCTCGGCGCGGATATCGGCGATCTTGAGAACCGCCGATTGATGCTGCGGCCGCCGCACGAACGAGCCGGCCCGCCGCCGCCGTTCAATGAGATCGGCCTGTGCGAGTTCCGACAGTGCCTTGTTCACGGTCATGCGCGAGCAGCCGTAGCGGGCGACCAGCTCGTGCTCGAAGGGAATGCGATGGCCCGGTGGCCACTCGCCCGTCAGGATGCGTTTTTCGATGTCGGCGCGGATGCGCTTGTAGAGCGTCGGCTTTTCGGCCACGTCGGTGGCAAGGCTCATGCGACGAGCCTCCGCACCGCCGCGTTGAAGCGCTCGCGCGCAGCCTGACGCAATTTATGCTGCCCGCCTTCTACGACCTTGTCGCCGCCGGCCCAGACGCAATCGATCGCGCCGTTGCCTGCAGCAAAGATCCAGCCGTCAACGGCGGCGTCGCCTGTGCGCCCTGCCAGCGACGGATGAGCGCTGTCCAGCGTCACGATATCGGCGCGCGCACCGGAGGTGAGGCCAACTGTTGCTTGCGCGAGCGCCTGCGCTCCGCCCGCGAGCGCATGATCGAACAGTGTGCGTCCCGTCGAGCGGCCCGCGCCGCTGGAGAGCACGTTGCGCTGGCGATGCTTCAGTCGCTGACCGTATTCGAGTTGACGCAGT
Organism: Bradyrhizobium sp. 18BD; assembly: GCF_054185225.1. NCBI lineage: Bacteria > Pseudomonadati > Pseudomonadota > Alphaproteobacteria > Hyphomicrobiales > Nitrobacteraceae > Bradyrhizobium > Bradyrhizobium sp. 18BD. The sequence goes on along the minus strand of NZ_JAVAYL010000005.1, from coordinate 387,823 downwards.
TCGTCGGCGACGCCGACCAGCACGTTGGAATCGGTGCCCACGCCGAACGCGCCGCCGGCAGCGAGAAATTCGCGTGCCGCAAAGATGCCATCGCCGAGGCTCGCTTCGGTGATGGGGCAGAGGCCCGCCACCGCGCCGGTCTTCGCGAATGCGCTGACTTCCGTATCAGTCATGTGAGTTGCGTGGATGAGGCACCAGCGCCGATCGAGTGGCGCGTGCTCCAGCAGCCATTGTACCGGGCGCTTCCCCGACCAGGCGAGGCAATCGTCGACTTCCTTCACTTGCTCGGCGGCATGAATGTGCACCGGCCCGCCGTTCGCGAGCGGAATGATTGCCGCGAGCTCGTCCGGCGCAACCGCGCGCAGACTGTGCGGCGCGATGCCGATATTGGCGCCGGGCAAGGTTGCGATCGCCTTGCGCGACGCTGCCATCAACGCGGCGAACTGATCGACCGAGCAGATGAAGCGGCGCTGGCCGTCATGCGGCGCCGCGCCGCCGAAGGAGCCATGCGCATAAAAACTCGGCAGCAGCGTCAACGCAATGCCTGACGCTTCGGCAGCCTGCGCGATGCGTGCCGCCATCTCGCCGACGTCGGAATAGTGCGAGCCGTCGCGGTCGTGATGCAGATAATGGAATTCGCCGACGCGGGTAAAACCCTGCTCCAGCATCTCGACATAAAGCAGCGTCGCGACAGCGGTAACGTCATGCGGCGTCATCGCCAGCGCGAAGCGGTACATCGTCTCGCGCCAGGTCCAGAACGTGTCGGTGGAGTCGCCGCGCAGCTCCGCGAGCCCCGCCATGCCGCGCTGGAACGCATGGCTGTGCAGGCTCGCAAGTCCCGGAAGCGCGATAGCGTGGCGCTCGTCGCCGGCGGCAGGCGCAACGCCCGGCGTCACCTCCGCGATCGCGCCGGCGGTGATTACCACCTGCACGTCATTGGCCCAGCCCGAAGGCAGGAGCGCGGAGGCAAAATGCAGTCGGGACATGATGACACGCCGGCTGGACAGAACCGTCTTACGATTATATGTCTAGACATATAAGTCAAGCATCCCAGGGCGCAGGGACTTCGCGAAGGGACCGTTGCATGGCAGAGCGCTTCGACCGGATCTGGCACAACGCCCGGCTCGCCACGATGCGGGCCGACGGTCCCGATCTCGGCGAGATCGAGCATGGCGTGATCGCCATCCGCGGCGGACATATCGTCTATGCGGGCGCGGAGGCGGATTTTCCTGTTGATGCCGACGCCATCAAGCGGATCGATTGCGAGGGGCGCTGGATCACGCCGGGCCTCGTCGACTGCCACACGCATCTCGTCTATGGCGGCAACCGCGCGCATGAATTCGAGCTGCGCCTGAAGGGCGCGAGCTACGAGGAGATCGCGCGTGCCGGCGGCGGTATCGTCTCGACCGTGGCCGCGACGCGCAAGGCGAGCGAAGCCGAGCTCGTCGCGAGCTCGCTGCCGCGGCTCGATGCGTTGATCCGCGAGGGCGCTACCACGGTCGAGATCAAGTCGGGCTACGGCCTCGATGCCGAGACCGAGATGCGCCAGCTCTCTGCCGCGCGCAGCCTCGGTCGTCAGCGGCCGGTTACGATCCGCACCTCTTTCCTCGGCGCGCATGCGTTGCCGGTGGAAGCGAATGGCGACAAGGACCGCTACATCGATCTCGTCTGCAAGGAGATGCTGCCTGCCGTCGCAAAGGCAGGCCTGGCTGATGCCGTCGATGCCTTCATGGAGGGCATCGCGTTCTCGGCCGAGCAGACGGCGCGGGTGTTCGAGACTGCGAGAGGGTTGGCTTTGCCGGTCAAGCTGCATGCCGATCAACTCTCGAATCTCGGCGGTGCTGCGCTCGCCGCAAAATTCTCCGCGCTCTCCGCCGATCACCTCGAGCACACCGACGAAGCCGGCGCTGCCGCGATGGCCAAGGCAGGCACGGTCGCGGTGCTGCTGCCCGGTGCCTTCTACTTCATCCGCGAAACGCAAAAACCGCCGGTGGAGGCGTTCCGCAAGCACGGCGTCCATATGGCGCTCGCGACCGACTGCAATCCCGGCAGCTCGCCGCTGACTTCGCTGCTGCTCGCGATGAACATGGGTGCAACGTTGTTCCGGATGAACGTCGCCGAATGCCTTGCCGGTGTTACCCGCGAAGGCGCACGGGCGCTCGGCGTGCTCGATGAAACCGGTACGCTGGAAGCCGGCAAATGGTGCGATCTCGCGATCTGGGATATCGAGCGTCCCGCTGAGCTGGTCTATCGCATCGGCTTCAATCCGCTGCACCGCCGTGTCTGGAGGGGCCAGTGATGGAGCAGGGCGCAGCGATTGTCGTCAAGCCGGGAACGGTGAGCCTCGACGATCTCGCGCGCGTGCTGGCTGGTGCGCCCGTCGTGCTCGACCCCGCGTTCTGGCCGCGCGTCGAGGCGGCTGCGGAGATCGTCGCAAAGGCGGCACACGCCGCGGCGCCCGTCTACGGCATCAACACCGGCTTCGGAAAGTTGGCGTCGAAGCGCATTCCGCCGGATCAGACCGCGCTGCTCCAGCGCAATCTCATCGTCTCGCATTGTTGCGGCGTAGGCCCTACGACGCCTGAGCCGATCGTCCGGCTGATGATGGCGCTGAAGATCGTCTCGCTCGGGCGTGGCGCCTCCGGCGTCCGCCGCGAGGTGATCGAGCAGTTGCAGGCCATGCTGGCGCGGGGCATCTCACCGCTGGTGCCGCAGCAGGGCTCAGTCGGCGCCTCCGGCGATCTCGCGCCGCTCGCACATATGACCGCGGTGATGATCGGTGAGGGGCAGGCGATCCTCGACGGTAAGACCGTCCCCGGTGCCGAGGCGCTCGCGGCAGCCGGCCTTGCGCCGCTGACGCTCGGTCCCAAGGAAGGGCTCGCGCTGATCAACGGCACGCAGTTCTCGACGGCTTACGCCATCGCCGGCGTGCTGCGCGCGTTTCGTCTCGCCCGCGCCGCGCTGGTGACCGGCGCGCTGTCGGTGGATGCGGCGATGGCGTCGACGGCGCCGTTCCGCCCCGAGATCCAGGCGCTGCGCGGTCATGCGGGGCAGATCGCCGCGGCCGCGACGCTGACCGCGCTGCTCGACGGCAGCGATATCCGCCTGTCACACCTCGAAGGCGACGAGCGCGTGCAGGATCCCTATTGCCTGCGCTGCCAGCCGCAGGTTGCGGGCGCGGCGCTTGATCTGATCATGCAGGCTGCGCGCACGCTGATCGTCGAGGCCAATGCGGTCACCGACAATCCGCTGGTGCTGGTCGAGACCGGCGAGATCGTCTCCGGAGGCAATTTCCACGCCGAGCCCGTTGCCTTTGCCGCCGATGCGATCGCACTGGCGCTGTCTGAGATCGGCGCGATCAGCGAGCGGCGCATCGCGACGCTGGTCGATCCAGCGCTCAATTTCGGTCTGCCGCCGTTCCTGACGCCGGATCCCGGCATCAATTCCGGCTTCATGATCGCCGAGGTGACGGCCGCGGCGCTCTATGCCGAGAACAAGCAGCGCGCGTTGGCCTGCTCGATTGACTCGACGCCGACCAGCGCCAATCAGGAAGACCATGTCTCCATGGCCGCGCATGCCGCGCGGCGCCTCTCCGACATGTCCGACAATCTCGCCGCGATCCTTGGCATCGAGCTTCTGGTCGCCGCGCAAGGCATCACGCTGCGCGCGCCGCATGCGACCAGCGCGCCGCTTGTTGCCGTCATCGCGAGGCTTCGCGAGCAGGTGCCCGCGCTCGGCGCCGACCGCTACATGGCCGGTGATCTCGCCAAGGCCGCAGCACTGATCGAAGCCGATGCGCTGCCGGCCGCGGCGCTCGCCAAGCTTTCAATCGATCCGTTTCCGAGACTTGCCTGAAGAGGTCCTCATGAACCGCCGACTGGACAATGACCGCACCATCCGCGCCCCGCGCGGCAGCGACATCAGCGCCAAGAGCTGGCTGACGGAAGCGCCGCTGCGCATGCTCATGAACAACCTCGATCCTGATGTCGCGGAGCGCCCGAGCGAGCTCGTTGTCTATGGCGGCATCGGCCGCGCCGCGCGCGACTGGGAGAGCTTTGACCGGATCACGGCCGCCCTGCGCAAGCTCGAGAACGACCAGACGCTGCTGGTCCAGTCCGGCAAGCCGGTCGGCGTGTTCCGCACCCATGCCGACGCGCCGCGCGTGCTGATCGCGAATTCCAACATCGTCCCGCACTGGGCAACGCTCGATCATTTCAACGAGCTCGATCGGCAGGGCCTGATGATGTACGGTCAGATGACCGCGGGCTCCTGGATCTATATCGGCAGCCAGGGCATCGTGCAGGGGACGTACGAGACCTTCGTCGAAGTCGGCCGTCGCCATTACGGCGGCAGCCTCGCGGGAAAATGGATTCTCACCGCTGGCCTTGGCGGCATGGGCGGCGCGCAGCCACTGGCCGCGACCATGGCAGGCGCTTCGATGCTTGCGGTCGAATGTCAGCCGAGCCGCATCGAGATGCGGCTGCGGACCGGCTATCTCGATCGACAGGCCGGAACACTCGACGAAGCGCTGGCGATCATGGCGGATGCCGCGAAGACGAAGAAGGCAGTCTCGGTCGGCCTGCTCGGTAATGCCGCGGAGATCTTTCCAGAACTGGTGCGCCGCGGCGTCAAGCCCGACATCGTCACCGACCAGACCAGCGCGCATGATCCGATCAACGGGTACTTGCCGAAGGGCTGGACGCTCGCCGATTGGGAGGCGAAGCGCGCGTCCGATCCGAAAGCGGTCGAGCGCGCCTCGAAGACCTCGATGGTCGAGCACGTCCAAGCCATGCTCGATTTCCATGCGCAGGGCATTCCGACGCTCGACTACGGCAACAACATCCGCCAGATGGCGCAGGACATGGGCCTGAAGAACGCCTTCGATTTCCCCGGCTTCGTGCCCGCCTATATCCGTCCGTTGTTCTGCCGCGGCGTGGGGCCGTTCCGTTGGGCTGCGCTGTCGGGCGATCCCGACGACATCTTCAAGACCGACGCCAAGGTCAAGGAGTTGATGCCCGATGACAAGCATCTGCACAACTGGCTCGACATGGCCAAGGAGCGCATCAAGTTCCAGGGCCTGCCGGCGCGGATCTGCTGGGTCGGGCTCGGCGATCGCCATCGCCTCGGCCTCGCCTTCAACGAGATGGTGGCGCGCGGCGAATTGAAAGCGCCGATCGTGATCGGTCGCGATCATCTCGACAGCGGCTCGGTGGCGAGCCCCAACCGCGAGACCGAGGCGATGAAGGACGGCTCGGACGCGGTCTCGGACTGGCCGCTGCTCAACGCGCTGCTGAATTGCGCCAGCGGTGCGACCTGGGTCTCGCTGCATCATGGCGGCGGCGTCGGCATCGGCTATTCCCAGCACGCCGGCATGGTGATCGTCGCCGACGGCACGCCCGAAGCGGCCAAGCGGATCGAGCGTGTGCTGTGGAACGATCCCGCCAGCGGCGTCATGCGCCATGCGGACGCGGGTTACGAGATCGCGATCGACTGCGCCCGTGACAAGGGGCTCGATCTGCCGAGCCTGGCGAAATAGCTAGCCGCGCACCAGGAGCTTCGGCATCGTCGTCTTCGCGCCGTCCATGAAAGTCTGGACGGCGTCCCGGACGATGGCATCGAGATCGGCAGGGATCGGCGTCTCGTAGATGAATTTGCGGATCGCGAGATAGAAGATGCGACCGTGCAGGCCCCAGAATAGCTCTGTCTCGCGTTCGCTCAGCGGATGGGCTTTCGCATCGGGCAATTTCAGATCGTGCCGTAGCTCGGCTGCTGCCGGCTCGATGATCTCGCGGCGGACGATGTCGAGATAGCGGCCGGTGATGCCGAACGACTTCATCCCGGAGAAGACGAAGATCCGCACCCAATTGTACTCGAACACGCGCTCGACGTAGTCGAGGTAGAAGCGCGTCAGCCGTGCCTCCAGCGATAGTGAGCGGTCGCGGATCATCGGGCCCCAATCCGGCGACCAACGGCTGAGATAGACCTCCTGGTAGACCCGCTCGATCAGCGCTTCCTTGCTCGGGAAGTGGCGATAGATCGCTGAATGGGTGATGCCCACGCGTTTTGCCAGTTCGCGGGTCTGGCCCTCGAAGCCGCGCTCGGCAAAGAAGCGGATCGCTTCGTCCACGATCGCGCGCTCGCGGTCGGCGGCGCGCATGTTGCGGCGCTTTGGCGCAGCTGCCTCACGCGTCTCGGTCCGCCGCCGCGGTCGCTTCGCAATCTTCTGCGTCTTTTTCGCCATCCGCCTTCTTAGCCTAAAGGTACATTTGTGACCAAATGGTCATTTTCTGTTGACCGCTCCCTGGTGGCGTGTCAGGATTTTGAGACCAGATGGTTACAAATCTGGCGTCCCGGCTGATGAGCCGACGGATCTCGAGGAAACGGCGGTGAAGGCGAGGGCTTTCAGCTATTTTCGTGCTGCGACGATCGACCAAGCGCTGGATGCCCACGCGCGCGCCGGCGATGACGCGCGCTTCATTGCCGGGGGGCAGAGCCTCGTGCCGGCGCTGTCGCTGCGGCTGCAGGCGCCGCGGCTTTTGATCGACATCACCCATATCGACGAGCTGCGCGGCATCAGGCGCGAAGGCGGATATCTGCGCATCGGCGCGCTGACGCGCCATTGCGAGATGCTGAGCGAGCCGCTGATCGCGGAGTTCGCGCCGCTCTTGCATGCCGCGGCGCCCTTCGTCGCCCATCCGGCGATCCGGAATCGCGGCACTTTTGGCGGCAGCGTCGCGCTCGCCGATCCGGCTTCTGAGTTCCCGGCGATGACGCTGGCGCTCGACGCGGAGATCGAGATCGCGGGCGCTACGGCTACCCGGCGCGTCAAGGCCGACGATTTCTTCCTCGACCTGTTCGAAACCGCGTTGCAGCCGGGCGAGCTGATCACCGCAGTCTACGTCCCGCTGTTCAAGGCCGACCAGCGCTTTGCGTTCGACGAACTGGCGCGCCGGCGCGGCGACTACGCGCTGGTCGGTTGCGGCCTGCTCGCGACCTTCACCGGCGACCGCATCGACGACATCCGCATCTCCTTCTTCTCGGTCGGCAACACGCCGACGCGGGTGAAGGGCACGGAAGCCACCCTGATCGGCTCGAATCTCGACGCGGAGCGTATCGCCGCAGCCCAAGCCGCACTCGAAGGCGACCTTGCGCCGCCCGACAGTGACGAGGTGCCGCCGGCGATGCGGCTGCATCTCGCCCGCGTCCTGCTCGGGCGCCTGCTCGGACGTCTGAGGGACGGCGCATGAGTGACTTCGACGAAACCTTGCTGGACGAAGCCGGCGAGACCGTCCGGGTCCGCTTCATCGTCAACGGCCGCAAGATCACCTGCGAGGTCGCGGCGCGCGAGACGCTGGTCGATTGCCTCCGCAACGTGCTGGAGCTGACCGGCACCCACGCCGGCTGCGAGATGGGTGCTTGTGGCGCCTGCCTCGTCCAGCTCGACGGCCGCGCGGTGCATTCCTGCCTGATGTTCGCCGTGCAGGCCGACGGCGCGACCATCAACACGATCGAGGGCCTCTCCGAGAGCGGCGTCATCGCCGATCTTCAGGCCGAATTCCATCGCCGCAACGCGCTGCAATGCGGCTTCTGTACGCCGGGCATGCTGGTAAATGCGCACGAGCTGCTGTCGCAGGTGGCGCAGCCAAGCCGCGAGGAAATTCGCGACGCGCTGTCGGGCAACTACTGCCGCTGCACCGGCTATGAAGCGATCGTCGATGCCATCGACGCTGTTGCCAAGGCGCGCAGCGAGGGCGGAGGCGCAGCATGAGTGCACCGCTGACCTCGCTCGATCGCCCGAATTCCTATATCGGCCGCTCCGTGCCGCGGCCCAACGCCAAGCGGCTGCTGGCCGGGCGCGGGCGCTATATCAGCGATCTCAAGCTGCCGCGCATGCTCTACGCTGCGTTCCTGCGCAGCCCGCATGCGCACGCGAAGATCGTTGCGATCAACGCCGATGAAGCCCGCAGGCTCGAAGGCGTGCATCTTGTCGCAACGGGCGCCGATCTCGCAAAAATCTGCACGCCCTGGACGGGCACGCTCGATCACTTCAAGGGCATGACCTCTTCGGCGCAATTGCCGCTACCGCTCGACCGCGTGGTCTGGGCTGGGCAAGCGGTGGTGGCCGTGGTCGCCGAGAGCCGGGCGATCGCCGAGGACGCGCTGGAGCTGATCGAGGTCGACTACGAGGACCTTCCTCTGGTCGTGGATATCGATGCAGCGCGAGAGGTCGGCGGTGCCCTGATCAATCCCGGCAGCACCAACAATGTCTGCTTTCGCAGCCAGCTCGACAACGGAACCGTCGACGACGCTTTCGCGAATGCCGCGCATGTGGTGGAAGAGGAATTTTCTTTCGGTCGCCACACCGCGGTGACTCTGGAGCCGCGCGCCATCGTCGCCGACTATGATCCGTCCGCCGGCATGCTCACCGTGCATCACGCGACGCAGACGCCGTATCAGTTCCAGGACCTCTATTCGCGCCACTACGGCATTCCCGAGGCCCGCGTTCGCGTCATCGCGACGGACATCGGCGGCTCCTTCGGCATGAAGCTGCATGTCTATCACGAGGACATGGCGGTGGTCGGCCTCTCGATCCTGCTCGGCCGTCCCGTCAAATACGTCGCTGACCGCATCGAATCCTTTGTCTCCGACATCCACGCCCGCGACCACCGCGTCCGCGCCCGCATGGCGCTCGATGCCAAGGGCGAGATTCTTGCGATGGACGCGCTCGATCTGACCGCGATCGGAGCCTTCTCGACCTATCCGCGCACCAGCGTGGTCGAGGGCAATCAGGTGATCCGCCTGATGGGCGGTCCATATCGCTTTAGGAATTACCGCGCCATGCTGGAGGTTCTGTTCCAGAACAAGGTGCAGACCAGCCAGTATCGTGCCGTCGGCCATCCCATCGCCTGCGCCGTCACCGAGCGGCTGGTCGACATGGCAGCGGCGAAGGTCGGCCTCGATCCCTTCGCAATCCGCGCGCAGAACGTGATCGCCGACGATGCCTATCCGCAGACCTCGCCGACCGGCTATCGCTTCGAGGCGCTGTCGCATCAGGCCTGTCTGAAGCGCCTGCACGAGATGATGGACTACGACCGCTTGCGCGCCGAGCAGGCCGACTTGCGCAAGCGCGGCATCTATCGCGGCATCGGAATTGCGACTTTCATCGAAATCACCAACCCGAGCCCGGCCTTTTATGGCGTCGGCGGCGCGCGCATCTCCTCGCAGGACGGTGCCATTCTCAGCCTGACGCCATCGGGCGAGGTGCGCTGTCTGATCTCCGTCACCGAGCAGGGGCAGGGCACCGAGGCCATCATCAGCCAGATCGTCGCCGATCAGCTTGGCCTCGCGCAGGAGCACGTCAAGGTCATCACCGGCGATACGGAAGTGACGCCGCACGGCGGCGCCACCTGGGCCTGCCGCGGCGCCGGCATTGGCGGTGAGACCGCGCTGCAGGCCACGCGCGTGCTCAAGCGCAACATTCTGGAAATCGCGGCGCTCATCCTTCAGGAGCAGCCGTCAGCGCTCGACATCATCGACGGTCAGGTGGTCGATGCGGCGTCGCGGAACCAGCGGATGCCGATCTCAGAGATCGCGCGTATCGCCTATTTCCGTTCGGATACCCTGCCGCCCGGTACGCAGGCGCAGCTCACCGTCAGCCACCATTTCGCGCCGCAGGGTTATCCCTTCGCCTTCACCAACGGCATCCAGGGTTGCTCGCTGGAGGTCGATGTCGAGACCGGCTTCATCAAGGTGTTGAAGCATTTCATCGTCGAGGATTGCGGCCGTGTGATCAATCCGATGCTGGTGGATGAGCAACTCCGCGGCGGCATCGTGCAGGGGCTGGGTGCGGCCCTGTTCGAGGAGTGCCGCTACAGCGACACCGGCCAGCTCATGAACGGCTCGCTCGTGGACTACCTTGTGCCGATGCCGATGGAAATGCCTGATATCGTCATCGCCCATGTCGAGACGCCGACCGCCGATACCGAGCTCGGCGCCAAGGGGGTCGGCGAGGCCGGCACGGCGGCCGCGTCGGCTTGCGTGCTCAACGCCGTCAACGACGCGCTCACGCCGTTCGATGCCACCATTAATTCGATCCCGATCACGCCGACCAAAGTGCTCAAAGCCCTGAAGCGATTCTAGAAAAAAGACCTTGGAGGAAATCATGCCCAAATCCGGTTCGACCCCGAAAATATCCCGTCGCACCGCGCTCGCCGGCCTCTCGGCCAGTGCGGCACTGCTCGCCATGCCCGGGCTCGGCCGCGCCGCGGATGAGACCATCCGCATCGGCTTCCCGACCCCGTTGACCGGCCCGTTCGCCGCCGAAGCACGCGATCAGGTCAAATGCGCCGAGCTCGCGGTAAAACTCGTCAACGACAGGGGCGGCATCGGCGGCCGCAAGGTCGAGCTCTTGGTGCGCGACGACAAGCTCAATGCCGGTGAAGCCGCAACCCGTACGCTCGAGCTGATCGAGAAGGACAAGGTTCACGCCGTGGTCGGCGCGCTCTCCAGCGCCGTGCAGCTTGCGGTCAACGAGGTCACCCGCGCCCGCGGCGTGATCTACGTCTCGATCAGCCAGTCCGACACGATCAACGAGGCCAAGGATTTCAGCAAGTTCACCTTCCACGAGGCGCTGAACCCGCACATGACGACCGCTGCCGTGGCGCGGCAGACACTGAAGAAGGGTATGAAGGTCGCGCACCTCGTTGCGGACTACGCCTATGGCCATGAGATGCTGCGCGGCTTCAAGCGCGCGCAGGCGGCGATCGGCGCCGACAATGTCGGCGAGATCCTGCATCCGTTCGGCGCGGCCGATTACTCCACCTTCATGCCGCGTCTGATGTCGATGCGGCCGGACGTGATCTGCATCTCCAATTTCGGCCGCGACCAGGCCAATGCGATCAAGCAGGCCGTGGATTTCGGCGTCAAGCAGCAGATGAAGATCGTCGTGCCCGTGATCCTGCACAACCAGCGGCTCGCGGTCGGCCCCGACGTGTTCGAGGGCGTGGTCGGCGGCGCCAACTATTACTGGGGCCTGGAGACACAGAGCAAGTCGGCCGCCGCGTTCAATACGGCGTTCAAGGCCGCCAATGCTGGTGCGATCCCGACCGATTACGGCGCCTATGGCTATTCCGGCGTCGGATCGCTGCTGGCAGCGATGCAGGCGGCCGGCGGCACCGACACCAACAAGGTCGTCGACGCCCTGGAGAAGCTCCAATACGATCTGACCAAGGGTCCGCAGCACTACCGCAAATGCGATCACCAGTCGGTGCAGCCGGTGCTGGTGCTGGAGTCCAAGAAGAAGTCGGCCATGGCCAACGAGAACGATCTGTTCGCGATCCTCGCCAACGACGCCGGCTCCGACGACATGCTGCGCAGCTGCAGCGAGCTCGGCCACGCGACCTAAGACTTGTGACGATGGACCTGTCGCTGATCGTCATGCAGCTTCTCTCCGGGATCGCCCTTGGGGCGGTCCTGGTGATTACCGCGCTTGGACTGACGATCGTGTTCGGCATGCTCGGGGTGGTCAATTTCGCCCACGGCGCGCTGTTCATGATCGGGGCTTATGCGGGGCTGTATCTGGCATCGCTCACCGGAAGTTTTTGGTGGGGATTACTGCTCGCGCCCATCCTGATCGGCGCCTTCGGCATGCTGATCGAGTTTGTCCTGATCCGCAGGCTTTATGGACGCTCGATCGACGATCCGCTGCTGCTCACCTTCGGCCTCAGCTACATCCTGGTCGAGGGTGTACGCATCGTGTTCGGCAGCGACGGCATTCCGTTTCCGACCCCGCCACAGTTGATCGGTGTGCTCGACCTCGGCATCGGCTTCTTCCCGCGCTATCGTCTGTTCGTGATCGCGCTGGTGGCGGTGGTGCTGCTGGTGCTTTGGCTGACGTTGGAGAAGACGCGCATCGGCCTGATCGTCCGTGCCGGAGCGCGCGATCCCATGATCATGCAGGTGCTCGGCGTCGACATCGGCCGGGTCTGGCTTGCGATTTTCGGCCTCGGCGTCGGGCTCGCCGCGCTCGGCGGCGTGCTTGCCGGCCCGATGCGCAGCGTCAATCCTGAGATGGGCTCGCTGGTGCTGGCGGAAGCCTTTGTGGTGACGGTAATCGGTGGTCTCGGCTCGATCGTCGGCGCAGTCGTGGCGGGCCTCATGGTCGGCGTTTCCATCAGCCTGGTGGCGCTGTTCGCGCCTGAGATGGCGACCATCGTCATGTTCGCGCTGATGGCGGTGGTGCTGCTGATCCGCCCGCAAGGCCTGTTCGGCGTGAGAGGGAGGACCGCGTGATGTCGCCATCGCGTGGCGAAGCGGTTGCCAAGCCTGCATCGAGCGGGCTCGGCTGGCTTCTCGAGCAGCGCGTGCTGCTGTCGATCGCGGTGCTGGCCGTGCTGCCGTGGCTGCTGCCGTCGCAGGCACTCGCCGTCAACGTCCTGATCTACGGCGTCGTGGTGATGGGCTACAATCTGCTGTTCGGCTACACCGGGCTGCTGTCGTTCGGCCAGGCGGCCTTCTTCGGCGCCGGCGCTTATTTTACGGGGATCGCGATTGGCCGCTACGGAGTGCCCTGGTTCCTGGCGGTTGCGATCGCGGTGCTGCTCAGCACCTGCCTTGCCGCCGCGATCGGCATCGTCTCGACGCGCACCCGCGGCATCTACTTCTCCATGGTGACGCTCGCGCTGGCGCAGCTCGTCTATTACGTCGCGCTGCAGGCCTCGTCCTTCACCGGCGGCGAGAACGGCCTGCGCGGCTTCACCGTCGACCGCATCAGCCTGTTCGGCCTCTCGGTCAATTTCCTCGACCCCGTCAACAAATATTACGTGCTGATGGCGTTGGCCGCGCTCGCCATGTGGTTCCAGTCACGCATCCTGAACTCGCCGTTCGGCGCCGTCATCGAGGCGATCCGCGAGAACGAGCAACGGGCGCGGGCCTGCGGCTACAATGTCGAGCGCAGCAAGCTGATCGTGTTCATGCTGTCGGGGGCGATCTCCTCGCTCGGCGGCTGCATGCTGGCGCTGCATCTATCGATCGTGCCGCTCGATATTCTGCATTACCAGACCTCGGGCATGATCGTGATGATGGTGCTGCTCGGCGGCGCGCGCAGCTTCTTCGGGCCGTTCGTCGGCGCGGCAACATTCCTGATCCTGGAGGACGTCATCTCGGTGTGGACGCCGCATTGGCAGATCTTCGTCGGCGCGATCTTCGTGCTGTTCGTGCTGTTCCTGCCCAAGGGCATCTGGGGCACGCTGCTGGACGCGCTCGGTGTCGGAAAGGCGCGGCCATGAGCGGCGAACTCCTTCGCGCCGAAGGCCTCGGCAAGCATTTTGGCGGCTTCGTCGCGCTCGAGGGCATCACCGTATCCTTTGCCGCGGGACAGCTCACCTCGATCATCGGGCCGAACGGCGCCGGCAAGAGCACCTTCTTCAACATCCTCTCCGGCGCGCTGACGCCGACGTCTGGAAGATTGCACTTCCGGGGACGCGAGCTGAACGGCCTGCCACAGCACCGCTTCGTGCATCAGGGCATCTCGCGCTCCTACCAGATCACCAATATCTTTCCGGACCTCACCGTGCACGAGAACGTCCGCGTGGCGGCGCAGGCGCTCACCGTCAGCTACGACATCTGGCGTAACCGGACGCGGCTGCCGGAGCTCAACGCGAAGGCCGACGCCGCGCTTGACGCGGTCGGCTTGCTCGGCAAGCGCGGCGAGCTGGCAAAATTCCTGTCGCATGGCCAGCAGCGGGCGCTGGAGATCGCGATCGCGGTGGTCTCGGAACCGGAGTTGCTGCTGCTGGACGAGCCAACCGCCGGCATGGGGCCGGAAGAGACCAAGGACATGGTCGCGCTGCTCGAACGGCTCGCCGATAAGCGCACCGTGCTTCTGGTCGAGCACAAGATGAAGATGGTGCTGGGCCTGTCCAAGCGCGTCGTGGTGCTGCATCACGGCCGTCTGCTGGCGGACGGCGCGCCAGACGAGATCAGGAGCAATCTGGAAGTCCGACGGGTCTATCTCGGACAGAGTGAAGGCTATGGCTGAGACCGCGCTGCTCGAAATCAACGATCTCCACGCCTGGTATGGCGCGAGCCACATCCTGCACGGCATCTCCCTGCACGTGAAACAGGGGGAGGTGGTCGCGCTCGTCGGCCGTAACGGCGCCGGCAAGACGACGACCTTGCGGGCGATGATGGGGCTGATGCCGAAGGCGACCGGCCGCGTGCGTTTTGCGGGCAAGGAGCTGTTGCCGCTGCGCGCCCATCAGCGCTTCCATCTTGGCCTTGCCTATGTGCCCGAGGAGCGCCGTATCGTTCCCGGCCTCTCCGTGCGCGAGAACCTTCGCCTCGGTCTCGTCGCAGCCGGCCGCGAGATCGAGGAGCGCGCCGCGATCGACGAGATCGCCGAAACCTTCCCGCGCCTGAAGGAGCGTCTCGACCAGGAGGGCGTGACGCTCTCCGGCGGCGAGCAGCAGATGCTCGCAATTGCGCGGGCGCTGATCGCCGATCCCAGGATGATCCTCCTGGACGAGCCCTCGGAGGGCATCATGCCGGTGCTGGTCGAGGAGATGGGTGTGCTGTTCCGCCGTCTCCGCGACGAAGGCAAGACGCTGCTTTTGGTCGAGCAGAATGTCGAATGGGCACTACGGCTCGCCGACCGCGCCGTGATCATCGACCAGGGCGAGGTCGTGTACGAGAGCAGTGCTGCGGCGCTGCTCGCCGACAAGGACATCCAGGAGCGCTACTGCGCGGTGTGATGGCCGTCTACGAGGGGACGTGCGCAGGCAGGTCACCCAAGGATCTTGCCGAGCTCGTTGAGCTTGGCAAGCGCGGCCTTGCCGACTTCGGTGATGTTCTTCTCCGCGCGTGCGGCCAGTTCGCGGTCGGCCTCAAAGCCCTTCCTCACGGCATTGACGCTGTCGCGGATCTGGCCGCCGATCGTGGGATCGCCGATCGACTTCTTCACGGTGCTGTCGTCGAACGCTTTCACGGTCTGCTCCTGATCCGCGAGGCGCGCGCTGTTGCCGGCTGAGGTCTCATCAAACGCCTGACTGAGCGCCTGGTCCAACAATTCCTTCAAGGCTGCGAGCGGGCCTTCGGTGGCGGAGCTGGTCGTGCTGACCTTGAAGCCCGGCGTATCCGGCACGAACAGCACGGTGCCACGCGCGAGCTTGTTGAGGTCGGCGTGCGGATTGGCCTCCTGCAAGGCCTTGAGCGCAGCCTCGCTGCGAACATGGCTGAGATTGGCATGCAGCAGCTTCTCGCTGACCGCCTTGAGCTTGGTCTCTTCGCCGACGATGAAGGTGCGCATCGCATTATCTCCCTAAGGTCAGCCTATCACGTTGAGCGGCGCCCACGGCGTGTTGGCGATGCCGCCGGGGATGATGATGTTGCCGGTGGTGATGTTGCCGAGCACGGTCATGGCTCGCGCATTGGCGAGGCGAATCGAGCTTTCGCCGCCGCGCACGCGGTTCGTGCTGATGATGGCGATTGCGCTCTCCAGCGCTACGGCGATGCTCTTGTTGCTGGCTTCGACCCGGTTGTCGTTGAACAGGCATTCCTGGCCGGCGACGACCAGCACGGCGGGAGCTGGCCCGCGCGCGGAGAGCGTGTTGCCGATGATGCCGGCCCGCGCGCCCTCGGTGTCGTTGGCGGCGAGGCTGGCCCTGACGAACGCATAGTCGGCGCCGACCGCCAGGATGCGTCCGTCACCGAGCCGGATGGCGACCTTCTCGCCGGCCTGCCCGAATGGCGTTCTCGGATTGACCTCGACCGTCGTCAGCGCGAGCCAGTTGCCGGTGGAGTCGTCGACGACGGGCGCGAGGTCGCGCTGCACCGTATTATGGTTGACCTCGATCTGGGTCTGCGGCGAACGGAGCATGATGCCTGCGCTGGTGCCGACAAAGCCCTTGGCGGGCGCGATCTCGACGATCTCGTTGCCGCTCACGCGCGGGCGGCTGACGCCGAAGGTGAGGACGCCCGCGCGTAACGCCGATTTCACCGCCGCAAGACCGATGGCGCGAACCAGATTGCCGGCGATCGTCGCGCTTTCGGCGCGGATCACCTCGATCCCGATCACGGTGCCGTTGTCGCTCTCGGTCGCGGGTCCGATGTTGCGGATATGGTTGTTCTCGATCGAGACCGCGGCTGCGTCCGTCGCGCCGCCGAGCATGATCCCGGCACCGCAGGTGTCGATGGCATTGAGCTTGATGATCAGGTCCTGCGAGGCCGCGATCACCTTGATGCCGGCGGTGCCGAAGCCGTGGATCTGGTTGGCGAGGATATGCGCGACGGCCGTGCTGCGGCGGTCGAGCCCCGGGATCAGCTGGATTCCGACATGGTCGCCGGGCGACCAGTTGCGCAGCTGGTTGCGTTCGATCCAGAGACCCGCCGCAGCACAGGCGATGCCGTTGGCGTTGATGTTGAAACTGTTGCCGTCGATCGCGAGCGAGGCACCGGGAAGCGCCAGTCCCTGGGCGGCGACGGCCGTATCGCTGCAGCCGATGATCTCGTTGTGCGCGATCCGCGTGGCGAGCAGATGCAGCACCTCGTCGGCGAAGGCGATGGCGCCGCGCTGGCACAGCAGGATGTTCTCCTCGATGGTCACGGCTGCGCTCAGCAGGAATTCGGCTCCGCCTTCCACCCCCTTGATCCCGCCGCCGGCAATCGCAACCGGCGCAAAGATCGCGTTCTCGGAGAGCTTTGCGCCGGCAACCACGCCACGCAGCACCACCGCCGGGAGCTGCGCGTTCTCGGTGCCCAGGGCCGCGATGGCGAGACGGGTCAGGCCGAGGCCGATGCAGGTCGAGACGTCGATGGTCGGATCGCGCGCGAGCGAGATGATCGCGAGGTCTTCGATCGCGATCGCAAAGGAGTCCTGGATCGCGAAGGCGCCGGCCGGCGCCACCAGCAGCGTCGCCGGGCCCTTGCCGACGATACGGATCGATTTCGCCTGGTTGACCGTGACGGCTGCCGGCAGCACATATTGGCCCGGTCCGAGGCAGATCGTCCCGCCGGTCTCGCGCAGCTTGTTGGCGGCGTCCTGGATGGTGAAGCTGCCGCTCTCGTGCTGCTCGACCGTGACGCAGGCCGTGCAGGCGCAATCGTGGCCTCCGCCTTCCGGCGGCCATTGGTGACGGCAGTCGGTGACGCTTTTGGCGTCGACATCCCAGATACCGAGCCGTGCATAATGGTGGTGGATGCCGCGCGGCGGGGCGCGGTCGAGCAGCTCGACGCTGGCATCCGCCGTACGCGCGGCGAAAGCCCACCAGTCGCCGGCGCGAAAGCCCGCAGTTCCCGTCGAATCGAAGCTCACGGTGACGCCGTCCTCGAGCAGGATGGTCGTGCCCGCGGCGGGCACCTTGATCACACCGGTTGATCCGGCGGCGTCGAGATCGCCGATCTGCACCGGCGTGCCACTGGCATCGGTTCGAAACACCTTTCCCTTCTGGTCCCAGCGGCGCACCCGCAAATTGGTCTGCTTCGGCCAATCGCTGTTGGGAAAGCCCGGCGGCAGCATCAGGGCCGGGAGGGCCGGGGTGAAGGTGATGCGCCGGGTCGCCTCGGTGACGGTGATGCGGCGCATCTCGCCGGCTGCTTGCGAAAACTCCCTGGCGTCGTCGATGATCTCGACCCAGTCGCCGCTGTTGAAGCGGAGCACGTCGTCGCGCCCGAGGTTGTCGAGCTCGAGCTCGGTCGCCGAGATCATGCTGGCAACGCGCGAGCCGATGCTGGCATTCTCGCGCGACCATTTGAAGGTCGCGGTGCCGCCGGGCTGGCCGGGGTCCTGGATCTCGACGCGGTAGAGCTGGTTCTCGAGGCCGCGAAAGCCGCCGGTCGGCGGCAGCTCGCAAGGATCGGTGGTCGGCGCTGCGTCGAACGTGCCCGTCGTGAGTACGCCGGTCGATGGTGCGATCACCGCATTCCAGCCCGGCATGTCCCCATCGGGAGTCGCGCAATCGGTGTTGTCGCCGGCATCGGTGTCGAGCACGCGCACCTGCCACACCGTCTGCAGCCGCGAGCTGGTTTCGACGCCGACGGCGATCTCGACCAGCTCAGGACGTTCCAAATAGGTCAGCTCGCGATTCCAGACGTCGAGATAGACGAGATGGCGGCCGGCGGTCGGCAACGCCGGCCGCACCTTGGCCGGAAGGTAGGGTTGGGTCTCATAGGTGAGCTTGTTGGTGAAGACGGTCTCGGCCATCAGTTCGTCGAACAGGCGTTTGTCGGGATCGGCAAGGCCGTGATTTTCCGCGAGCAGGCCGTCCACATAGAGCCGCCCCTTGCCGATCTCCAGCGTATTGCCGCCAACGCCGAGCTTGAATGCATCCGGCGTGGTCGCGGACACCGTGGCACGGCCGAGAACGTCGCCGGCGAGCGCCCGCAGCCTGCGATCGAGGATCGCCATCAGCTCGTTGGCGTCGCCGTCGAGCAGAACTGCACCTTGTTTCAGCTCCAGGCCGGCGAAATCGAGCAGCGGGTCGAGACGAACGCGTGAGAAGTCGGCACCCATGATAGCCTCCGATGCACTCGGTCAACTCGCGAAGAACAGGCCCGCGTGCAGCCCGAAACGTAGATATTCGTCGAGACGCAGCTTGAGATTGGCTTCGCGCTGCGGCTGGAATAATGCGTTGAGCACGCCGATCTCGCTGTCATTGTCGCCGCCGGCGCGGATCGCGAGGCTGGTGGTGCGGCGCAGTTGCGCATAGCCGGGATCGCCGTAACGCAGCGATGTGAACAGCGGCAGCGCCGTGGGCGCAGTATCGTTTGGCACGCAATGGAATTTGCGCGGCGTGATCGAACCAGGCGGCACGTAGCAGAAGCGGACGCAGCCTTCCTGGCGGCGCTGGACCAGCAGGGGCGCGATCCACTTTTCGGCGGGCTTTGCGCCGAGCCCGGCGAAGAAGATGGTGTTGGAGGCGAGCTTCAACAGTTTTGTGTGGACCTTGCCGATTACAGTGCATTGGGCGAGGGTCAAGTCGGCGCCGGGACCGCCCGCGTCGTCGGCAGCAAAGGCGACGCTCTCCGGCGCGCCGGCGTCAATGATGCAGTCGGTCAGCGTCATCTCGGCGTCCGTGACGGCATGGATCGGCCCGGTGATGCAGCGTTCCAGAGTCACCTTGGCGAAGGGATGCTGGACGATCAGGCTCGGCACGCCCGGCGAGACCGGACTGCCGTCGCCGTTCAAGGTGAGGCCTGGCACCAGCGTGCAGTCACGCAGCACCAGCTCCCGCGGCTCGACATCGGCAAAGGCTGCGAGCCGGAGCGCGCCGCCTGATATCACGAGCCCGTCGAGCGTGAGCCGGCCGCGCGCGCCGATATCGAGCGTGATCTCGCCGCTCGCCGCCAGCAGCGGGCGGGTCTGGTCATGCGCGGCAACGACGACATGGTGCGGCGTGGCATTGCCGAGGACGTCGTCGACTTTGAACGTTGGCGTCTCCGCGTAGGTCAGGCTGTCGCCGATCGTGAGACGACCGCCGGTTCTGATCAGATCAAGTTTGCCCTGCAACACACCACCGGCGTCGACGGCTTGCTCGTTGCCGATATCGCCTTCGGCCGGCACGCGCGGATATTCGCCGCCGCCGATCTGGCGCGCCGTGCCGTAGTGAAAGGTTGCCAGCAGCGGCCCGTCGGCGGCTGAGCCGAGCAGCACGCGGCCGCGCTCGGGATCGAAGCCGATCGTGCCCGCAATCACCTGCGCCTCATGTGCCCAGCCGATGACGTTGCCGCCGCCGTCGAGAATGTCGCGGAGATCGCAGACGCGCACCTTGGCCGTGGGCACCGGAACAGGCGGATTGCCCGGGGTGAGGAACACCAGGCTCTCGCCATCGCCGTAATCGTCCTCGCGCTGCGCGTCGGGCTGCGCAGTTACCTGCGCCGCGCGGACGGCCATCGCCATCAATCGTACCGACAGCGGCTCAGGCACATTGATGGGTTCGGCGAGATGCGAAATGTCGGTCTCGGACTGCGCAAAGCGGAACAGCTGCATGTCCGCGCCGAGCGGATTGAGGCGGAACTTCCGGCCGCTTGCGTCACCTGTATCAGGCGTCAGCGGCACGGCGGTGAGCGACAGTGATAATAGCCGCCACAGGAAAATTCCGATGTTGGGAATGTTGTAGCGTCCGGCACCGAGTTCCGGCCGCCGCATCTCGGCGGTGTGCGCGATGCTGTTGAAGGCGCCGTCGCGCCGGAACAGCGCCGCCGTGTCGCGCAGATTGCAAGTCGCCGGGGCATGCAGCCGGATGTGCTTCATGTATTGGGTGGTGGTGAGCTGCTCGAAATACTCGACCGCATGTGCCGGCCAGCCTGTCACATCATGCGCGAGCTCCTCCAGCATCAGCGCGGTGCCCTTGCGGCGGCGGAAGGCGATGGTGTCGGCGACTTCGGCCCGCGGCGAGGTCAGCTCGCCTCCAAGCCCGCGCAGTGGCCGGTAGCCGATGAGATCGCCGATATAAGGCGTGACCCATTCGGCGCAGGTCTCGATGAACTGGTCGTCATAGAGCTGGTCGATCGACTCTTCCAGCGTGGCGAGCTCGCGGGCGAAGGCTGCGAGCAGGGCCTGAAGCGGGCCGGCCTTTGCAGGATCGCCCGCGAGCGCGGCGTCGCGAAGGCGGTGCAGCGCCGGCATCAAGCCGTAGAGCCGTTCCGGGGTGAGGCTGTTCATGCCATCTCCTCCAGCAAGGCGAACGGCGCCGGGTCTAGGGTCAAGAGCTCGCTCGGCATCGCCACGCCCTGGTCGACATGCATTCGCGACGCCAGCAGCCGGACCTGACGCGAGGGAATGGTCTGGGCATAAGGCGTCGTGCCGCCATAGAGCTGGACAAGATCGACGGCGACGACACCGGGCGCCGGTTGTGCGGCCGCGGTCACGTCGGATTGCTGCACCGGCTGGCCGAGCTCGCGCGCGTCGAAGGCGAAGTGCGCGCGCAACGCTGCCTCGACCGCAGCGAGCACGGTCTTCGCGTCGAAGTCGGGATCGCGCTTGACCCTCAATCCGATCCGGAACGTGGAGGGCTGGTAGGGCAGCAGCGTCACTGCGACATGCGGATCGCCGCCGGCCTTGAGCGCCGCGAGCAGATTGGTCCACACGGGGCTTGCGGAATTGACGGGAGCTTCGGGCGGCCCCGCGATCGTGATCGCGACAGTCTTCCCCCGCGGCAGTTGCAGCACCTGCGCCTGCGCTTTGGCAATCCCGGAGAAGGCGCGGGCAAAATCCTCGTAGTCGAGAACGGATACGACGCGTCCGAGCGTACGGGCGCCCAGCGGAATGCTGCGCCGTGCGGCGTCGGCCGGTTCCGGGTCGTTGCCGCCTTCGGCGGCAAGCGGGTTGCTTACGCCCTTGAGACCGAGTGGGCGCGACAGGAGCTGGCTCAGCGTCTCAGCGCGGACGTTGCCGGCGATGCCGATGCCCTTGCGGTAGGTGGCGCGAACATTGTTGAGCCCGCTCGGCAGCCGTGCGCCGCTCGCGCCATCGCCGAATTTTGCGATATTGCGGCCCTGCTCGTCGACGTCGAGCGTGAAGGCGTGCTCTGTTGCGGCTGCACCATATAGCGTCGCGCGCTCGTGCCATGCGATCTCGCCGATCCGCAACGTCAACTCGCTGGCGGCGCCGCTCTCATTGGCGGCGGCCCGATAGGTCAGCGGCACCTGTTTCAGCTCGAATTGTTGGAATGGCTGGGCCGCGTCGCCCGAGCCGAGAATCTGTGTCACCGTCTCGCCGTGCGAGGCCCGCACGATGTTGGCGTGAACGACCATGCTGCCGCGGTCGAGACTACCGGCGAGCGGCGGATCGATCTGAAGCAGGCAGCGATTGGAGTCGACAGACTGGGCGGAGACAAGCCTGGCCTGGACGGTGACGGCCTGGCCGTCGGAGACGCGATTGCCGCGCACGATCAATCGCCGTCCTGCGACGAGTCCGTCGGCGCTGATGCTAGCCGGAATGCTGTCGCCGACCACGGCATCGTCGACGGCGTAGGGGGCGAGCGTGAGCTCTTCCGACTGCACGAAGGCCGTGCAGCGACGAACCTCGTCCTGGTAGCGGTCGTAATTAGAACCGCGCAATTGCAGGCGGGTGACTTTGCCGGCCAGCGCGAACTCCGCCCGCGACGTCTCATTCACGTCAGTGACTTTGAAGACGTCGAGGTGGGCGCCCAGGTCGAGGATGACAATCGATTTTTCGAAGGCCTCGATGATCTTGATAGATCCCTTCGCCGCCATCGAAAGCACGGCGTAACCGCCGGCGCGGACCTCGGAATAGACCGTATCGAGATCGATGAAACCGCCGTCCAGAGTCGCGCCCATCGGTGAAATCGCGTAGGCAGGCCAGTCCTTCGCATTGGAGCTGCCGGGATAGTTATTCTTGAAGTCGCTCGACATCGATGCCCACATCGGTGCGTTGTGGCCGAACGGGGCTGCGCGCTTGCGCAAGGCAAAGACTCTCGATGCCTGGGCGGACGAGACGCCGGACAGGCCGAGCTGCCAGGTGATTTTGGTGCGGTCGAAATCCGATTGCAGCTCGACGCTGTCGATGAAGCGGAAATCGCAATTGCTGTCGTTCGTACCGGGATTGAAGGCATCGCCGACGATCAGCAGCGCATCGCCCGGCTTCAGATTGTTGCGCTGGCCGGCGAGGTACATGACGGTGTCGTCCTTGCCGGGCCGCCGCGCCTCCGCCATCCAGGGGCGGAGCGCATTCCAGGCCGGCCGCGCGGCGTCCAGCCGCTCGACCGTCTCGAAAGTCTGCGGCTTCTCGTCCGGCCCCGGCACGCTCTGCACTTTGGTGCCGATCTCGATCGATACCTGCGCGGGTACGCCGGTGACGAAGCTGCCCGGTTCGGGCGACAGCTTTGGCGGCGGTGTAGGGGGCGTTTCCAGCGTGAAGGCGAGCCAGGTCTCGGCGGCGACGCCCGGCCGCAAGCGATAACCGATCAGCCGGCCCATCTCCTGGAGCGAGACGCGCTCCAGTGCCGTGCGAAGGTAGGATTCGTTGGCGATGCGCTCCTGGTAGAAAGTGAGCACGTCGGCGGCGCAGGCGAAGGCGTCGACGAGGCCGATGGTGAAATCGTCGTCGCTCCGGCTTTGCAGCTTGCCGAGCGGGGCGAATGCCGCCGAGGACAGCGCGGCATGCAGGCTGTCGCGGAACTGGGCGTAGTCGCCGATCCGATAGGCGATGGCGGAGAGGCCGTAGCGGTTGAAAGTGCCTTGCGGCGTCTCGGTTTCGATACCCGCGCAGCAGCCGCAGGTCTCGCTGCCGGCGGGCAGGGCGGAGGGCTTGATCACCGGAACTGGTAGCGTCATTTGCCGCCTCCCGCTTCGATGATGAGCCGGCCGCGTTCGCGGAAACTCGGATTGTTGGCTAGCTGCGCGATCTCGAGGCTGCTGATCGGAATCACCTCGTCATCCAGCGATGTCGCGAGCGGCGAAATGAACCTCTGGAATTTCTCCGCCTGCACTGCCTCGACGCCTTCGACCGCCTGCGCGGCTGCGATGATGCGGCTGAGATAGACGGGATCGCCGAACGAGAAATTGTCGGGATGGAACAGTCCGAGCGTACCGTTGGGCAGCACCGAGCCCGACAGCACCGCGCGAACCGCCTGCGCGACCTCGGCGCGGAAATAATCCGGCTTGACGCAGACATGCAGCGTGACGTCGAGCGGCACGTAGCGTGGCGGCCGCACGTCGAGATCGTAGCCGGCCATTCGGAACCGCTCGAGATGATTCCGCAACTGAGCGGCGAAGGGGGCATCGACCGCGCCGCCGCCGAAGCGGTCGGGCGTCACGAACACGGAGTACCAGCTTCCGGTCCAGCGGAACGTCGCGGCGGCGCGTTGCACGTCCACGCGCCGCTCGGCGGCGGCCGCATAATCGGCCGCGGTCACCGCGCGCTCCTGGGTGCGGAACGCCTGCGGCGCATCGCGCCGCGCCGCCTCGATGTCCTCGGGCTCGGTGCCGCCGGATGCTGGAAGCGGATTGTGAACGTTGGTGAACACGTCGTTCGTCGTGCTGACGACATGCGAGATGGAGTCAGCGCCGACATTGCCCGCCGTGCCGTTGCCGATCCGGTAGGTCGCGGTGAAGGCGGTGTCCTCGGCTGGGCGCTTGCCGAGCAGGCCGTCGCCGAACCGCAGCAAAGCGCGGCTGTGATTGTCGATCTCGACCACGACATGCGGGGCGTTGCCCGAGCTCGCGGTGAGATCGCGGCGCGGCAGCCAGTGCTCGGTGATGCCGGCAACCTGTCCCGTGAGGTCGACGATGGCAGGGGTGGCATCGCGCGGCGACAACAGGCCGAACGCGCTTGCCGCCCACCACGGCTTGTCCTTGCTGACGGGAACGGCGAGCAGCGCGCCGAGATCGAACGATTGCGTCAAGGGGCTGTTCGCCAGCACCGGACGGAAGCGCGGCGGCAGCATCACCTCGGGGGGCGATGTGCAGCAATTGCCTGGCGCAGATGATGCCTGCTTCAGCCTGGAGCGCGGCATCGTGCCGAGCTGCTCGGGCGCCAGGGTGCGGCCGTGATCGACCAGCACGATGTTGCCGCGGGCGACGCTGATCGCAAGCTCGGGGCGATCCTCCACCGTCAGGCAGAGCGGGAAGGGCAATGCGTCCGCGTCGCTCCAGGCTATCTCGGTGACGTCGACGGGACCGTCGACCGGCGGCTCGTCGAACAGCCCGCCGGATGGATCGTTCGTCAGCGAAACCTCAGTCAGCCGCACCGCCCAGCGATGCCCGGGATCCGCATCGTCCGGAGACAAGGTTGTCGGGCTGATGACCTCCTCGAAGATCAGGATGTCGCCGACAGCGAGCGTGTCGATATGGCCGCGTAGCGTTGCGCGCGTGGTGCCGCGCGGCAGGCAGCAACCGTTGTTGCCCCAGGCATAGAAGGCGAGGCTGTTCTGCTGTTCGTCGAGCACGGCGGGCGCGACGGTCTCGAACATCTCGGCGCCGCCATCGATCGCATCGCTCAAGGCGCGCGAGCCAGGCGTCAGCACCACGTCGAGCCCGGGGACGCGGGTCAGCAATTGCGTGGCCTTGTCCAGCGCGATGTCCTGCCCGTTCACGTCGAAATGCACGAAGGCGCGCGCGTTGCAGCCTTCATGCAGGTGATAGTCGACCAGCCTCGTGTGGCGCCGTACTGAGATGCGTTGCCGCGCGGTGGCGAGATAGGCCTCGTTCGCGATCGCATCCTGGCGGTAGGCGAGATTGTCGGCGGCATAGGCGAGTAGCTCGACCAGGGTGACGCCGAGATCAGCTGCTGAGCGCTCCTGCCAGCCGGGCACGAGCAGGCTCAGCCGATCCAGCATCAGCCGGCGAAATCCCTGATAGTCGCGCGCGAGATAGTCGATATCGGGCCGCGCGCGCGGCACCGGCGGGCATGGCGCGGTGTCCGCGCAGTCATAGTCCGAGGGGCATTCGATCTTGAAGGTGAAATCGATCAGCGACAGCTTTGGATCGAAACCCGCCGGCGGCAGGGTCGAGCCGGAATTGGCGAAGATGCCGAAACTGTAGATCGAATAATCGCCGCTGCTGTCGGTGCGGACCACAAGCGTGCGGGGGAGATCGCCGGCGGTGTCGACCAGACCGGGCTCAGCTTCGGCAGGCAGCGCATCGGCCGGGGCGCACCAGACCACGCCGACGGTCGCGATCCGCTCACCGCCGGTGATCCGGAGATTGTCCGGCGACAGCGTGAAGCCGGAATGCAGCAGCCGCACCAGCAAGGTCTGTTGCCGCGGCGCGCCGGGCGGGGAGGCGAGGTCGAGTACTTCGATGGATTCGATGGCGTTGGCGCTGCCCTTGGCCTTGAGCACCTCGAGCCGGCGCGGATCGCAGCAATGTTGCTTCATGCCACGCCTCCTGGAAGAGCGATGCTGGCGAGGTGGCTGGTGCGGTCGGCCAGCACGACGTAACGAATCTCGGCGCGCAGAACGGCATCGTCATTGATCACCTCGACCGAGGTGACGGCGATCAGATGCGACAGATGCTGATGCAGCGCGGCCTGGGCCAACATCTGCGTGGTTGCGGCGAGCGTCACCGAATTTGGCTCGAACACCAGCGAGAGCAGCCCGGCGCCGAAATCCGGCCGCATCACCCGTTCGCCCTGCATGGTGAACAGCACCTGCTCGATCAGGTCGCGGATGTGATCGAGACGGTCGGTCGTGGCGGTGCGGCCCTGGTCGTCGAAATGGTAGGGGAAATCGAGCCCGTTGCTCACATCGTCCTCCCCTCACGTTGCCATGACGCGCATCTGCGACACCACCGGCAGCATCGGCGTGCCCGTGGGCGTGCAGACCGATTGCCCCATCATGGTCGCGGCCGGTGCGCCTCCGATCATCACGCGCGCTGCGCCCACCACCATCTGGCCGGTCACACAGGGCGGCGCCGAACCGGTCAGCGAACAGCCTGCGATCGCATAGGGGCTGGTGAGATTGACCGCGGGCTGGCCCGACAGCGTCACGCGCGGGAACGGCGACATCGGCATCGCCTGTCCGGCATGGCTGCAGAGTACGGTGGCGCCTAGATGCAGCACGGGAGCGGGCATGTGTTCCTCCTAGATCACCGTGAGTGCGCCGAGATTCACATCGACGGTCGGGCCCGTCATAGTGATGACCGCGCCCTTGCCGTTGGAAATGGTGATGCCGACATCGCTGACCGAGATCATCGCGCCGGTGGTGGTCTGCATCAGGATGCCGCCGGTCGGACCCGGCACGTCGCTGATGGTGAGGCCGTTCTTCAGCGGGGTTTGCAGGGTGATGCCGGGCACGCCGGGCGGCACCGCATGCGCCAGCACCGGCACTTCGGCAGCACTGCCCCAGTAGCATCCGACCCAGATCGGATAGTCCGGATCGCCGCGCTCGAACTCGACCCAGACGCCGGCACCGATGATCGGCACCGTGAAGAAGCCGGCATTGATGCCCGCGGTCGGCACGCACGGCATCGCCCAACTGGTCGGGATGACGGCGCCGACGTCGGGCACCATCACCTGGATCCGGCCGATCTGCAGCGGATCGACATTGTTGACCACCACCGCGCGATATTTTCCGTAAAGGGGCGCATCGCTCATGTCGGCACCTGCGGGACGGTCGAGATCAGCGCATTGCGTGCCAGCGAGAACGACTGCTTGTAGGAGCCGCGCTCGATCTCGTGGGTGACGTTCTTGACGTAATAGAGCCCGTCATAGGGCAGGCCCGCACCGCGCACGCCGACCAATTGCCGCGATTTCAGCACGCGGCCATATCGGGCGACATCCAGCTTGCCGTTGCCGAACACGCTGTCGCTGTGCTGGCTGGCATAAGCGAGCCCCGCCATCAGCGCCTGCGGCGCAGACAGATGCGCGGTGTTGGCGAGCTTCTCGATCTTCGGCGGCAGCGGCGGCACCGCGCCGAGCGGCGGGCTCATCGGCGTGATGTCGGGGATCGGAACCGGAATCGGCGCTTTGCTGTTGCTCTCCTGGAAGAACACGATCGGCATGATCTTGCGTTCCTTGTCGAAGTTGAACGAGATCTCCTCGACATTGGTGAGCGCATCCATGTTGGTGGTGAGCGCCGGCTGTGGCGCGCCGAAGCGGATCTCCGGTCCCCAATAGGCTTTGGAGGCACCGGGCGCGGGACCGGCTTCGAGATAGAAGACGTAGCCGGCTTCGCCCGCGAGCTTCTTGACGTAGGCGTAGTCGCTGCCCTTCTGCTGCGGGATCTGCTGGATCGGGATCGGCGGGATGTCGAGCACGCTCGGGATCACCATCGGGATCACGCCGAGGGCCGCATATTTGGCGAGGATCGCGAGCACCCGCACCGACGGCGGCATCGCCGGGAAAGGCAGGCCGGGCAGCTCGATGATGTCCATCAGCGCCGACATGTCCTTGCCCTTGATCACGAGCTTGCCGACCCCGCCGGTGCCGGGCTGGGTCTCGACATTGGTGACCATGCCGTCGATGACGGACTCCGCTGTGCCGTTGATGGTGACGATCAGCACCACGCGGAGCAGCGGCGGTAGTGCGCCGCCGCCGGCGAGCAGGAAGATCGTGCGCAGCGGCGAGCGGACCGGCAGGTCGAAGGTCAGCTCGAAGCCGCTCTGCGCATCGCCCGATCCGATCTCGATCTTGGCATGGGTCAGCGTCTCCAGAACCTCGCGCGGCGCCGGCACGGGCGCCGGGCCGATCTGGAGCGAGAGCTGGACGCCGCCTTGCATCATCTGGAATCGCCTCCTTACAGTCCGTTCGGACGCGGGATCTGCACGCGCTCGCCGGGTGTTTCGGTGAGCTCGAACGGATCGGTCACGACATTGGCGTCGGCGATGCGCCAACACAGCTCGGGATCGCCAAGGGTGTTGGACGCCAGCGTGTCTGGCCGTTCGCCGGCATTGACGATGTGCTCGCCGACGATGCCGATGTCGCGGCCTTGCGGGATGAAGCGGCGCAGCACATAGGCGACGCCGGGATCGTCGGCACTGCGCTTCAACCGGCCGATCGCCACGCCGTGATAGCGGCTGTTGGACGCAAATGTGTTGTCCGGAAACGCTCCGGCATCGATCAGCATCTGGACGGGATCCGAGGACATCATGTGCTCCGTCAGGGCAGGCTGGTAAGGCCGAGCGAGGCCAGCGAGGCGCCCCCGGTGAGGCCGGCGAGCGCTTCGCGGGTTCGCAGGTAACTGAGGAAGATCGTGCCGCCGCGATGCGAGAAGCCGA
Source organism: Bradyrhizobium sp. 18BD (assembly GCF_054185225.1). Taxonomy (NCBI): domain Bacteria; kingdom Pseudomonadati; phylum Pseudomonadota; class Alphaproteobacteria; order Hyphomicrobiales; family Nitrobacteraceae; genus Bradyrhizobium; species Bradyrhizobium sp. 18BD. Next base: position 359,152 of record NZ_JAVAYL010000005.1, on the reverse strand, counting down.
GATCGTCGGTGCTCATCACGTGAAGGCCGAGCGAGACCTTTGCGCGGATCGGGTTGAGCGCAGGGTCGAAGGCTTCCTCGACGATGGAGAATTCGGCGACGCGCACCGGCGCGACGCGGTTCTTGCTCCAGACGAACAAAGTGAGCGGCGCTTCCGGCGGCAGGATCTCGAGCGTGCCGCCGTCGGCCTGGTTTGCGACGCCGAGCAGATCGTCGACGCTTGGATTGACCAGGGCCTCGAGGACGGCGAGCTGCGGCGCGATGCCGAAGGCCACCGCATTGGCATGTGCGTCGGGATCGGCAAGCTGGTCCGTGGCGTCGATCTCGGCGTCGAGCTTGATGGTCTCGATCGCCGGACCCTTCAGCCGGAATGGCTGTGCGCGCCCGCCGGCCGCGCCATCGCCGCCCGTGCCCTGAACCTGGTAGCTGCGGCTCAGCGTATCAGGATTGTACTGGAGCGCGATCTGTCTGCGTACCGTGCCGCCGCCCGGCGCCAGCACGACAAGCCCGCCCTTGATGAGTTTCGGAGACTCGGTGAGGCCGGTCATGGCAAATCATCCTGCGACGGCGGCAGCAGCTTCATTTCCAGATCGAGCCGCAAGTTGCTCTGATAGTCGTCGAGGCTCGCGGGTGCGAATCCCGCGATCCGCAGCAGCACCGTGGTTGCGGGATTGACGTAGAGGGTGAGGCCTCGCCGGGCATAGACATATTCGCTGCCCTTGATCTCGAAAGTACCGAGGAACGAGTCGAGCTTGGCGTCCGGCTCGCCGAGGGCATTGAGCAGCGACGGGAGCGGTTCAGGGAGGCTGACGTCGGTTGCATCGATCAGTACCACCGCATCGTCCGCGACCCACACCCGAATTCCGCGCGCAAAGCCGTTGGCGGTGGCGCTGAACCAGTCCGTGCGATGTCCCGCGCTGCCGAGGACACCCTCGCCATGCCAAGAGCGATCCAGATCGAACACGCTTGCGACATCGTCGAGTGAGGTCGGGCTTGCGAGCCCGGTGAAGGCTCGTAACGTCCGGTTGGCGAAGGCTTGCAGCGGCGGCAAGGTGACGGCGGCTAGCATCTTTCATCCTCCGATCTTCTTGACGTCGCCCTGGAAATAGGCGGCGTAGAGATTGCGGATGCCGACGACGTTGACGAGCTTCACGGCCTCGGCATAGGAGGCGTAGCGTCGGCGTGACGCCGGTTGTACGATGATCGGATCGAGCTTCGCATTCTCGGGTCCCTCGACGGCCACGCGCAAATCGGGGTCGTTGACCCGTGGCGCGACGTTCTCCCACACGACCTCGTCGAGAAACGAATCGACGCCCTCGATCAGGGTATTGTACTCGTTGGAATTGCTGCCGAAAGTCTTAGCGAAATCGCCATATGCCTTGGCGCGCAGTGTGTGGATGTATTCGTGGATCAGCGTCTGGAACATGTCCCACAGGAAGTCACGATCCTCGTCCGGGGTGCCCTTCTTGAAAATCTGGATGTTAACCTCGCCGCCGCCGGCCGAGGCGACCCAGCCGCGTTCGATATGGTTCACGGTCTCGACCTGCTTGTCGGTTGTCGTGAACTCGTCTGCGAGCTTGTCGATGATCTTCGCCTCATCGTTGACGGGCGCCTTGCTGGCGTCGAATGTGGGCGATGCATTGAATTTGCGGTTGAGCGCACGAATTTGCCGGTTGGCCTGGAAGAAATAGAGCATCATGCGCCGCGCTTTGGCGCGCTTCTGCTTGTCGTCCATCTTTGCGAGCTCGGCCTCGGTGTCGGCGAACAGGTCGTGGATACTGCCGCGGGTGGCGGCGGTGTCGGCCTTCAGCTCCGGATGCGGCCTGTCGTAGTAGTCGCCGAAGACCTTGTCGGTTTCCGTCTTGCTCGCCTTGGCTATCCGTTGAAATTCGGTGAGTTCGTGCGTCTTGGCTTTCTCGCCGTGCTCGGTCGTGCCGCGCCCTTTGACCGTGAGGTCCCAATAGCCCTTGATCATCTTGGGGAGCCAGTCGCGCAGTGCATCCTCGTATTTCTTCTTGCCGGTGGCCGAATTGTCGAACGTCAGCGCCGCGCCGCCGGAACCGACGTTGACGTCAGGTTTCAGCGCCTTTGCGATTTCGGCTTTCTGCGCGGCATCTGGCGCCACGGTCTTTGATAGGTCCTTGCCGCTGGTGGTCAGTGCGACGTCCCGCGATACTAGTTGAAGCAGGCGGTCATAGTTGGTCAACGCGTTCTTCGTGCTCTCGATCTGAAGTTTCAGATCGATCTGCTTGTCCAGATCGGTCTCGGCGGCCAACTGCTCGTTCAGCCCGTCGACCTTGCGTCCAAGCTCGGTGCGTTCGCGGCCAAGCTGTTGCGTCGCCTTTTCCCGCATGGCGGGTTCGAGCGCGAATATCTCCGCGGCGATACCGTCGACCTGATCTTTGCTTGAGGCCGTGTCGAGCCGCAATTTGACGTCCGCAGCGTCGTACTTGAAAATCGGAGCGTTCTTGCTGGGCTCCCCCTGCGGTTCGACGTCGCCCTTGGCGACCGCGTCGCGGCCACCGCGGAATCGCGCTGCAAAAAAGCGCTTCAGCTTCTTGTAATTGTCGCCGTCGATGTCGGATTCGAGATCGGTGACGCTGAGCTTGCCGGCACCGAACATGATCCGCAGTGCGGCGATGTCGCTCAACTCGAGCAGGTCGAGGATCGCTTCCTCGTCGCCGCCAAGCGTTGGGCCGTCCTGCATCTCCCGGATCAACAGCGCCTTCTGGAATGGATTGAGCTTGAATTCGGCCTGGCCCGCCTTCCATCGGCGAACGATCGCGCGGGCCTTGTTGTCGCTGTCGAAACTGCCTTCGTGTTCGTTGGCCGTGGTGATCTTGTCGAGATAGCTGAGCAGCTCCTTGTCGCCGAAATTGCCCTCGGCGCCGAAGAAGACGGCGATCGTTTCGTACCAGGCGAGCCGCTGCACAGCGGCGGGGGGCGTGGTCGTGCCGCGCTGCTGCACGACGTGCGCAAGCTCGTGCACCAGGATGTGCCGGCCGCGCGGGGTTTGCGGATCGTATGCGCCCTCGCCGAACACGATGTGGGAGCCGGCGGTATAGGCGGTCGCGCGGATGGCGCGGGCCGACGCTGCGGCCTCCGCGCCGGTGTGGATACGCACCCGGCTGAAGTCGGAGCGGAACTGTCGCTCCATCGCCTGCCGCGTCGGAGCGCCGAGCGGGGTGCCGGCCGATCCGACCACCTCGGAGACTGCTGCTGGCGCAACCTGTTTTCCCGGATGCGCAGCGCGGGGAAGTGGTGACAGTGCAGGAGCAGGGTCCGCGGTCTTCGGCCGCATGGCGTTTTCGGCCGCGTGCTCGGCTTCGGTCTCGAAACGATCGCGAGCCGGACGAAGCTCGAGCGAAGGTCCCCGCGCAGGCGAGGGTTGTTTCGGGAGCACCGTCGGAGCAGCCCGTGCGTTCATGGCTGACCTCGCGAACGTCCGGCACCGGGTGTCGTGGTCAATCGTGTCGCAATGCGATCGGCCACTAAGCTTGGCGCGTCACCGCGCGCCGCGCCAGCCTGGTCGGCCGACCCGGCGAGCCGATGTTGCAGCGCCTGGCGGATGGCGTCGGCGAGCCCAGTGGCTTCAGCGCGTTGCGACGCATCGACGATGAGCCGCCCGATCCGGATCTCGATGCCCGCATGTTTCATGGTGCGGCTCCCGCCCACGGCCGTTCCAGCTTGGAGAATTCGGCGCGGACCGCGGCATTGATCGCGTCCTGCCCGATCGGTCCGCCCTCGGCTGCGGCATGGAAGGCGGCGTTGAGCGCGATCGCGCGGATGTTGCCTCCAGTCAGTTGCAGTCTCGCGAGAGCCGCGAAATCGACCTCGCCGAGCGGCGCATCGGTGGGGAACTGCATCCGCCACAGCTTTTCGCGCGCAATAACATCGGGGTAGGGGAACTGGACCACATGGCGGATGCGGCGGAGGAAGGCGCGGTCGATCGCACTTTTCATGTTGGTGGTGAGAATGACGAGCCCGCGATAGGTCTCGATTCGCTGCAATAGATAGGCGATCTCGATATTGGCAAAGCGGTCGTGGCTGTCGCGCACCTCGCTGCGCTTGCCGAACAGCGCATCGGCCTCGTCGAACAGCAGGATCGCGCCGCTAGTCTCGGCGGCCTCGAACAGGCGGCTCAAATTCTTCTCGGTCTCGCCGATATATTTGCTGACGACGCTGGCGAGGTCGATGCGATAGAGATCGAGTCCCGCGGCATTGGCGATTGCTTCGGCGGCGTAGGTCTTGCCGGTGCCGGATTCGCCAGCGAACAGTGCGGCGGCACCGAGGCCCCGGCCGTTATGTGCGGCAAAGCCCCAGTCGCCATGGACGCGCGGCCGGTGCTGCAATTCGCCGGCGATGGCCCGGAGCTGCGCAATCACGACCGGCGGCGCGACCAGATCGTCGAAGCCGACGCGGCTGTCGATCCGCTGCGCCAGCACATCGAGCCCGCCGCGTACCGCGGCGCGGCAGAGCCGCCATACGGCGGGGCCGAGCAGGGCCGGCTGACCTCGCGTCTCGGCCAGGGCTTCGGTGACCACGAGGCGCAGCTCGGCCGCAGGTACATTGAATTGCCGCAGTGCCGGTCGCAGTGCGGCTGCGAGTGCGGTGGCCTGTTCGCGGGGCAGGCCCTGCAGGGCTGCGGCTTGCTGTGCGGCGAGGGGCGCATCGGGCACCGCGAGACGCAGCATGCGCCGCTGCCGCAGCCGCGACAGACGAGCGGGTTCCGGCGCGTTCAGCACGATCGCAGGTCCGACCAGATGAGCGAGCAGTGCTACTGCGCGCGCGTCGGCATCGGTGGCGTCCATCGCGCGGTCGTGCTCGAGCACGATGATGGCATCCGAGAGCGCTGCCTCGCGGTCGAGCAGGCAAGCCATCTCGGCGATATCGCGCGGGTCATGCGGCAGGTCGCGGGCATGCAGCCAGAGGCCGCTCGCGCCGAGCCCGGCGAGGGCTCCGCGCGCAAGATCGCGCTGAGGCTCGATCTCGCCACGGGCATGACCCAGCGCGACCAGCGCGGCCGCACCGGTGCCGAGAGCCTGTGCGATCGTGCCTGCGAGTGGCGTATCGGGCTCGTCCGGTCCGGCCGGCTCACAGCGGGCGAGGGTGATCAGCCGGACGTCCATCGCGGCGACGCCGGTCAGATAATGCAGCACGCGCTCGTTGATCTGGATCGGCCGGCGCGGTGGCGCCTCGCGACCGTCGCAGGCGATCAGGCGCCAGCGCCGCAACGGCCGCAGCGGCGAAAGCGCATCCCAATGCGGCTCGGCCAGCACCTGCATGGCGAAATTGAGGTTTAGCTGAGGGCTCGATGTTGCGTTGGACTGCTCGGCCATCGCCTCGCCGACGAGGCGGCGCAGCGCGCTGTCGAGCTCGACACCAGCCGCCAGCAACACGACGTCGCGCTCGAACGGCGACAGGCCGAACAGCTTTGTCAGCGCATCGAGCGCCGGCTCGAAATCATCGTCGCATTTGGGAGACGTTGGCTCGTCATTCGCCGATGTACCGCCCAATTGCGGCGCGAGGCGCAAGCGTAACCCCGCGAGCTGAGCCGTCAGCCATTGCTGGTTGCGGCTGGCCCAATCGTGCCCGGACTGCGCTTGTGGTCTGTCGTGCATGTTCATGGCGGCACAGTCAGAGTTTGCGAGGCGTCGTAAGCGGGCGCATCGCCGCTGAGATCGAGCAGAAGGCTGTCGACGCCGTCGACCCGCAGCCGTGCCGGATAGGCGCCGGCAGGAAGCGTTGGCGCGAAGTCGAACACCAGCGGATCGGTGGCCGCGCTGCGCGGATTGGCGATGGCCTCCACCGTGCCAAGCACGAGGCTCGCACGCTGGCGCGGCTGCACCTGCGGGCGGGAGAACAGGGTGGCGGTGACACGCAGCGGCGCGGTCTTGCGCAGCACGGTCGCCGCGGGCAGCGACAGTGGCGCATAGGCCGCAATCACCAGGGCAGGCGCGATGATCAGCGCGATCGCGTTGGTCTCGCGCTGATTGGCTTCACCTGCCGGCAGGAAGCGAAGCGTCAGGCTCCATTGCCCCGGCGCCAGCGCGGCTTGCGCGGCGGCATCGTTCGGCAGCGTCACTGTAATCTCGGTGCCCTCGGTATTGGGCGCGCCCGGGATCAGCTCGACGGGAACGGGAAACAGCGGATGCGCCAGCCGGACACGATAATTGCTGCCGCTCAGGCGGATGCCGGTGAGAACCACGGGCTCGCCGAGCCGCGCGCCGGCCTGCTTCAACTGTGGTGTCGCGGCAAACAGGGTCGGCAACGGCGGCAGCATGTCGGGATTGACGACGACCCCACGGTCGCGCTTGGTCACGGGATCGACGATCCCGCGCGACAGCACCGGTAGCGGCGAGACCGCGGGCTTGGTCGCCTCGATCAGCACCACCGACACGACATAGGCGGCAGTCGGCCGGTAATGCGACTGGATCGCGGCCCAGAGTCGCGACATCTCCTCCGGTCCCATCACGGCCGGCGTGATCTTGATCAGCTCGGCCTGGTCGGCGAGGTCGGCGGCGGCAAGCGCCTGGAACGCCGGGGGCAGCATCGGGAGGTTGATCGGGTTGGGATTGAGCGCCCGCTGCACGGCGGCGCGGTCGAGCATCGGACGCTCATGCAGCAGATGCATGCCGTAGCCGAGCAGGATCTCGGCCTGACAATCGACCCGGGCATAGGCCGTGAGCAGATAGTGAAGGTCGAGCGCGAGCGGTGCATTGGTCAGGCGCTCGCCGCTGCTCGAGGAGCGCGACGGCAGGGCCTGGTTGCGCCAACCCGGATTCGGCGTCACCTGATGCAGGAACAGATTGAGCCGCGGCTGCTCCTCGGGACTGGTGAGGTCGATCGTGTCGGGCGCAACGGCGCTGACATTGACCGTGCCGCCGACCGCGGGGCCGGCCTCGATCAACCCGTTGTCGAGCAGGTTGCGCAGCACCGCGCTGACCGCGCCGATTGCGAGCGGTGAGCTCATGCGCGGCCTCCGGGTCCCGGGCGACGCAGATAGTCGGACAGTGACACCGACGGCTTTGATGCGGGCTTGACGCCGCGTGCCGCGCGCGGCGGCTCCGGCGAGCGGATGTCGATGCGATCGATCGTCACCTTGATCACGGGCGGCGTCTCGCGCCGGCGCTGCGCCTGGCCGGCGAGCACGGCCTCGCCGAGCGGCGGCGCTGGCAGTGTTGCTGTCTCCCTTCGAGTCCAGAGCGTTTCGCGTATGGCCGGCTCGTGCGCCGGCGTCATGGCGGGCGGGTCGCGCGGCGCAACGGGAGGAGTGCGGTCGGCGAGCGGTCCTGGCGGTACTGTGTTTGATTGAACGGGCTGGATCATTGCTGCGGCCTTGGCCACCGGGCGCAGAGGAGCTTCCGTGTTGTCGAGCTCCACCTCCAGGGGCTGCGGTACCTGCGCTGCCATGCGCGGATGACCCTCGGCGGCGCGGCTTGTCTCCGTCTGATGCGGCGGCGATTTTCCTTCGGCCTGCCCCGTTTCGAACATCGGTGCATTGTCGGTCCGGACCGGAGCGGCGAAGCGCGGCGGCAGCGCGATGCGTGCTGCGCCTGCGATCGGTTCGCCGCGTCCGAGGCGCACGAGATTTTGCAGGAGGCTCGTCATGAGGCGCCCACCAGTTGCAGATAGGCGGCGCGGCGGGCATGCGGCAGCGCCAGCACCTCGGCTTCGCTCCAGCCATATTCGCGCGCGAGCGCATCGACCTCGAGCAGGCTACGCTCCGCCGCGGCCTGGATCTCGGCCCAGAGCGCGGGCGCGATATCGATCACGGCCTGCCAGCCGCGGCCGCAATCGGGGCAGTCGAGGGCAAAGGCAATGACGGCGCCGGGATCGCAACGTTCGAGCTCGGCCTCGATCCTGTCGCGCGTGTCCTGATCGAGCGCCAGTGGCGCGTCGCCGAGGCAGCGTGCGAGCAATGACTGAGCCGCGGCCGGCGAGTCGGGCGCCGCGGCGAGACGGGCGAGATCGGAAAGCGCCGGCAGGCGCAGCGTCAGCTCATGGCCGCCGATCGTGATGCGCGGCGGTGCGGCGTCAGCCTGTGCTGCGAGCCCGTCCGCAAGCGCTCCACTGTCGGCCGTGAATTCGCAGTCGCTGAGACAAGCAGGGCAGGCGGCGCGCAAACGCCAAGGCGCGCCGAACAGTTTTGTGCGCAACGCCAGCAATGCCGCATTGCCGGCGCCGATCGTATCTGTCGGCACGGCGCCGGCCGCGGCGAACAGGGCATCGTCGCGCTGGCGCCGCGCGCGACCGGCGGCCTGGTCCCACAGCGCCAGAATGTCCTGCTCGCGTCGTGCAGCGGCGGAGCGCATGAGTTGCCTCAGGCCGGATCAGAGAAAGTTGATTCGGACGGTTCGGCGACGGCCTGGTCGCGCTCCCAGCCCTCGTTCTCCAGCTTGATGTGCTGGATCGCGACCGCATTGGCGTTGGCGTCGAGATCGGGCAGCGACTGGTATTCCGAGACCCAGCAGCGGAAGATCTTGTAGGCGAGCGCGAGCTGCCCGGCTTCGTTGTAGACCTCGAGGAGGATGTCCTTGCGGAAATCCTTCAGCGAGACCTCGGCGCCGAGGCCCGCCCCGAAATGCCAGACCTTGTTGGCCCATTTCTCGAACTCGGTGTCGTGGGTGACGCCGCGATCAAGTGTGATCGCTTCGAACTTGCTGCGGCCGGGCGACTTGCGCCCGGTGGAGGGATCGCCGCCTTCGCGGTGCTCGACCACTTCGGTGGTGCGCTTCAACGCCGAGACCTTGCTGATGCCGGCGACGTAACGCCCGTCCCATTTCACGCGGAACTTGAAGTTCTTGTAGGGATCGAAGCGCTGCGGATTGACCGAGAATTGTGCCATTTGCTTGCCTCAGGTTGGGATGTCGCCGGCGATCTGCTGGATCTTGATGACGACGAACTCGGCGGGCTTCAGCGGCGCGAAGCCGACGATGATGTTGACGATGCCGAGATTGATGTCGGCCTGCGTCGTGGTCTCGCGGTCGCATTTGACGAAATAGGCCTCGCGCGGCGTGCGGCCCTGGAACGCGCCCTGGCGGAACAGTCCCTGCATGAAGGCGCCGATGTTAAGCCTGATCTGCGCCCACAGCGGCTCGTCATTGGGTTCGAACACCACCCATTGCGTGCCGCGGTAGAGGCTCTCCTCCAGGAACAGCGCCATGCGCCGCACCGGCACGTATTTCCATTCCGAGCCGCGATCGTTCTGGCCGTGCAGCGTGCGCGCGCCCCAGACCACATTGCCGTAGACCGGCAGTGTGCGCAGGCAATTGACGCCGATGGGATTGAGCTGGCCGTTCTCGGCATCGCTCAAGGTCAGCGCGAAGCCGACGCCGCCGTTGACGCTGGCGTCGGTGCCCGCCGGCGCCTTCCAGACCCCGCGCGTGGCGTCCGTCCGGGCATAGACGCCGGCCGCGAAGCCGCAGGGCGGGAAGTCCCGCACGACGCCGGACTGCAGCGGATCGGCCTGCATCACCCAGGGATAATACAGCGCGGAGAAATTACCGTCGCTGCCGGTCAGGCCGGCCTCGCCGGTAGCGCCGCTCATGTTTGCGACCGTCTCGTTCTGGAGACTGTCCACGATCAGGAAGGCGCGCCGGGCGTGGCAACGCTGTTGCAGCTTGGCGAGGGCGGCCTGGGTCGCCGCATTGGTGTTGGTGAGGCCGGGAACGCAGACCAGGTTGAACAGGTCGATGCGGTCGACGATCCCGCCGGTCGCGAACAGCGGATCGATCGCGCTCACGAACGAGCCGTCATTGGCGAGCAGGACCGTGCCGTCGGCGCCGCCCGTAAATGGCTTCGTGGTCGCGGTCGGCACAGTCGCCGATGCCGTGGTCAGCTTGTCCATGAACGCGGAGCGGCCGTTGACGACGCTGGGCGCGTAACGTGGATCGGCCTTGTTCATCGACAGATCCTGGAACGTCTCAACGATGTTGGTGCTCGGCGACGGGCCGATGACGTCGAGCCGGAAGCGGGTGTTGTCGTCGGCGCGCAGCGTCAGCGTGACGCTGTAGGAATTGGCCCACTGGCCCGGCGAGCTCGCCTGGATGCCGAGATCGTTGAATGCGCAGGCCGCGGTCTTTGCGTCGTTGGCCGGCGTTCCCGAATTGAACAGCGCGATCCGCACGATATAGGCGTCGCTGCCGCCATTGTCGAAGAACTGGCGCACGGCGTAGCCGAGATAGGCGCGGCGGTCGAGCCCGCCAAAGGCCCGCTCGTAATCGGCAAAGCTCGAGATGCGCACCGCATGGTCGACGGGGCCGCGCGGCGCCCAGCCGATGAACAGCGCGATCGACGTCGCCACGCCCGAGATCGAACGCACGCCGCTGGGGATTTCCTCGATATAGACGCCGGGTTGCAGAAGGGCTGAGGGCATGTCGGCTCCTGTGATTTGGCGGTCTGTCTCGCTCGGTCAGATCGCAGCGATGGTCTTTCCTGGCCTGCGCGTGCGCCCTGGGCGCGGCTTGCGCCTCGGGCCGGGCGGATCGCGAATGGCTTCGGACAGGGACTGCGGCGTGATCTCGCCGATGACGGTGCGGTGCGGGCGCAGCTCGTAGAGCGCGCCGCTCTCGCCGCTTGCGACGATGGTCACGACCTTCAGTCGCGGCCGGCTGTGCAGCAGGCTTGCAAGACTGTCGCGCTCGTCCGGGGCCTTCTGCGCGACCACGATGACATCGGCACGGGTGCGGCGAGCTTCCGTCGCCAGATTGGCGTCGTAGCTGGTGCCGACCACGGACAGGGCCGGATCGTTCGCGACGACATGCTCCAGAATACCGGTCATCAGCCTCGGAAACCCTGCAATGAGGATGCGTCTCTGTCGCAATGGCCACCTTTGCGGCGAGCCTTGCACAAGGCGCGGCGGCGCGATTGAGCCAAAGGGTTCAGCGAGGATGCAGCTGATGGTCCAGACCATGCGCGCGGCGCGACGCTGTCGATGCCGCGCACGGCTGCGCGACGCGTCGCAGCGTGCCGCTCAGACCCGCCATGCGGGCCAATGCCGGATCAAAGGATCTAGGCCGAAAAGTCTAGCGGGTCTGGACCCGCAAGGTTGCGGACGCCAGTCCGCCGTTTGCGTGCAGATGCTTGCTGATCTCGCCACGGCGGCGAATCTGCAGCTTGCTGAGCACGTTGTGCATGTGGTTCTTGACGGTCGAATTGCGGATTTGCAAGGCGCGCGCGATCTCCTTGTTCGACAGGCCCTCGCCGACGAAGCGGATGATCTCGTGTTCACGCGGCGTCAACGTCTCGACGCCGGCCGCGGGCTCTCGTACCGCCGCCCGGGACGAGAGCGTCGCGAGCCGGCCGAACAGGGCCGCGGCGACCTTGGGTGAGCAGACGAGCTCATCGCGCATCGCATTATTGACGGCGGCAACGACGTCGCCGATCGAGCCGTCGCGCAACACGAAGCCGGAGACACCTGCTTCCGCACAGGCGAGGATGTCCTGCTCGACCTCCGCGACGGCAATGGCGACGACCTTGAGGCCAGGTGACAGCGCGCGACAGGCTGCCGATTGCGCCAGGCCTGGCGGCGTCGCGATGTCGACCAGCAACAGTTGTGCACCGCTGTCGATGATCTTTTCAGGCGGGGTCGCGAGATCGCCGTGCCCGGTGATGCGTAAGCATTCCTGCCGTGCCAGGCACGAGCTGAGACCCTCGCAGAGCAGGCGCACGTCACTCAGGATGAAGAGGCGGATGGGGAGGACGCCATCTGGCGCGGCCGGCGGCTGTGATGGATGCGAAATGGCGAATTGAGATTGCAGCCGGGCGTGGCGCCCAGCCGGGAATGACGCATTGGACGACATGCCTGCCTCCCGATTGCCGACTCACAACCGTGTTTGCCGCCGCGCCCAATTGAAAGTCACCAAGATCAGTAAAATGAATTGTATCTTTAGTAGCTTTCCCCTTGAAATTGAGTATCGCGCTTTTCGGCGATGCTGACAAGCATCCACATCACAGGCGGAGTCGCCGGGGGCATTTCGACGCATGTGAAGTGGTCGAGTTGACAGCTGGGTCAGCTCTCTCGGCATGGCCCGAGGCGGCTCGCCTTAGGCTACGACCTTGGCCGTCGCGGCGCTGTCGAGACGCTGCTGCTCTGTTGCGAGATAGTCGTCAATCGCATCGCCCGGCATCGGCTTGGCGAAATAATAGCCCTGGATGTAGTCGCATCCCAGGCGGCGCAGGGTGTCGAGCTGGGCGCGGGTCTCGACGCCCTCGACGACGCAGGCGATCTCCATGTCGTCGCAGAGGCCCGTGAGCGACTTGATGATCTTGTGGCTGACCGGATTGTCATTGATGTCGGCGACGAAGCTGCGGTCGACCTTGATCTTGTCGAGCGGCAGCCGGTGCACGTGGCTCAGCGAGGAATAGCCGGTGCCGAAATCGTCCAGCGAAATGCCGCAGCCCATCGCCTTCAATGCCGCGATCGACTGCTGCGCGCGCACGAAGTCGAAAGTGACGGCGGTCTCGGTGATCTCGAAATCGATCCGGTGCGGCTGCACCCCGCTCTTTTCGACGATGCTGATCAGCGGCAGGATGCCCTCGGCCGAGCAGACGTCGTGGGCGGAGAGGTTGAACGACAGGCGGATGTGGTCGGGCCAGGTCTTCGCCGTCGCGAGCGCGCGAACCAGCAACGCCTGCGTCAGCGGCCGGATCAGGCCGATGCGCTCTGCGGCCGGAATGAAGTCGGCCGGCGAAACCACGCCGAGGCGGGAGCTGCGCCAGCGTGCCAGAACCTCGAAGCCGGCGGTGTGCTCGCTCATGGCATCGACGATCGGCTGAAACACCAGGTTCATCTCGGTGCTGAAATCGGCGGTGCGGAGCAGATTCTCGATGACGCCGCGGCTGCGGATCTCGGCCTCGAGCTCGCTCGAGAAGATCACGGTGCGGCCGCGCAGATGGCGCTTGGCGTGGTAGAGCGAATAGTCCGCGCATTCATAGAGCGCTTCCGCCGTCGTTGCCGATTGCGGAAACGATGCGAAGCCGATCGAGCAGGACAGCCCGGTATGGGCGGTGTCGATCTGGTAGGGAAGCTTGACCTGGTCGCCGATGCGTTCTCCCAGCCGCAGCAGATCGGCATCGTCGGGATCGCCGCAGACCACGAGGCCGAACTCGTCGCCGCCGAGTCGGGCGAATTCCACTCGTTGCGGACCAAAGCCCTCGCAGATCTCGCGGATGCGTCGGCCCGCCTCGATCAGGACGCGGTCGCCGACCGTGTGCCCGTAATTGTCGTTGATCGGCTTGAAGCCGTCGAGGTCGATGATCCCGACCGCAACGCGAACGCTCCGGCGCTCGGCGTCGGCGAAGGCGCTCGACAGTTCGGCGAAGAAGCGGCGGCGGTTCGGCAGCTCGGTGAGGGAATCCAGGTTGGCGAGGCGGAAGTTCTCGTCCGAAAGTGCCTGGGTCGCCGCCTGCTGCGCCAGCAGCGACTTGCGGCTGGCGACGAGATCGGCGAAGTCGCGATAGTAGATGAACAGCACCGTCACCATCGCGCCGGAGACCAGCAAATTGTTGACGGCGATCGCCTTCAGCGTCGGCTCGCCCGTGGCCCAGAAGAACAACACATAGGGCACGTCGACGACCAGCGTCACGATTAGCGCCGCGGAGCGCAGATGCATCAGCGAGAAGATGCAGCCGATCACGGTCACGGCCATGTAGAAGGCGACCTGGCTCTTGGCGAAGGGATCGCCGTAAGGATAGAGGGCGAAGGACCAGGCGGCGAAGCCTGCGCCGATCGGCAGTGTCATCCAGTTGGTGGCGCGCAGATTGCGCAGGATGTCGGCGTCGCTGCGCACGAGATGACGCTGGCGCAGCCACCAGAAGGTGCGAAGGGCCGCGAGCACGGTGAGCACACCAGGCACGACCATCGTCAGCCAGTCTGGCGCCACGTTCACATAGGTGTAGGCGACGGCGATCGTGTTGCTCATCAGGATGAAGTAGAGCAGCGGGATCTGCTTGGAGAAGGCGTCGAACTGCGCGCGCGTCAGGTCCGGGTCATCCGGCACGCGAAACAGCTGCATCACGGCGGCGAGCTGAGACTTCAAATTGGCGACAGGCATTGCAATACGCGCCCCGGATCCCTTCAAAACGAGGACGATCTTGCATGCCGGGGGTAAAGAGCGCGTTAGACGGGTTCCATGTGGAAAGGCCAGCGCAGGTTGCACGCTGCCGCAGGATTTTCCGGCCGCGTGCACTGGTGAGACCCCGTTAAGCCTATGAACCGCCCGCGAAGGGCGCTTCGGCTCATGTCGGGCTTTTGGTGGTCAGGTTCTGCTAACCATGCTGGTCGCTGCATTGTCGCTCGTCGACAGCGCGGGTCGACGCGCGACAATGCCTGCTCGCCGCTACTTCTTCTCCAGCGCCGCGGTTTGCTTGGCAAGCTGCTTGTCGAAATCCTCGGAGAGACTGGTTGCGTAAGTGACGAGCTCGCCCGGCTTGACGAACGGGTTCGGTGCGCCGTCCTTCATCTCCGCGCGCTTGGCCTGCATGCCATAGACTTCCGGATGCGGTCCGAGCAGCACGTCGATCTTCATCGCCTTCACCTTGGTGTAGGTCGTACGATAGTCGTCGATGATGCCGGGATAGGTCGGCTGTCCGACCAGCCGGTTCAGCGCCACCGTGCCGCTGCAGAAGAACAGCACCTCGCGGTCGTCGTTGCCGTCCTTGACTGTCATCTCCCAGCTCGTGCAGCCCGGCGAATGGCCGGGCGTCGCATGCGCCGTCAGCGTGGTGTCGCCGAGCGTGACCTTGTCGCCTTCCTTGACGGTGCGATCGACCTTCACCGCGGGGAAGCTGAGGTCCTCGTTCTTCTCGTCACCCGGATAGTAGCCGCCCTCGAGCAGCGGCTTGTCGCGCTCGCCGGCAATGAGCTGCGCACCGGTCTCTTTCTTGATCTCGGCAAAACCGCCGGTGTGGTCGAGATGGGCGTGCGAGTTGAGAATGAGCTTGATGTCGGCGACCTTGAGGCCGAGCTTGGCGATGTTGTCCTTGATCATGCCGGTCGACTGGGGCATCGCCGTGTCCATCAGGATCAGGCCCTGCGATGTCTTGATGACATAGACGGCAATGCCGTCGGTGCCGACATAATAGATGTTGCCGATGAGCTGGAACGGCTCGAACGGCGCGGTCCATTTCTGCATGACCGTCGCCAGGAAATCCTTGATGGTCTGCGCCTGCGCTGCCGTCGTGAACAGTGTCAACGCGCATAGCGCGGCCGCGAGCTTTCTCATCGTCTTCCTCCCGAATTGCTCTTGTCGTTTTGACCGGACGCGACTTTCGCACGTTCGACCGGCGTGCAAGTTACGTCGTGCCAGGTGCGGCAGCAACCGCCTCACGTCCTCAAATATCCCGTGGCATGCGTGGAATAATGAACCCCATCCGGTTTGGGCATGGCGGCCATTGCTGCAACGCGGTTGGCGTTTGACCACGCGCAGGCCGGTCGGCATACTTCGTCGCAAGACGAGCCGGCAAGACTCGTCAGCAACGGGAGCTGAAATGACCAATTCATTGTCCGTCCTTGCGGGGGCGCTGATTTCCATCGTCTCCTTGACTTCAATGGCGCTGTCGCAGCCGGTCTGCGTGACCCAGAACATGGCCGTGCCGCCAGGTGCGAACACCACCGACAAGACCGCGCCGTTCTTCATCGACACGACGGGTCTCGACTTCAAGACCGCGCCGCCGACGCGCGATCCCTCGAGCGCCAACTATCCACGCGCGACCGAGCTGCCCGATGGAACGCTTCCGCCGCCTGGCGCCGAGGGGAATTTCATCATCGGCCCCACCCACAACCCTGCACCGGAGACCATCGCGAAAGAGGGCGTGCCGCGCGGTGCGACGAAATCCTTCACGCTGACGTCGAAGGAGAGCACGATCTATAATCCCGGCCTGATCCGCGACGATGTCGCCGGCTGCACCAACTCCTCGATCATGACGACCGTGACCGCGCCGGACGACAAGTCGCACATGATCGTCACCACCAGCCATCCCGGCATCTGGTCACGCACCATCGACGTCTACGTGCCGGCGCAATATGTGCGCGGCACCGAGGCCCCCTTCATCGTGGTCGGCGACGGCGGCTCGAACGCCTACAAGGATCTTGCCACGACGCTGGACAATCTGATCGCGCAGCGTCGCGTGCCGCCGATGATCGCGATCCAGATCGGCAATGGCGGGCAGGACGCGCAAGGCAGCCAACGCGGCCGCGAATACGACGCGGTGTCAGGTGCGTACGCGCAGTTCGTCGAGCGCGAGGTGCTGCCGCTGGTGGAAAAGAACGCCGACGTCAAGCTCACCAAAAATCCCGATGGGCGCGCGACGATGGGGCTGAGCTCGAGCGGGGCTGCCGCCTTCACCATGGCCTGGTTCTATCCCGACCTCTATCACCGTGTGCTGGCCTTCTCGCCGACGATGGTCAACCAGCAATGGCCGCATGATCCATCGCTGCGCGGCGGCGCGTGGGAATATCACAGCGCGTGGACGGGGCCGGCCGGTCCCAACCTCATCTCGAGGGCCGGCGTGCTCACGCCCGCCGATCCGCCGGGCGTGCCGCTGATTGTCGCCGCGCCGGCGAAGCCGATCCGCTTCTGGTTCTTCGGCGGCGACCAGGATCTGTTCTATCCGAACCCCACCATTCCCGACGGCATGCACGACTGGACCCTGTCCAACGCGCTGATGGCGAAGGTGCTGGCCGAGAAAGGATATCACTATCAGTTTCTGTTCGTTCGCAACGCCAAGCACGTCGACCGGCCGACGATCGCGCAGACGCTCCCGTCGGCGCTGGAGTGGATCTGGAAGGGCTATCCGATCCCCTGAGTGTTAGCGCCCGATCGTCACGCCCGCGGTCGAGCGCATGGCGTCCCGAAGGCTCGTCGCGTTCTTGTCGTCGAGAACCTGTCGCGTCAGGACCGTGGTCTGGCCGGGCGTGTTGAGGATCGTCTCGCCGCGCGAGGACGAGAGCCGGTCGGCCTTGTAGGGCGCGGCAGGATCGGCGGTAGGCGCCCCGACCGTGTGGCGCGGCCGCTTGCTGGACGCGGCAAGCGCGCCTTGCGAGACGCAGAGGGCGGCGATCACGATCAATGACAATGATTTTGCGGGCATGCGATCTCCCACATCCAGGGTATCAGCCTAGCATATGGGGAGGGGCCGCCACAGGGAAAAGGATCAGGCGAGGGCGGCCCGGCGTTCCCGCATCGGCTCGCGGGTGGCGTTCGCGGGCTCGGCGAGCCGGGTGAAGCTGCGCTGGCCCGCGTGCGCGGGCGCCTCGACGATGACGCCTTCGCAGACGATCTGCCCGCTCAGCAATTTGAATTCGAGCCTGTCGTACCGCGGCATCGTCTCGCCGGGCGCTGGCGGCAGCAGCTCGCTTCGGCCCTGGATGTTCAACGCGGAGTCGCCGGTGCCGTGAATCCGCGGATTCCACATCTTGACCCCGGTTTCCGTCCAGCGCTGCCGGATCAATATGGCGCGATCGGTGGGATCAGCCGCTCGCGTCGGCGTTCGCGGCGCGCGGCTGCGCTTTGACGGAGGCGATAGTGCGACCAAAGCGGGCGCGCTGCTCGTATCTGAGTCTGAAGCGGTTGCAGGAACTTCGTCCGCAGCAACGGGCATCGCAGGCGAAGGAACCTCGGCCGCGACAGGCGCGACATCCGCGGCGACGCCGGGAGATGGATCGCTGGCAATGGCGAGGTCGGGAACATCAGCCACGGCGCTTTCAGCTTCGACGAGTGCTACGGGCATGTCGTCAGGCTCGGCGATCTCGGCGTCAGCAACAACCGAAGTTGGTTCGCTGGCGACAACGAGATCGGGGATGTCGACTAGGAGGCTTTCGACTTCAGGGAGAGGGGTGGTCGCGGCTTCCGTGTTGACGAGCTCGGCATCCGCCACAATCTCAGCCAGCTGCTCGCGGGCAACGAGCTCTGGAATCTCAGCCACCGGACTTTCGGCTTCGACGAGCGGTAGGGAAGCGGCCTCTGCGCAGGTGGGCTCAGCGTCCGCCGCAATTTCAGCGGGCTGCTCGCAGGAAACGAGGTCTGCAATCTCAGCCGCTGGACTTTCGGCTTCGACGAGCGGCTCGAAAGCGACCTCTGCGTCGGCGGGTTCGGCGTCTGCGAGAACTTCAGTGACTGGCTCGCTGATGGTTAGATCGGAAGAGTCCGCCACAGGCATCAAGGCGTCAGCAAGCGAAGCGGAGACGTCCTCTGCGACGTCAGGCTCAACCTCCGCGGTTTCGCCTGCGCAAACATCCTCACTGACGACGTGATCGGCGACGTCAACCAGTTCGCTCTCCACCTCCGCGGAAAGGACGGCAGGCTCCGCAGCGGCGACCGGATCGATGTCGGCAGGAGCCTCGCGCGACAAATCCTCAGTGGTGCTGATATTGGACGGCGCGGCGGAAGGACCGTTCTCAACGTCGGGAACAATGGTGTCATCGACCGCGACGGGAACCGCTGCTGCGACAGCCGCGTCCTCGTGCAGCGAGGCAGCCGCGATCTTTGCGACTGGAGAAGTCTCGGTGATGTCTGCAACGGGAGCCTGTGGCTCATCCGCCGCGATCGGTGTGACCTCGATGCTGCCGCTCTGCGGCACGGGACGGAGCCGGTTGAACGCCCATCTCACCGCGGGGATGCGGCGCAGCAACGATATCAGTCTCGAAAGCACTGGGAGTTGTCCAAGAGGTACTCGGCGTGAGGCAATCGCTGATTCGTCAGCAATGTGAAAAACTGCCCCGGCCGTCACATCGATGTCAATGTAGGCGGGACCAATTGCAGAACATCGACATCGACTACGCACGGGAAATGCGGGATTATCGCCGTCTCGGCGTTGGACCGCTCAATGATAGCGACACGAGCGGTCCTGCATCCCTCATTCGAAATGCATTATTGCGAGCGGGTCCTCCTCGCGATCGGGCAAGCGCGTCGCCGGAGGACGCTGGATGGTGGCGTGCTCGTTGGCGCGGAGATGCGGATGCGCCCTGTGAACGAGGACTATTGCGTTCGGCGGCGCGAGGACGGTGCCGCCGGCGTGTGCCGGGCCCGCCATGGCGAGTGAGAGGGCGAGCCGCAAAGCCGTGAAGATCGTTGTCTTTGTCATGGGAGGCTCCAGTGCAATCCAGTGACAGGATTGCCCCGGTACGCCGGATATTTCCGGACAGCGTGCGACATCACGAGGGGTTCAAAAGGCGTGAGACGGGCGTGTAGGGCGCTCGATCTTCTGGCCAAGGCCAGGGCCGAGCTGGACGAGGTGACCGTCATCATCGAGAAGCTGCGGTCGTCGTGAACCTGCGGAGCGTCTACCCGTCAACGTGACGGCGCCCACAGAGTTGCCCTGCCAAGCCCGGATAGGCTTCCTTCGAAAAGCGAAGGAGAAAGAACGTGATCGGCAAGACATATCTGGCAGCGACGCTGGCCGCATTCGTCTGTGCACCTGCGTTGGCCGACGATCTCACACCGAAGATCGCCGCTCACCTCGTTCCGCCGAATGCGGAGATTCAGATCTCCTGGACCAGCTCCGCGTCCGACCCGCAGGGTCGGCCGATCGAGGTGGCCTGCGGCGAGGTCACGGTTCGCAATCCCAGAGGCTTTGATACCGTGACGTTTGCCTATGTCATCGGCGAGCCGGAGCCTCAGGCGATCCGCGCCGTGATGCGGTACTGCCGGCCGTTGATGCGCCTGGCGCGGACGGGAAGGGACAGTCGTCCCTTCCCGGATTTTCGATCTTCCAACTATTTTCCGGAGCCCGCGCCACCGCCGGCCTGGCTGCCCATGTTGTTGGTGTTGCTGCCACCGGCCGAAGGTGGCTGCGTGCCCTTGCTGTCGGCGGCCTCGTTCTGCATGTTTGACGAGCGGCCGGTCGTCATTCCCTTGGTCGCGGGGCCTCGCGATGAGGGGCCGACATCGCCCTGGCCAGAGGCGCCCGGAGCAGGCTGTGACTGTGCGAAGGCGCCACCGGTCGTCAATGCCAGGATGCAGGCCGATGCCAAGATGATCTTCTTCATCAGAATCTCCCTGGGTTTGTCGTTGGACAACCTGTAGGGGCAAACGACGTTCCTCGGCGGCGGCCGGCCAGTGTCGCATCGCATCAAGGGAGCGCTGGGTCGAACGTTGGGGTTCCCTGTGCTTGCTCCCGAGGGTAGTGAAGAGCCGGCCGATATCCGGTGTGGAGACGACGCATATGAGGAAGCTTGCCGCCATTGCAGCGGTTCTGGTCTGGTCGACATGCGCATTCGCGCAGGATCGCGCCATCACTGTGGCCTCGACGACGTCGACGGAACAGTCGGGCCTGTTTGGCTATCTGCTGCCGCTGTTCTCGAAGGCCGAGGGTATCGAGGTGAAGGTCGTTGCCGTCGGCACCGGTCAGGCGCTGGATATCGGACGGCGCGGCGATGCGGACGTGGTGTTCGTCCACGACAGGGCGGCCGAAGACAAGTTCATGTCCGAAGGGCAGGGCGTGAAGCGCTTCGACGTCATGTACAACGATTTCATCATCGTCGGCCCCAAGAGCGACCCCGCGAAGATCGCAGGCGGCAAGGACGTCGCGGATGTGCTGCGCAAGATTGCCGCGGCGAAGGCTCCATTCATCTCGCGCGGCGACAAGTCCGGCACGCATGCGGCGGAGCTGAGGCTGTGGAAGGACGCGGGCGTCGATATCGCTGCCGGCAAGGACAGCTGGTATCGCGAGATCGGCCAGGGCATGGGGCCGGCGCTGAACATGGCTTCGTCGGCGAATGCTTATCTGTTGTCGGATCGCGGCACCTGGCTGTCGTTCAAGAACCGCGGCGAGCTCGCCATCCTGACCGAGGGCGACAAGCGGCTGTTCAACCAGTATGGCGTCATGCTGGTGAATCCCGACAAGCATTCGAACGTCAAGGCGAAAGACGGGCAGGCCTTCATCGACTGGCTGATCTCGCCGAAGGGGCAGGATGCGATCGCCGGCTACAAGGTCGGCGGCGAGCAGCTATTTTTCCCCAACGCGTCCCACTAGCAGGAACGCGACGGTCGACACGAAGACGCTGAGCGCGAGCAGGATCAGCCCGAGCCCCAGCGCCAGCGGCAGGTCGCCCTTGCTTGTCTCCAGCGCGATGGCGGTCGTCATCGTGCGCGTGAAGCCGCGGATGTTGCCGCCGACGATGATGATGGCGCCGACCTCGGCGATCGCGCGCCCAAAGGCCGCGAGAAAGGCCGTCAGCAGTGAGGTCTGTCCCAGCGCGAACAGGAGCGCCATGCTGCGCAGTGCCGACAATCCGTCGATCCGCGCGAGGTCGCCATACTCTGCCCAGAGCAGGCTCGCCGGCCGGTGCACCAGCGCCACCACAATGGGCGTCGCGAGCAGCGTTTGCGCGATCACCATGGCGGTCGGCGTGAACAACAGGCCGGCCGCCCCGAGCGGGCCGGATCGCGACAGCAGAATATAGAGCGCGAGTCCGACCACGACAGGCGGCAGTCCGAGCAGCGCATTGGTCAGTACGATGATGACCTGTCGGCCCCGGAAACGTGTGATCGCAAGCAGTGCCCCGATCGGCGCACCGATCAGCAGGGCGATGATGCTGGCGGTCAGGCTGACGCGGACCGACAGCCCGACGATGCCGAGCAGTTCGGCGTCGGCGTCGCCGATCAGCGCGAAGGCGGCGGCGATGGATCGCGCGAAGTCGTTCATCCGGCCGCGCGCTGTTGCGACGGCAAGGGATCCAGCGCCGAAATCCTCATCGCGTCCATTCGTAAGTCCCGGGCACGGCAGCATCTCGGCTGCCTCTCAAGGGCCTTTGCGCAGTCTCGCCGCGGCGAGCCGGCAACGGGCCTTTCGCCGACTAGATCACGATTCACCGCGGAATTTCCAGAAGGATCCAGCGCCTCTGCACAAGGGCGCCGCCGGACTGCTCGCCTTGGAGGTCGAGAGCGGTCCGGCGGCAGGGCTTCGGATTCTCCAGCCTCAGCGCTTGACGCAGGCCGATGCCGAGACCGCAGGGGAAACCGTCAGGCTCTGCTGCCAGTAGCGTTCGATCTGGTCGACCAAGGCGGTCGGCAGCGGAACGTAGTTGAGCCTCTCGGCCTGGGTTCTTCCACGCTCCAGCGACCACCGCACGAAGTCGATGGCGGCGGCCGATCGTTCCGGAGATTTCGGCGCCTTCGGCATCAGCACGAAGGTCGTCGCCGTGATCGGGTAGGCGTCCTCGCCGGGCGCGTTGGTGAGTACGAGATGGAAATCCTTCTCCGCCTTCCAGTCGGCGCTCGAGGCCGCCGCCTGGATCAGGCCGACGCCGATGCTCGAGCCGACGGCTTGATAGCTGACGACGTTTCCGGTCTTGGCCTTGTACGCGTCGATCCATTTCGTCATCACGGGCGAAACGAAGGTTGATCCGGCTCCCTTGGTCTCGGCGGCGAGGCATTGCGCGGCGACGAGCAGAGCGGTGAGGATGATTGGCAGCTTGATGTGTTTGGTCATGTGCGCGAGGCTAACAGCCCGGGCACAGTCGCGATGTGGTCTATGTCACTAAATTGTCGTGTGACTTTTGTGTGCGGTCGCTTGCGACAAAGCTCATTGCTGCTGCACGCGGCGCTGATGCGCATAGCGCGGATTGAGCCCGCAATGCGCCCGCGTACCCGAGGCCGATGCCCGGCACTGGTCGTGGGTCGCGAAGCTGCAATTGCCGGGATAGCCCCAATGATGCCCCTGCAGGCAATAGCGCCCGGCATGCGCGGGGCTCGCTTCGGCGAAACAGAAGATGAGGAAGAGAACGCCGATCAGGTAACGGGACATGAAAGCCTCCAGGTCGCTCTGGGCTGAGACCGGCGTGTTGCGACGACCAGTTTCGGCTTGCAGAGTCGCATTGAAGCCCGCAATCCGGCCTGTCTCAGCGCACAGCGTTCGCGCGGTGCTCCATCAACCGATTGATCTGGATCAAGGAATCCGGGCCCGCGACGTTCCCGCGGTCGCGATCTTCATGCTAGGCTCGTTACGCAAACGTCTAGACTTGAAGACAACAATGAAGGCCGGCGCGCCGCCAAAGGCTGCGCAGAAGAGCCGCAAAGAGAGGAAAACATGCCGGGTGCAGCCCTTCCCACCGCTCCCTCCATTCCGTCCGCACCCGTCACACCTGCCATTCTCGACCGCTTGCGGGCCATCGTGGGTGACAAGGGTCTGATCCTGGACGAGCACGACAAACGGCCGTTCGTGACCGATTGGCGCGGCGAGCTGGCGGGGCAGGCCGCGGCGGTCGTGCGTCCGGCGAGCACTGCGGAAGTCTCCGCCGTCGTCAAGCTCTGCTACGACAACGGCATTGCCATCGTGCCGCAGGGCGGCAACACCGGCCTGATGGGTGGGGCCACGCCGTGGCCTGCGCACAGCGGCATTGTGTTGTCGCTCGGTCGCATGAACCATGTGCTGCATGTTGATGCGGTCGGCTACGCCATGACCGTGGAGGCGGGCTGCATCCTCCAGACGCTCCAGGAAACGGCCGCGCGTCATGACCGCCTCTTTCCGCTCAGCCTTGGTGCGCAGGGCTCCTGCATGATCGGAGGCAATCTGTCCACCAATGCCGGCGGCGTGCAGGTGCTGCGTTATGGCAACGCGCGAAATCTGGTGCTGGGTCTCGAGGTGGTGCTGGCCAACGGTGAAGTCTGGAATGGGCTGCGCGCGCTCAAGAAGGACAACACCGGCTATGACCTCAAGCACCTGTTCATGGGTGCCGAAGGCACGCTCGGCATCATCACCAAGGCGGTGCTGAAGCTCTGGCCCACGCCGAAGGATGTGTGCACGGCGTGGCTCGCGATCAGCGATCCCATGGCAGCCATCGAGCTCCTGTCGGAGGCGCATGCAGCGTCCGACGGCAATGTCGGTTCCTGCGAGCTGATGAGCCGCGCCTGCACCGACATGGTGCTGCGCCATATTCCCGGGATCCAGGATCCTCTCAAGGCAGAGACCGAATGGTATCTCCTGCTCGAATGGTCGTCGGCACGGCCGCGACCGGACGGCGGCACGGGCATGTCGGAGAAGATGGAGCAGTTCCTGGCCGACCAGCTCGAGGCGGGCCGGGTGCTGGATGCGGTGATCGCGCAAACCGAAGCGCAGTCGCGCAACATGTGGCGCATTCGCGAGAGCGTGGCCGAGGCTTCACGCGCCGAAGGGCCGGGCCTGAGCTATGACGTGTCGGTCGCGATCTCCAGAATCCCTGAGTTCATCGACCAGGGGCTCAAGGCCGTTCTCGACATCCTGCCGACGATCCGTCCCTATCCACTCGGTCACATCGGCGACGGCAATGTGCACTTCTCGTTCATGGGTCCGAAGGGCATGGATCGCGCCACGCTCGGCCAGTATTCCGCGGCGATCACGCGAGCCGTCAACGACCTCATCACCGCCATGGACGGCTCGATCTCGGCCGAGCACGGCATCGGCATCGAGAAGCTCGACGAGCTCTCGCATTACCGCTCCAGGACCGAGCTCGACATCATGCGGACGATCAAGCGGGCGCTCGACCCGAAGAACATCATGAATCCGGGCAAGGTGCTCCGGCTTCCCTGAAACGTGGCCTCAGCTGATCAGGCCGGGTCCCCGCGGCCTCGGTCCGTCGGGCGGGAAACGGCACAAAATCCGGGCAAAAACCGGCCGCGGAAGCGCCAAGTCATGGCCTTTCGCCGCCGACGGGCGGCTTTATTCCCGCCATGGATGCTTTAAGGAAGGGGCAGGATCAGGTCGCACCCGCCCGTGGGCGGTGCTAGACCCTGATGCAGGACCAATGGGCGGGGCCGCGACCGGCACGCCCGCAAGGATGAAGGATAAGAGGCAATGATCCAGACCGTTGGCATCATCGGGGCAGGGACCATGGGGAACGGCATCGCGCAGATCTGCGCGGCGGCCGGGCTTTCGGTCGTGATGGTCGACATTTCCGATGCGGCGGTGAGCCGCGGTATTTCGACCGTCGGCGGCAGCCTCGAGCGCCTGGTCAAGAAGGAGAAGATGTCGGCGGCGGATCGCGAGGCGACGCTCAAGCGCATCACCGGCACCACCGATCGCGCCAAGCTCTCCGACTGCGACCTCGTCATCGAGGCCGCTACCGAGAACGAGGAGCTCAAGGTCAAGATCCTGAAGGACCTCTGCGCCACGCTGTCGCCGCGCACGCTGGTTGCGACCAACACCTCGTCGATCTCGATCACCAAGCTTGCCGCCGCGACCGATCGCCCCGACCGTTTCATCGGCATGCACTTCTTCAACCCGGTTCCGGTGATGGCTCTGCTGGAGCTCATCCGCGGCCTGCAGACCTCGGACGATACCCACGCCAAGGCGCTCGATTTCGCCCAGCGCGTCGGCAAAGTGGCGATCACCGCCAAGAACAGCCCGGGCTTCGCCGTCAACCGCATCCTGTGCCCGATGATCAACGAGGCGATCTTCGCGCTCCAGGAGGGCATCGCGACGGCGGAAGAGATCGACGCCGGCATGAAGCTCGGTTGCAACCATCCGATCGGGCCGCTGGCGCTGGCCGATCTCGTCGGCCTCGACACCATGCTGTCGGTAATGGAGGTCTTTTATAAGGGCTTCAACGACCCCAAATATCGTCCGGCCCCCTTGCTCAAGGAAATGGTCGATGCCGGCCATCTCGGCCGCAAGACCGGGCAGGGCTTTTATACCTACGGCGCCTGATCAGCTCATCTGATCATCTTGGTGCCGGCGGCGGGCTCCAAACGCCCGCCGTTCGACCCCGCAATTTGCGCTGCGACAAAGACGCCGCGCGCAATGGGCCCGACAATGTCGAACGGGCGGCTCCCGGGAACAACGAAACGGAAAACGAAGGACATGTCGGATCGACTGAAGGCCGAGCGGGAAGCTGCGGCCGTGCGGCGGAACCTGCTGACCCAGGATGCGATCGAGCGCACGGGGATCAACGAAGAGATGATCGGGGAACTCGTGACCCGCTTCTACGGACGCGTGCGCGAGGATGCGCTGCTGGGGCCGGTGTTCGCGGTCGTGCAGAATTGGGACGAGCATCTCGACAAGCTCAAGGATTTCTGGTCGTCGGTCGTGCTCATGAGCGGCCGCTATCACGGCTCGCCGATGCGGGCGCATATGCCGCTGAGCTTGGTCGGCGATCATTTCGATCGTTGGCTCGACCTGTTCGAACAGACCGCGCGCGAGATCTGTCCGCCTGCGGCGGCCGCGCTCTTCATCGACAAGGCCCGGCGCATCGCCGACAGTTTTGAAATGGCATCGGCGACCATCGCAGGCCGCATCGCTTCGCCGCGTCACGTGCTCAGGTCCTGACTACGGCGAAGCTGCCTGCAGAACGTGCAGTTGAATCACTTCGAGGTTGCAGCGAGCTGTTAACAACGCGCTGCACCAATTCCAAGATCATCGGTCTGATCTGCAAAATCATCATGCCGCTCGCATGGTGCGACGTAGAACTCGCGAAAACGCGTTTGGTCGCATTCATTCTCGCTCAATCAAAGCGAGCAAAGACATATTGATGCACTGCGGCGCCAATTCTTCGCCTTGTTTTCGGCAGAGTTCCAGCGCCTGCTAGCGGGCATGGCGCGCGCATCAATCAACAACACTTCATCATCATCCGAGAGCATCGCGGAACCCGAAGTCGACGCGGGCATGGAGCAGACGCGGCGAACGCTGCTGCTCGGTGCGCTTGTCACCACCGCCTGTCTCGGTTGTTCCGCGCAAGTGCATGCAGGCGAGGATCCGCCCGGTTCGGACGAGCGGCCGCAGAAAGGCGACCAACTCGTTTTCTCCGAGGGCGAACAGGAAGGAAAGCTCATCACCGCGGCCGATCTGCAAGCCGGCGGCCCGCCGGTGCATGCCTGGCCGAAGGATCCCAAGACGTCGGTCGTGCGCAGTGCATCGCGCCTCAATGAGATCCTCATCATCCGGCTCGATCCGGCCGAGCTCGACGAACAGACCAAGGCGCGCGCCGTCGACGGCATCCTCGCTTATTCGGCGATCTGTTCGCATGCCGGCTGTCCCGTCACTGCCTGGGTGAAGAGCGATGTCGGCGACAAGGACGTGTTCAAGTGCATGTGCCACAATTCCGAATACGATCCTCGCGCGGGCGCGCAGGTTGTGTTCGGGCCGGCGCCGCGACGGCTCGCGGCGCTGCCGCTGTCGCTTGCTGACGGGTCGCTCAGCGTCGCCGGCAACTTCTTGGGAAAGGTAGGTGGCGCGCAGCCAGGATGATGGACGGTGCGGGGTATGCCCGCGTCACGAGAAGCCGCATCCGCCGAGGGGCGGACGGCGGGACGAACGACAAGAATTCAAAACAAGAATTCACACGGATGAAAAAGGGGAACGTCCATGAAAGCGTCCAAGAAAACGTCGATGACCAGGAAGCAATGGTATCTGTCCGGCTTCGTCGCCTTCACGTGTCTTGCCTCGACCGCCGCAATCGCCGGCCCGATCGAGAGTTACGCACCAGTCACCCAGCAGCGCCTGGAAAATCCGGAACCGAGCAATTGGATGCTCTACAGGCGCACCTATGACGGGCAGGGCTACAGCCCGCTCGACCAGATCAACACATCGAACGTGAAGAGCCTCACGCCGGTCTGGACCTTCGCCACCGGCGTCGTCGAAGGCCACGAGGCGCCGCCGATCGTCAACAACGGCGTGATGTTCGTGGCGACCCCGATGGGGCAGGTGATCGCGATCAATGCGAAAACCGGCGATGAGTACTGGCGTTACAAGCGGCAGCTTCCGGATGATCTGTTCCAGCTGCATCCGACCAGCCGCGGCGTCGGCCTCTGGGAGGACAAGCTCTATCTCGCCACCACCGATGACCACGTCGTCGCGCTCGACGCCAAGACCGGCAAGGTGGTCTGGGACACCAAGGTGCAGGACTACAAGAAGGGCCAGTACATGACCCTGATGCCGCTGATCGTCGACGGCAAGGTCATTGTCGGCGGCTCCGGCGGCGAGTTCGGCGTCCGCGGCTATGTCGCCGCCTATGACGCCAACGACGGCAAGGAGTTGTGGCGGACCTTCACCATCCCCGGCGAAGGCGAGCCCGGCCATGACACCTGGCAGGGCGACGACTGGAAGAACGGTGGCGGCTCGGCCTGGATGACCGGCAATTACGACAAGGACACCAAGACGATCTATTGGGGTGTCGGCAACGCCGCGCCGTGGCCCGGCGAAATGCATCCCGGCGACAACCTCTACACCTCGTCGGTGCTGGCGCTCGATCCGAGCAACGGCAAGATCAAGACCTATCACCAGTACCATCAGAACGATTCCTGGGATTGGGATGAGGTCGAAGCGCCGATTCTGGTCGACCTGCAGCGCGACGGCCGCAACATCAAGAGCCTGATCCATCCAGGCCGCGACGCGATCTTCTGGGTGCTCGAGCGCACCCCGTCCAAGATCAACTACGTTGCAGGCTGGCCGTTCGTCGCAACCGACGTGTGGAAGGGCATCGATGAGAGCGGCAAGCCGATCGTCGATCCCGCACACAAGCCGGTTGTCGGCAAGCGCGTCGAGTTCTGCCCGTCGCTGTGGGGCGGCAAGGACTGGCCGTCGGCGGCCTACAGCCAGAAGACCGGCCTCGTCTACGTGCCTGCCAACGAGAATTTCTGCGGCGGGTTCACCGGCGAGAAGCTTCCCCTCAAGCCGGGTGAACTCTGGCTCGGCACCAAGCCTGAGGACATCGGCCTGAAGGCGAAGCCCGGCGCCGATCATTTCGGCGAGCTGCAGGCCTGGGATCCCGCCACCGGCAAGAAGGTGTGGCAGCACAACTTCCCGAAATCGCAGCTGTTCGGTTCGGTAACGGCGACCGCGGGCGATCTCGTCTTCGCCGGCGGCACCAACGACCGCAACTTCCGCGCCTTCAACGCCAAGACGGGCGAGCTGTTGTGGGAGCAGAAGACCAATTCCGGCATCATGGGCATGCCGGTGTCCTATGAGATCGACGGCACGCAATACATCGCGATCCAGTCGGGATGGGGCGTGGACGCGCAGCGCATCCAGGACGCGCTCGCCACCAACAATATCGGCATCGAGTCCAATGTGCCGCAAGGCGGCGTGATCTGGGTGTTCGCGCTGAAGAAATAAGCTCCGCGGGCGGATCGAAAGTAGCGGAGCGTCGGGGGCAAATGCGGCGGACGGCAACGTCCGCCGCATTTTGCGTTCTTCCCTTCTCCCTTGTGGGAGAAGGTGGCGCGCGCACGCGCGCCGGACGAGAGGTCTCTCTCCGCCGAGACGGCCCCCTCACCCAAGCGAGATTGTCGCAATCAGCGTCGCTGCCCTTTCCCGCAAGGGGAGAGGGCGCATCCATGCGCAGCCGTCAGGTAACTACTTCCCCTGCCTGTCCACCTTGTCCTTTTCCTTCTGGTTCATCTCCTGAACCTTGGGATCGCTATTGCTCTGTCCGGTGGTCTGGGTGGTCGAGGTGGGCGGCGCGGTGGCGTTGGGAAGCGAGTTCTGATCCGGCGGGGTGGGGCGCGTTGCCGTGGTCGGCGGCGCGGCGGTGCTCTGGGCGAACGCAGCCGCGGCGGCTAAGAAAAAGGCGCCCGACAGCAACGAGACTGCGAGCGCCCTTGAAATTTTGGTCATCGATCTGCTCCTGTCAGATCGATGGAAACGGCGTGAGGCCGCCTCGTGTTCCTTCTTCTACGCCTCCAATTGCTTGCCGAGCGGCAGATTTCGGATGCGCTTTCCGGTCGCCGCGAAGATCGCATTCATCAGTGCCGGCGCGAAGGGAGGAACGCCGGGCTCGCCGACGCCGCTCGGCGGCGTGTCGGATCCGGGCGGAACGATATAGACGTTCGTCACCAGCGGAGACTCGTCCATCCTGATGACCTGGAAGTCGTCAAAGTTCTTCTGCTCCACCTTGCCGTCCTTGAAGGTGATCTCGCCATATTTGGCGAGGCTCAGGCCCATGATCGCCGCGCCCTCGATCTGCGAGGCGATGCGCTCGGGGTTGACATAGGTGCCACAGTCGATCGCGGTGTCGACCCGCGGTACCGTCAGCTTGCCCTTGTCGTCGACGGCGACCTCGACGATCGTTGCGATGTAGCTGACGAAGCTGCGGTGCACGGCGATGCCGAGGCCGTGGCCTTTGGGTACCTGGCGGCCCCACTCGCCCTTCTCGGCGACCAGTTCGACCACCTTGCGCAGGCGCGCGGTGTCGATCGGGTAGCTGTCCTGTGGCTCGCCGTAGTTCCACATGTCCTTCACGGCCGGCTTGACGATGCGCGGGCTGCCGATCAGCGCGAGCAGCGTCTCCTTCTGGTCGCGGCCGGTCGCAGCGGCGATCTCGCCGACCATCGACTGCACCGCGAACGCACGCGGGATGTTCGAGACCGAGCGGAACCAGCCGATGCGGGTGAAGGCCGCGGCTTCCGGATTTTCGCAGGAGATGTTGGCGATTTCGAACGGCATGTCGACGAGGCCCATGCCGAGTTCGAAGGGCGCTGCGTGCTTTGCACCGGCTGCGAATGTCGAGGCAATGGTCGGTGCCACGCTGCGGTGGCGCCAGGCGATCACCTTGCCGCTCTTGTCGAGCCCCGCTTCGATGCGCTCGACCGAGACGGTGTGCAGGAAGTCGTGATGGACGTCGTCCTCACGCGTCCACTGCACCTTCACGGGCGCGCCGAGCTCCTTCGAGAGCAGCGCGGCCTCGAGCGCGAAGTCGCATTTCGACTTACGGCCGAAACCGCCGCCGAGCAGCGTCACATTGACGGTGACGTTGCCCTCGGGAATGCCGAGCGTCTTGGCGACGTCCTCTCGGGTGCCGCCGGGGCTCTGCACCGGCGCCCAGATCTCCGCCTTGTCGCCCTTGACGTCGGCAACCGCGACCGGCGGCTCCATGCTGGCATGGGCGAGGTGGGGCAGGTAATATTCGCCGACGATGACCTTGTCGGCGCTCTTGAGCGCGGCGTCGGCGTCGCCTTCCTGGCGCACGACGAGGCCCGGCTTGCGCGCGGCGTCCTCGAGCTCCTTGCGATAGGCAACCGAGTCGTATTTGCCGTTGGCGCCGTCGTCCCAGGTCAGCTTCAGCGCGTCGCGGCCCTTGATCGCAGCGCCGGTGTTGCGCGCGATCACGGCCACGCCGCCGAGTGGCTGGAATTTCGAGGGCCACGGCCAGCCTTGGACCTTCATCACCTTCTCGACGCCGGGAATTTTCAGCGCCGCGTCCGGATCGAAATTGACCAGCGTGCCGCCGGTCACGGGCGGGCGCGCGATCACGGCATACTTCATGCCGGGCAGTCGCACGTCGGCGCCGTAGCTTGCCTTACCGGTCGTGATGTCATGGAGATCGACGATGCCGATCTGGCCCTTGCCGAGATAGCGGAAGTCTTTCGGGTCCTTCAGCTTGAGGCCTTCGATAGCAGGCACCGATTCCTTGGCGGCATCGGCGGCGAGCTCGCCGAAGCCGAGCTTGCGACCGCTGGCGCTGTGGACGACCTCGTGGTTGACGGCCTTCACCTCGGTCGCGGGCACGCCCCAGCGCTTGGCCGCGGCCTGCTCCAGCATGGTGCGGGCCGAGGCGCCGATCTGGCGCATCGGGATCAGATAATGCCGCGTGCTGCGCGAGCCGTCGGTGTCCTGGTTGCCGAACTTGACCTCGTCGCCATGGGCCTGCTGCACCTTCACGCGTGACCAGTCGGCTTCCATCTCCTCGGCCACGATCAGCGGCAGGCTGGTGCGTACGCCGGTGCCCATCTCGGAGCGGTGGGCGAGAATGGTGACGGTGCCGTCGGGAGCGACCGCGACGAACACGCGCGGATCGACCACGACGCCATGCGGCATCTTGCCGGCGCCGGTCTCATAGGCAAAAGCCTGGCGCGACATCACGGGGGCGGCAAGCACGAAGCCGCCGGTGACGCCGAGACCCTTCAGGATGCTGCGGCGCGAGATCTTCTCGACACGGACGTTCTTTTCGAAGCCACGAAGCTTGCCGGGATTGTCGATGAAATTCATGTCACACCCCCGTCGATGCGAGATGGACTGCGTTCTCGATGCGCTGGTAGCAGCCGCAGCGGCAGATGTTGCCGGACATCGCTTCGCGGATCTGCTCGTGCGACGGCTTGGGGTTATCCATCAAGAGTGCCGCGGCCTGCATGATCTGGCCGGCCTGACAGAAGCCGCATTGCGGCACGTTGACCTGACGCCAGGCCTTCTGGACCGGGTGATCGCCGTTCGGATGCAATCCTTCGATCGTCGTGATCTCGCGCCCGGCGACGTCGTTGATCGACGTGATGCAGGAGCGCACGGCTTCCTTGTCTACGATGACCGTGCAGGCGCCGCACAGGGCCTGGCCGCAGCCGAACTTGGTGCCGGTAAGCCCGGCCTCGTCGCGCAGAAACCAGAGTAGCGGGAGATCCGGGTCGCCGTCCCAGCTCTGTTCCTGGCCGTTGATCTTCACCTTGATCATGATGGTCCCTCGCTCTTCATAAGCATGTCTAATTCAAACCCGCCGGCCTGGCCGGTGGTGGTTCGTGCGTCGTACCGCCACGTCCTGCCGTTATCCGCGCGGGCAAATCCCGGAGGGAGGCAGGAACGCCAATGGCGATGTCTGGATGTGCTCGATACCTCCCCGTGTTGTTCTTGTTTGATTGAACGTCGTGCGGCATCGTGACGGCGCGACCCTAGCAGGGATCGTGCCGGCCCGGCGTTCACAGCCGAGTGTTCTCACAGGGAAAAGATTGCATCGGAGGTTTGTCAAAAGCTGGGCGCGACATCGCGCCGCGCTTGCGCAGATACGGCCTGCAACGAAAAAAGCTTCGTCCGCCAGAAAGACTGCGCGGACGAAGCAGGATGCCTCAGTCGAGGGAGGGAGAAACGCAGTGACCGTAGACTTCGAACGGGAAGTTGGCGGCACTGCGCAGTCATTCAGAGACCAGGACTGAGGAGCCGATGGCCCTCACGCATACGCGCCGTGCAGAGGCGGCTGCATCGCCGCGATTCGTTCCAGGGCCGGGCCCGTCCGCTTCGCTGGCGTTGGTCGGGCCAGCGGGCGGACGGGCAGGGTCTGTGTTCAGGCTGCCTTGCTCAGGCCGCCTTCTTTCAAGCCGCATATTTTAAGCCGCCTTGGCTTTCGCCACGTGGGTCGCGATCGCGTCCATCAACGCGGGCGACAGGCAGTCATAGGGCTCGAGCCCGATTTCCTTCAGCCGCGAGCGGATGCCGGCCATCTGCTCCGGCTTGACGCCGGATTCGATCACCGAGGACACGAAGGCGGCGAATTGCGGCGCCTGCGAGCCCTGCTCCTGGAACAGCTCGGGATGGATGAAGTCGAGGCCGTAGAACGGGTGGTTCTTGTTCTCGATGCGGCCGTACATGTGCGTACCGCAGGCCTTGCAGGCATGGCGTTGGATCACCGCGGAGGGATCGACGATCTGGAGCTTGTCGCCGTTCTCGAGCACGGTCACGTTCTGGCGCGGCACCACGGCGACGACGGAGAACGTCGCGCCCTGGGGCTTCCAGCACTTGGTGCAACCACAGGCGTGGTTGTGGGCAACGTCGCCCTTGATGCCGACCTTGACGGGATGGTCGCTGCATTTGCAGACCAGAGTGCCGCCGGCAAAGCTGCCGCTGCCCTGTTTGAGGCCGTTGTCGATCGATGGGTGGAGTGCAACAGTCATGGGTCGATCCTCCTTGGGGGTGACGCTTTTCGATTCAGTACACGACGACGGAACGAATGGATTTGCCCTCATGCATGAGGTCAAATCCCTTGTTGATCTCTTCGAGCTTGAGCACGTGGGTGATCATCGGATCGATCTGGATCTTTCCGTTCATGTACCAGTCGACGATCTTCGGCACGTCGGTGCGGCCGCGCGCGCCGCCGAACGCCGTGCCGCGCCAGTTGCGGCCGGTGACGAGCTGGAACGGGCGGGTCGCGATCTCCTTGCCGGATTCGGCAACGCCGATGATGATCGAGGTGCCCCAGCCGCGATGGCAGGCTTCCAGCGCCTGGCGCATCACCGTGGTGTTGCCGGTGCAGTCGAAGGTGTAGTCGGCACCGCCGTCGGTGAGGCCGACGAGATGCTGGACGATGTCGCCGGTGACCTTCTTCGGATTGACGAACTCGGTCATGCCGAACCGGCGGCCCCAATCCTCCTTGGCGTCGTTGATGTCGACGCCGATGATCTTGTCGGCGCCTGCCATCTTGGCGCCCTGGATCACGTTGAGGCCGATGCCGCCGAGGCCGAACACCACGACGTTGGAGCCTGGCGTGACCTTCGCGGTGTTGACGACGGCGCCGACGCCGGTGGTGACGCCGCAGCCGATGTAGCAGCTCTTGTCGAACGGCGCGTCCTCACGGATTTTCGCGACCGCGATCTCCGGCAGCACGGTGAAGTTCGAGAAGGTCGAGCAGCCCATGTAGTGGTAGACCGGCTTGCCCTTGTAGGAGAAACGGCTGGTGCCGTCGGGCATCACGCCCTTGCCCTGCGTCGCGCGAATCGCGGTGCAGAGATTGGTCTTCTGGCTGAGGCAGCTTTTGCACTGCCGGCATTCCGGCGTGTAGAGCGGGATGACGTGGTCGCCCGGTTTCACCGAGCTCACGCCGGGGCCGATCTCGCGGATGATGCCTGCACCCTCATGTCCCAGGATCGACGGGAAGATTCCCTCGCTGTCGAAGCCGTCGAGCGTGTAGGCGTCGGTATGGCAGATGCCCGTCGCCTTGATCTCGACCAGGACTTCGCCGGCCTTCGGTCCTTCCAGATCAAGCTCGACGATCTCGAGCGGCTTCTTGGCTTCGAAAGCGACGGCGGCACGTGTCTTCATAGGTAACTCCTCAAATTCTCGAAAGGACGCCAAGAAGTAGTCTTGGCAGTCCCCGTAACGTTCATTTATGGCCCATGCAGGCGTCTTCCGCCTTGGTATAGGCCTCCGTCTTGTCCTCCTTCTTGGAGGGGCGCTGCCGGCCCCACGCCTCGTCGGAGCGAGCGCGCAGATAGACGTAGAGATCGTCCATGTAGCAGGCGACGTTGGGATTGTCGCCGAACGCCGGCATCACGTTCTCCTGCGCGGTCGAGATGTTCTTGCGGCCCGAGGCGACGACGCCGAGGAAGTCGCCATAGCTCATGCTCTTGACCGAGTCCTTCAACGCCGGTGCGTAGGTCGACCCCATGCCGTCGGGGCCATGACAAACGTGGCAGTCGGAGTGATAGCGGCGGTATCCGGAATAGGTGAACCAGTCCACCGTGCCGTCCGTGATCTTGTAGGTCGGGGTGCCTTCCTTATCGAGCCACTTCCCGTCGTCTTCCTTCTTCACGGCGGTCGGGTCGCCCGGACCTTCCGCAGCAGCAATTCCTCCCGAAGCAACGAAGATGATCACGGCAATAGCAGAGCAGATTTTACGCAAGAGATTGTCCTCGAAGCCATCAGGTGAGACGAGCCGGCGCGTGGAGTTGATCCACGCGCCGGAGCGACACGAAGGTTGGGCTAGTTCGCCGGCAGCGAGAACACGGTCAGCGTACCGCCGAGCGCCGTGTAGTTGCTGAGGGCTGCGTAGCCACCGACTGCGCCGAGACCGGCGGTCGGATCGGTCAGGCCTGCGGCGAGACCGATGCCGGCCCAGCCACCGACACCCGAGAGCACTGCGACATACTGCTTGCCACCGTTATCATAGGTGGTGACGTTGCCGATGATGCCGGAGGGAGTCTTGAACTTGTAGAGCTCCTTGCCGGTCTTGGCGTCGACCGCCTTCAGATAGCCTTCGAGCGTGCCGTAGAACACCACGCCGCCGGCGGTTGCGAGCGCACCCGACCAGACCGAGAACTGCTCCTTGTTCGACCAGACGATCTTGCCGGTCTTGCCGTCCCAGGCGATGAAATTGCCCATGTGGCTTTCACCAGCCGGCGGATACATCGAGAGCGTCGCACCCACATAGGGCTGGCCCGCGGTGTAGCTCACCTTGAACGGTTCGTAGTCCATGCAGACGTGGTTGGTCGGAACGTAGAACAGCTGCGTGTCCGGCGAGTAGGCTGCCGGCTGCTCGTCCTTGGTGCCGAGCGCGGCCGGGCAGATGCCCTTCACGTTGTGATCTTCACCGGCCTTGTCGGTCGAAGCTGCGTCGAGCACCTTCGGACGGCCATAGGTCGGCGAGCTCTTGTCCATGTCGACGCCGGAGGTCCAGTTCACCTTCGGATCGTACTTCTCGGCGACCAGAAGCTCACCGGTGGCGCGATCGAGCGTATAGCCGAGGCCGTTACGATCGAAATGCGTCAGCAGCTTGCGGGCCTGGCCGTTGATCGACTGGTCCGAGAGGATCATCTCGTTGACGCCGTCATAGTCCCACTCGTCGTGGGGCGTCATCTGATAGACCCACTTGGCAACGCCGGTGTCCGGGTTACGCGCCCAGATCGTCATCGACCACTTGTTGTCGCCGGGACGCTGCTTCGGATTCCAGGTCGAGGGATTGCCCGATCCGTAATAGATCAGGTTCAGCTCGGGATCGTAGGAGATCCAGCCCCAGGTGGCGCCGCCGCCGATCTTCCACTGATCGCCCTGCCAGGTCTTGAGGCTCGAGTCCTTGCCGATCGGCTTGCCGAGCGCAGTGGTCTTCTCGGCGTCGACCAGGATCTGGTCATCCGGGCCTTCAGAGAACCCGCGCCAAGCCAGCTTACCGGTCTTGATGTCGTAGGCCGACATGTGGGCCTGCACGCCGAACTCGCCGCCGGAGATGCCGATCAGCACCTTGTCCTTGACGACCATCGGCGCCGAGGTGCCGGTCTCGCCCTTGCCCGGATCGCCGTTCTTGGCGGTCCATGCAACCTGACCGGTCTTGGCGTCGAGCGCGACCAAGGTCGTGTCGGCCTGATGCAGGAAGATCTTGCCGTCACCGAAGGCGAGGCCGCGGTTAACCGTGTCGCAGCACATCACCGGGATGACGTTCGGATCCTGCTTCGGCTCGTACTTCCAGATGATCTTGTTCTCGTTGGAAAGGTCAATGGCGTAGACCTTGTTCGGGAACGGCGTGTGGACGTACATCACGTTGCCGATGATCAGCGGGCCGCCTTCGTGGCCGCGCAGCACGCCGGTTGAGAAGGTCCAGGCGACCTGGAGCTTGCCCACGTTTTGTGCGTTGATCTGGTTCAGCTTGGAATAGCGGGTATTGGCGTAGTCGCCGGTCGGCATCACCCAGTCTTTCGGGTTCTGCGACATCTTGTTCAGTTCGTCATTGGCGGACGCGCCCCCGACGGCGAGAGCCGCCGCGGAGCCAAGAAAGGTCGCCAGTAGCACCTTGCGCATAGTTATTCCTCCGTTGGTCTCGTTTATTGTTTCCGAAGCATTGCTTAATCACCGGGCTTCTCGTCCGGCGTCTGCTCGTGCAGGGCGGTCACGTTTGGGACCAGAAACGATGCTGTGGGTTTCCTCCTCCTGATGAGAGCCACGGGTCCACGTGCAGGAGCGGCCCGTTCTTGTTGTTCCTGTCGCAATCCCTAACGACTTCGTCATCGGGAAACTTGCCCAAGAGAGAAGGCGGTTTGCTTGACAGCGCACGGACGCGAAGATTTTGATTTTGCAGTAGCGAATTCAGCGGCTTCCGCACCGCTTTGGGACCAGGTTCTACGCTCAGGTTCCCCTTGACGGCGCTGCAACTAAGGCGGAGGATTAACTTTCAAGGGTGGCAATGAAACGATGGCGCTCGTTGCAAAAGACCGCTCAATTTCGAGGTAAACGTCACGCAATCACGGCCGAGGGCTCCAGCAGAGCTGGTTGCGATTCGCGTCGAAATTCCGGATCAAACCAGTGGCTGGATTAATGTCCGACACAATTCATACACTCTCGACAACCGGAATGACGCCGAAGCGGCAGATCCAGAGCTGGATCGACGGGCTGACGAGCTTGTGCGGGTATTTCGACGTCGATCCGTTGGAGGCGTCCTCGCTCGAAGGCCGCATCGACTACACCAGCGTCTCGCGCCTGAAGCTCTGCCAGATCGAGGTCAGCCAGCATCGCATCGCGCACACGCTGGCGCGCGCCAAGGCCAATGAACACCCGTACATCAAGATCCACTTCCAGACCTATGGCGTGTCCTATTTCGAGCAGGAAGGCCGCCATATCGAAATCAACCCCGGCGACATCATCGCCTATGACGTCTCCTGCCCGCATTCGATCATCAGTCCCGCCTTCACGCGCCACGACGTCGTGATCGTGCCGAAGGCACTGCTGCGCGACCGTGGATTTCCCTCGCAGCGCATGCCTGCCTGCAAGCTGTCGGCGAAGACCGGCACGGGGCGGATCGCCCATGATTTCGTCCATGCCACCTTCGACGAGGCGGCAAAGCTGTCGGCGAACAGCGCGGTCGGCGTCGCCGATTCGCTGATCGATTTGCTGCTGCTGCCGCTGCGCGAAGCCGACACGATGTTCGACCGCGTCGGGCCCGAGGCGATGTATGTGCGCGCGCAGTTCTTCATCCGCGAGCATCTGCGCGATCCGGATCTGTGCATCGACCAGATCTCCGCCGAGCTCGGCTGCTCCAAGCGCTATCTGCACATGCTGTTCTCCGAGCGCGGCACCACGGTGAGCGACTACATCTGGCAGGCCCGCTTGCAGAACTGCCGTCAGGAGCTCGAGGCGCACGGCGGCAAGACCATCACCGACGTCGCGTTCTCCTGGGGCTTCTCCAGCTCATCGCATTTCAGCCGCGTGTTCCGGAAATATTTTGGCGTGGTGCCGTCCTCGATCCACAAGGGACAGCAGGGCGCCGTAGCCGCCGTGGACGAGAATTAGGCGGCGCTTGCGGCTCGCCGTGCGCAGCCGTCGTAGACCGCGCGCAATCCTCTCACGCGGTCGTGGCAACGTAGGGAATGCTCGCCACGAGAGCCGCGATCAGGACCGCATTGCAGAGCATCCCGCTCCAGTGCAATCGGCGCAGCCTTCGCACGGCGTCGATATCGCCGGCATCCCTGGCGTCGAGGTGGTCATCCATCCGTTGCATGAACCATTTGCGTCCCCAGATCGCGAACGCCGCGATCAGGCCGATGCCGATTGCGAAAAGCGGCCGACCGGCGAGGAGAAATGCCGCGGTCCCGATGACGCCGGAAACGCTCATCATTCTGAACTGGATGTCGAACATCCCGCGCAACAGCTGCGTGACCGGAGGGATGTCGAGCTTCACGAGTAGGAAAGCTGGAGATGCCAGCAGGAAATAGCCCATGGGAAAAAGCAGAATGACCAGGGCGGCCACGGCGACGGCATCGGGTTTCATGCGATCGACCTTCTCGTCCGCGCCGCTCTTCCGGCGGCAGCGCATCATCATAGCCGGCAAATCGATTTCCGACACTAGGCTTTGGTCGGAGGCCGGGCCGGGCCGGGCAGGGAGGCCTGCCCGCGGAGCCGCGGGGCTCAAGCCGGCTCGAGGCCGAGCGACTTTGCGCTCTCGATCCAGATCGGCAGCTCGCGCTGATACAGCTCGTTGGTTTCCTTGAAGCCGATCGCGGGTTCGAGCACGAAGGTTGCAAGCACCTCCTTCACCTTCGGATCATTGTTGGCGGCGACGCAGAGCTCGGCGAGGCGATCGACCACCGGCTGCGGTGTCGCCTTCGGCACCGCCCAGCCGGAGAAGCCGCTCACGGTGAAGAATTTCGACGTCGCGCCCTGCTCGGGCAGCGTCTTGACGGCCGGGATCGCATCGACCTTCTTCGAATGCACGGCGAACACGGTGCCGCGGTCGCTCTGCAGCACCGATTGCGCCGCCGTATAGCTGCCCATGGCGGCATCGAGCGTGCCTTCCAGCATGCCCGTCCACATCGGGGCTTCGCCGCGATAATGGACCGGCTCGATGTTGAGGCCGTACTGCTTGTTCAGCTCGTTGATCGTCATGTGGGGCGACGAGCCCGCGCTGTAGGTGCCGAAATTCACCTTGCCGTTCTTGCGCGCGAAGGCGACGAAATCCTCCAGCGTCTTGACGCCCGTCTTAGGGTTCGCGACGAGCAGCAGGCCGGCGCCCGGAATGACACTGACCAGCGTCAAATCCTTGTCCATGTCGTAGCCGGGATTCTTCATCACCACGCGGTTCATGATGTAGGTGGTCGAGATCGAGCACAGCATGGTGTGGCCGTCGGGCTCGGCGCGGGCGACCTCCGCCGTGCCGATCGCGCCAGCGGCGCCGGGCTTGTTCTCGACGACGACGGTCTTGCCGACCTGCTTGGAGATGAATTCACCATAGGCGCGCGCGAGCAAATCGGTCTGGCCGCCGGCCGGATAGCTGCAGATCATGCGAATCTGTCGCGACGGCCAAGTGCCTTGCGCCGAGGCGCTGCGCGCAACGAACGGCATCGCGAGTGCCGTGGTACCGGCGGCGATGAAGTGGCGGCGATCGAATTTGGCAGACATGATTCCCTCCTGATTTTGGCCGAACCTACTGCATCGGGCTGGCGCTGCCATGGGCGGCAGGCGAGACAGATTGGCGCATTCGATCAGGCCGCGCAGCGGTCATTTTCCGTCACCCGGACGATGGTGCCTTCCGCGTGATCCGTTGCCAGACGAGGTCGGTCAGAGCCACCGCAATCAGGCCAAAAGTGCCGCCGATCAGCACATTGACGATGCGCTCTTCCGCAATCCCGCTGGCGCCGCCGGCAAAGGATGCGGCGAGCGCTATGAAGAAACAGCGCAGGCCGAAGCCGACGATGTAGCGGGAGAACGAGATCAGGGTGAGGGTGGCCGCAAGCACCGCGATCGCGTAGCCGACGCGGCTTTGCGGGAGAACGAGGCCGGCGAGAAAGCCGAGCGGCACGCCGACAAGGGCGCCGATCGCGCGCTGCTTCAGCTTGCCGGTGGACGCGGTGAGATCGCCGACCACGACGCTCGCGGCAGACCACATCACCCACCGCCCCTGCGCAAGGTTGAGGATCTCGACTAGCGCCGCCGCGGCGAAGACCGCCATGGCGGTTGAGGCTGCGGGCAGAAACCACTCGGCCGCGGGCGGTCCGAACGACGTGGCGGCGTTGCCGCGCCGCCGCTGATCGTAAATCTGGATACCGCAGACCAGCGCCAGCGCGATCGGCGAGGACACGATGATCACACCGGCATGGCGCATCGCTTCCGAAGCGCTGACGCCCTCCCGCACTTCACAGGCGAGATAGACGGCAGGGATGAACACCCAATTGCCGAGCGTACGGAAGTGCTCGCCATAGCGCGTTCCCGCGACTGCAAGGAAGCCGGCAAGCGCCGTCAGCACGACGAACAGCGGCTTGACCGGGGCTGCCAGGAAGAGTGCGGCGAAGGTGACGAGGATCGCGAGGTAATGCCACGCAACGACCTTCGGCGGAAAATGCTGCCTCAGCGCCGGAATGAGCAGCGAGACTGCGACGAGGCCGAGATTCAGCAGGGCCGTCTCACGCGCGATGAAATAGGCGACGACCATGGGGCCGACAACGATCAGCGCGCGCAAGAGCTCGGCGGTCTTGATCTCGCGGGCGATGATGTCGCGCAGGCCTGCGGCGGTCGGGAAATTCACGGGGCACCAGAGGGGCAAATGAAACGCAGCCATCATACGTTTCGGAGCGCCGCTAGGCGAGTCGATGCCGTTGGGCTAGAGGTATGCGGTCGCCACTCCACACTCCGTCATTGCGAGCGCAGCGAAGCATCCAGACTGGTACCTGCGGAAAGATTCTAGATTGCTTCGCTGCGCTCGCAATGACGAGGTTGATGCGGTCGCGCGCGAAACTTCGGTCTTGTGCCGCGGACGCGGCGGCAC
Organism: Bradyrhizobium sp. 18BD; assembly: GCF_054185225.1. Lineage (NCBI taxonomy): Bacteria > Pseudomonadati > Pseudomonadota > Alphaproteobacteria > Hyphomicrobiales > Nitrobacteraceae > Bradyrhizobium > Bradyrhizobium sp. 18BD. Next base: position 317,524 of record NZ_JAVAYL010000005.1, on the reverse strand, counting down.
ACGAGGCGTCTCCCGTCACCTCTGAATGATCTTCATCCAGACATCGCCCAAAATCGCGGGTTCGCGCGGCGGCAGATAGGTCAGCCCGGCCTGCTTGCCGAACTCGGCGACCTTGCCCTCGGCGGCAAGTCCCGTCAGCGCCTTGTTGACCGCATCGAGCAAGGCGCCGTCGCTGGCGAGGGCGACATAGCCGCGATTGGCGCCGATCGGATAGTAATAGCCGGACGCCGTGATCGTCGTGTCCGGATGTGCGGCGCGGTGGGCGTCGAAGCGCGCGAGGTCGATCAAGGTCGCGTCATAGTCGCCACGCTGAAGTGCACCGAGCAGGTCGTCTCGGCCGGGGACGAGATGGGTGATGCTGTCGATCAGGCGCCCCTTGTCGAACGTCATCAGGATCGCGTCGCCCAGCGATCCGCTCTCGATGACGAGACGGAGCCCGGCGAGGTCGCCGATATCGCCGATCTTGCGGCCTTTCGCCTTCGGCCCGAGCACGACCGTCATCGGCGAATAGACGTAAGGCTGGCTCGGCGTCAGCACGCCGAGCGCAACGCGGCGGCGTCGGTCGTCGCGGGTGGCGCCGGCAAAGTCGGGCAGGCGCGCCGTCTTCATGCCGGGCTTGACCAGGGAATCCGTCGTCAGCGCGTAGCCTCCGACCAGCGAGCAGCGGCCGTCGGAGAGCAGCGCATTGGCCTCGAGCTGCGGGCTGGAATCCTCATCCAGCTTGCTCTCGAACCACTGGATCTTCAGCGGCCGTCCCATCCGCTCCGCGATCGCCTGCGCCAGCAGCACGTCGAAGCCGGCGTCCGGCTTGCCCTTGTGGTGTACCGAGAGCGGAGGCCGGTCCTCGTCGAAACAAACCTTCAGCGGCTCATCGGCGGCGCGCGCGAGCGTTGCTGTCGCTGCGAGCGCTGCGGCAAGGCTCCACGCCGTCATCCAGCCCTTCACGGCTTCCTCCGGCTTGAGACGAAGGCCCAGAGATCGCCGATCTCATCCTCGCTGAGGATGTCGCCCCAGGGCGGCATCTTGTTGTTCTTGCCGTTCTTCACGGTGGTGACGAAGCGCGTCTTGTCGTCGGGGAAAATGCGTAGGTCCGGCGTGATGGTGCCGGAATTCATCATGTTGGGGCCATGGCAGTGCGAGCATTTCGAGGCATAGGTCGACTTGCCATGGTCGATCTGCGCCTGCAGCGGATTGCCGGTTGCGTCGTCCGCGGCACGAACGGTCGCCGCAAGCGCGACCGTGAGCACCGCGACGGTGGCGAGGATCGCCACCGTCTTGTGAGGTCCTTCTCTCAGCATCGCACCGTGGTTACTGCTTGACCGCAAAGACCCACAGCGAGCCGCCCGGCGGCACGTTGGCAAGCCGTTCATCGCCGGAGAACAGCGAGTAGACGCCGCCATAGCCGCTCGTCACCGCGACATATTGCACACCGTCCTGCTGCCAGGTCACCGGCTGTCCCTCGATCCCGGAGCCGGTCTGGAACTGCCAGAGCTTCTTGCCGCTGTCGGCATCGAAGGCTTCGAACTCACCGGTCAGCGCGCCCGTGAACACGACGCCGCCCGCGGTCGACAGCACGCCGGAGAAGCGCGGGATGTCGCTTGGTGCTTCCCATTTCGCCTTCCCGGTCATGGGATCGATCGCCTTGAGATGGCCGCGCGCGCCGTCACCCCATTCCCAGAGGTCGGTGAGGTCCATGCCGAGATACCATTCACCCTGCTTGAAGGTGACGGGCTCGGTCTTGTACCTGCCGCCGAAGGCGAGCGTGTTGGCGTAGGCGAGGCCGGTCTGCGGATTGAACGACATCGGCTCCCAGTTCTTGCCGCCGAGGATCGACGGATAGACCGTGACCTTCTTGCCGTCGCGCGCATCCTTCGAAACGTCCGTCTCGATCGGGCGTCCCGTCTTCATGTCGATGCCGGTTGCCCAATTCACCTTCACGTAAGGATTGGCCGCGAGCAGCTTTCCGTTGGTGCGGTCGAGCACGTAGAAGAAGCCGTTGCGGTTGGCGTCCATCAGCACCTTGGTCGGCTTGCCCTCGACGTTCATGTCGGCGAGCACCATCTCGGCGACGCTGTCATAGTCGAACGGGTTGTTCGGCGAGAACTGGTAGTGCCACTTGATCTTGCCGGTCTTGGGATCCATCGCCAGCACGGAGCAGGTGTAGAGGTTGTCGCCGGGACGCACCGCCGAGTTGAACGGCCCGGGATTGCCGATGCCCCAATAGACCGTGTTCAGCTCGGGATCGTAGGATCCGGTGATCCAGGTCGAGCCGCCGCCGAGCTTCCAGGTATCGCCCTTCCAGGTGTCGCCGCCCGGCTCCTCCGGTGAGGGGATCGAATGGGTGCGCCAGAGGTGCTTGCCCGTTGCCGGATCCCAGCCGTCGATGAAGCCGCGGGTGCCGAACTCGGCGCCGGAGATGCCGGTGATGACGACGCCATCGGCGACCAGCGGGGCCACCGTCATCGAATAGCCTTCCTTGATGTCGGCCGCCTTTTGCCGCCACAGCTCCTTGCCGTTCTTGGCATCGAGCGCGATCACGTTGGCGTCGAGCGTGGTGCGGAACACTTTGCCGTCGTAGAGCGCTGCGCCGCGGTTGATGATGCCGCAGCAGACGATGCGCGGCGTCTCGGCGGGATATTCGATCTTGGATTTCCAGATCTGCTTGCCGGTCTTGGCGTCCACCGCCATGGTCGCATTGTGCGACGTCACGTAGATCACGCCCTGATACACCAGCGGTTGCGATTCCTCGCTGCGATCGTCGTTGAAGGAGTAGTTCCAGACCGGGATGAGATTCTTGACGGTGTCCTTGTTGATCTGGTTCAGCGTCGAGAAGCGCTGCAGATTATAGCCCATCCCGTAGTTGAGAACGTTCGATGTATCGGCCGCACCCTTGACCAGCTGCTCGGTGGTCTGGGCGTTTGCACACGTCGATGCAAGCATGACGAGGCTCGCGGCCATCGCAAAGCGTTTCATCCGTTCCTCCCAATATGCGCGCCTTTTGACGCTGCGAGTGCAACACTCCGCCCGAACGCAAAACCCGTCAATACGAAAGTCGAAAACACGTCGCCGATATGTTGGACGCCAGATGCCAGGCTGCGCGCGGTAATCCTCGATGAATTTTGCTCGTCTTGCGCGAATGCGCTGCACCAATTTCCATCGCGCGAAGATTGGCGCGATGCGAGAAGCGCGCGTATCCGGGTTCCATTTCTCGAGTCGCTTCCAATTCCGGGCTTGAACCTGGAGCCGCATGCGGACTTAAGTGTCTCGATCCCGCTCGAATCGGGGCTCTTGGTCAGGGAGGTCTGAATGATATCGCGTCGCTCTGTTGCGCTTGCGCTCACGCTTGCCGTGCTGTCCGGTCCGGCCTGGTCGGCATCCGGCAACGCCGTCAAAATGTTCGACACCGACAATGACGGCACGCTTGATCTCGCCGAGGTGAAGAAGGCCGCCACCGCATTGTTCGCCAAGCTCGATCCCGATCACGACGGCACGCTGGACGCGCGCGAATTGCGCGGACGATTAACGGCGAAAGAACTCGCGGCCGCTGATCCCGATCACGACGGGACTCTTACGCTCGACGAATACCTGGCCGTGGTCGAGCAGCGCTTCAACGCCGCCAATCCCGACAAGGACGGGACGCTGGATGCGAAGGAGCTGAATTCGCGCGCAGGCCGCGCGCTGTTGCGGCTGTTGCGGTGAGAGACACGGCGCTTGACTGGGAGCGAAGACGATTTGCCCGAGAGGGAAATTCGCGAGCGTTATGCGGCACTTCGCTGTGTTGGCGCTTTGATTCCAGACTTGCGCTGTGCCTGACGCAGCCCTAGGTTTTGCCCCGCGCGATGTCGCGCTCAATACTTGGGGAGACCCGAATGGCTTGGAAAGCTCCGAAGATCGTGGAAGTGCCGGTCGGCATGGAAATCAACATGTACGCCTGCGCTGCGCGCAAGTAAGACTGACGACCTGCCGCGGCTTCGATGGCAAATGCCGTCGAAGCCGTGGTAGTGTTCGGGATGCGCGCGAGAGCCCAGACATTCCGGACCATTATTGCCTGCACGATTGCGCTCACGCCCGCATGTGCCGGTGCCGAAGAGGGTTTTGATACCGAGCACATCTTCGGCTTCATGATCGGGACCGATGTCGGCAATCCCGGCGAGCGCGAATTCCAGACCGAGACGACAGGGCGCTTCGGCAAGGGCGGCGGCACCTATCGCGCCCTCCAGCAGGAAGTGGAGATCGAGGTTGTCCCGCTGCCGAACTTCCGCATCGAGGTCGGCGGCACCGCGACCCTCCACGACATCACCGGCGTCCCCGATCTCGACGACCGCCGCCAGTTCAATTTCCAGGGCGCTTCGCTCGATTTGCGCTATCGGCTGCTCGACCGCGAGCGCGCGCCGTTCGGGCTCACAATTGCCGCCGAGCTCCATGGCGACCGCATCGACGAGACCAGCGGCGCCAAGGGGCGGATGTACGGCACCGACTTCACGCTTGCCTTCGACCGCGAGCTCGTTCCGAACTTCGTCATCGGCGCGCTCAATCTGATCTATCAGCCGGAATGGGCGCGTTTCGAGGTGGCAGGGCTGTCCGAGAAGAGCTCCACCATCGGCGCCGCCTTCGGCGGCATGGTGCGCGTGCGCCCCAATGTGCTGCTCGGCGGTGAGATGCGCTACTTCCGGCAATATGAGGGCATCGGTCTCGGCGAGTTCTCGGGTCAGGCACTGTTCGTTGGTCCCACCGCGTACTTCCAGCTATCCGAGAAGTCGCGACTTACGCTGAGCTGGAGCATGCAGGCCTGGGGCCGCCCGGCGGGATCAGGCGGCAATCTCGACCTCGTCAATTTCGAGCGGCATCAGGCGCGGCTGGTGTTCGGCGTTAACTTCTAGTGCGGGCTCTTCGCCTCTCCCGCTTGCGGGGAGAGGCCGGAATTTGCGCAGCAAATTACGGGTGAGGGGGACTCTCCACGAGCTTAACTGATTGCGTCCCCGCGGAGAGCCCCCTCACCCTGACCCTCTCCCCGCAAGCGGGGAGAAGGAAAACCCGCCGCCCATATTGAAACTTCCCGCTCCCTGGAACGTAACCCTTCGTGCTAACCTCCATCGCGCCCGCGTAAGGATCCCGGCATGAATCCGATCGACCTTGTGGTGACTGTGTGTGCGGTGCTCTCGCCTGCGACCTGCGAGGAGCAGCACCTGGTGTTCAACTATGGCGGCTCACCGGCGCAATGCGCGATGGCCGCGCCGCCCTATATCGCGCAATGGGTCGGCGAACACCCGAAGTGGCAGGCGGTGCGCTGGCGCTGCGAATATCCGCACCCGAATGACAAGGCGTGATCTGCGGGCGTTGGCCGAGTCCCGGGCAGTCTAGCCCCTCATCCTGAGGAGCCGCGAAGCGGCGTCTCGAAGGATCGAGGCCGGGCTGCATCAGCCGGGCCTTCATGGTTCGAGACGCGCTTCGCGCTCCTCACCATGAGGGTTTGGTCGCTACTTGCTGCAGTCCTTCAAATCCTTGTCGGCGATCGAGAACACCGCGTCGGCCTTGATCTCGATATCATGGACGATGCATTGCCGTGAATTGGGATAGCTGACCTTCGCGTCGTAGCGGCCCGGCTCGACGCCGGTGATGCGCAGCCGCTCGTCGTGGTCGACCTCCTTGTCTTTGTCGTTCAGGCACTGATTCGGGCCCCAGTCGGTCTTGCCGGCCGGCGAAAGCTGGAAGCCGGAAATCGTCTCGGTCGTCAGATTCCAGAGCCGGATGCCCTTGCCCTTGCTCTGCGCGGCGGCTCCGCCGGCGCATGCCATCATGACGATCAAAGCCAGACCCCAACGCATCATCAGCCGCTCCTCCCACATCACGCCGTCATTCCCTGATGACGCGCTCGCTGTTTCTTGCCTTGTCGAAATTTTTGGCGCGGTCAAGACCGATCGGCGCGATCAGCCTGGTCGAGACGAGATCGGCACCTTCGAAATCGGTGCCGATGACGGTTGCCCCGCTGAGGTCGGCGCCGCCGAGCTGGGCGCTTTTGAGCGAGGCGTCGGTGAGATCGGCGCCTTTGAGCACAGCGAATTCGAGATCGACGCGCGAGAGGTCGGCGTTGCGTGCGTTGAGGCCTGTTAGATTGGCCGAGCGCAGGACGGCACGCATCAGCCCCATCGACTGGTTGCGCATGTCGGCGCCAAGTTGCGCCTCCGCGATCGAGGCCCCCTTGAGGCTTGCACCGGTGAGGTCGGCGGTGATGCGCGCACCCGTCAGATCGGCGCCGTCAAGGTGGGCGCGTGCCATTTGCGCGGCGAACAGATTGGCACCCTTGAGGCTCGCACCGGTGAGATCGGCCTCCAGCAGCCAGGCCTGATCCAGGATCGCGCGATCGAGGTGAGCGCCCGCGAGCCTGGTCTTGTTCAGGCGCGCCGCGCGAAAAATGGCGCCGGACATATCGAGGCCCGACAGGTCGAGGCCCGAAAGCCGCTTGCCGGTGAAGTCGGCGGGCATGGTCGCGCTCGTCCTTGCGAGCATGGCTTCGACCTCCGCCCGGCTCATCTCGGCCGACACCATCGCAGGCGAGGTGAGGTCGACATCGCGCATCATGTCCTGTGCGGTGGCCGTTTGTGCGGCGAGCACCACGCCGAGCGCTGTCAGGGCGGCTGTTGCCTTCATCATCAGGCTCCGCTTTCACGTCGATTTTAGCACGCAGGCGGCGCGGGTGCCTATGAGAGATCTCGCCCGGTCTGCTCGCCCTGCGTCCGCCCCACCAGACCGGCCTTGATTGCGGCGATCTCGGCTTCACCCCGCGCGGCGCGCGGGATGGTGATCGGCACCTCGGCAAGAATCCGAGCTGGCCGCGGCGACAGGAAGAACAGGCGGTCGCCAAGACGTACGGCGTCGTCGAGGCTATGGGTGACGAGCAGCGTCATCACCGGACGGCTCGCCACCAGCGTCGCGATCTCGTCGCGCAGGCGGCCGGCGAGCGCATCGTCGAGCGAGGCGAGGGGCTCGTCGAGTACAAGCAGGTCGGGCTCGACCGCAAACGCGCGCGCCAGCGCGACGCGGCGGGCAAGGCCCAGCGACAACTCGCCGGGAAAGTGGCTGCGATGCGCGTCCAGCTCGAGGATCTTGAACAGCTCCGACAGTTTTGCGTCGCTGACGTCAGGCGCCGCCAGCCGCACATTCTGCTCGACCGAGCGCCACGGTAATAGCCGCGGCTCCTGGAACACCATGCCGATGCGCGCCTCCGGCGGCCGCGCGATGCGCCCCTGAAAATCGCGGTCGAGCCCGAGGATGATGCGCAGCATCGTACTCTTGCCGCAGCCGGAGGGGCCGATCAGCACGCCGACCTCGCCCGATTGGAGCGCGAAGCTGACCGGCGCCAGCACCTCGTGCGTATCGCCCGCGGCGCTCCTGTAGGTTTTGCCCGCGATCTGGACCTCAAGCCGCACGGGGCCGCCACCGTGTTGCGCGGGCTTCGAACGGCTGCACCAGCAAGGTCTCGATGACGAGCACAACGACGGCGAAGGTCAGCGAATAGGCCAGCAGGCGCGGCGTGTCGAACAGCTGGAAGGCGACGCCGATCTCGAAGCCGACGCCGTTCGGCCGTCCGAGGAGCTCGGCGACCAGCACGATTTTCCAGACCAGCGACAGACCTGAGCGGGCCGAGGCCGCGACATAGGGCGCAAGCTGCGGCAGCACGACGTGGCGAAACGCGCGCCAGCGCGGCATCGCGAACACGGTCGCCATCTCGTCGAGCGAGCGGTCGAGCGCGCGCGTGCCTTCGCGCAAGGTGACGATGGCGGTCGGCAGCTTGTTGATGGCGATCGCCGCGATCGCGGCCGCCTCGGTCAGCCCGGCCCAGATATAGGCCAGCACGATCACGACCAGCGCCGGCAGGTTGAGCAGCAGGATCAGCCAGGGATCGCCCAGCCGGTCGGCGAGCTTCACGCGGCCCATGAGATAACCGATCGCGCTGCCGAGCGACATCGCCAGCACGAAGGCGAGGATGACGCGCGCCAGCGTGGCGCCGAGATGGAGAAACAGCGCGCCGCTCGATGCCTCCGCGATCATCACCTGCAGCACATCAGGCGGGGAGGGCAGCTTTGCGCCGCCGACGAACAGCGCAGCAATCCACCAGATCACGAGAAGCAGGGCAAACGAGAGCAAGCGCAGCACGTCAGTCTCCGGGGACTGCGTGATAGAAGGTACCGGGATCGAGCTCGGCCGCGGGGCCGACGAGATCGCGACCGCCGATGTCGGCCAGCACGCGGTAGAGCACGCGCGCATCGGCCTCCTCATCGGCGATGCTCCGGCGCGGAATGCCGTCGCGATAGCGATCGCGATAGGTCTTCAGCATGGTGGCATCGCTCGTGCCGGTGAGTGGGGCGATCTTCTCCCAGGCCGCGTCCGAGCTGGTCAGCAACTGCTTTGCCTTGCGGGTCATCGCGATGAAGCGCGCCACGGCGTCCTTGTGGCTGGCGGCCCAATTCTCGTCGAAGACATAGCCGACGGCCGAGACCGCGCCCTTGGCGCCCAGCTTCGGCAAAATGTCCTCGATTCCGGCGAGGCGCCTGAAGCCCTTGGCCTCGAGCTGGGCGCAGAAATTCCAGAAATTGAGGCTCGCATCCATCTCGCCGTCGAGCGCCTTGGCGGCGATCAGGGGCGGGGCGCCATAGGCGATCGTTGCGTCCGACTTCAGGTCGATGCCGTCCTGCTTCATCCGTGCCTGCAGCAGCAGCCAGCTCTTGTCGATCGCGCCGCCGCCGACGCCGAGCTTCCGGCCCTTCAAATCGGCGAGCGTCTTCAGCGGCGAGGACGCCGGCACCATCACCGCGCCGAGCGCGCTGGAATAGGGATAGAAGGTGAGCTTGGCGCCGAGCGCGCGCTCGCGCGACACCCACAGCCAGTCCGACAGCATGATGTCGGCATTGCCAGCGCGCAGCGCGATCTTGCCGGCTTCGGGGCTCGCAAGCTCGGTCACGTCGAGCGAGAGGTCAGCATCCTTGTCGAGGCCTGCGGCGCGAATGGTGGCCAGCTCCCACGAGAATGTTCCGGTCTTCTGCACTGCAAGGCGGATCGTCTCCGCAGTGCGGCCCGGTGTGGTCAGCGTCAGGGCCAGCGTCACCGCCAGCGCCAATGGTCGTCCCAAAATTCTCATCGCCTTGTGAGCCGTTTCCTCGAAACGAGTGCTTTTCAGGACAATAGGCATAGCATAGCTTCCGTCGCAACCAGCGGGAGGACGCTCATGAATCTGGAGGGACAGCTACGACCGATTGTCGCCGCATTGGCGGTATTGGCGGCGACCGCCTCCATGGCGCGGGCCGAGGAGGCCAATGATTATCCGACGTCGGCGCGCGCCGAATACGTCTATGGCTGCATGAAGGCCAACGGCGAGTCGCGGCAGTCGATCGAGCAATGTTCCTGCTCGATCGACGTGGTGGCTTCAATTGTATCCTACGACCGCTACGTCACCGCCGAGACCGCGCTGAGCATGTCCCAGGTACGCGGCAATCTCGGCGTCCAGTTCCGGACCTCGGAGCAGGCGAATTCGGCGGTGAATGATTTGCGCCGCGCGCAGGCAGAAGCCGAGGTGAGGTGCTTCTGACGGTCCGAGGGACTTAAGTCCCCGGCTTCTCCACATCCCACTCGTTACGGAATACGTGTCCGTCCGTGTCCTTGGCCTCCGCACGGAAGCGCTTGGCGCCGTTCGAGACGTAGGTGAAGCGCAAATTGGGATCTTCCGAGATCGAGATGCCGCCTTCCATCGACAGCACGGGGCTGTCGTCCTGCGTCAGCTTGAGCTGGTTGACGAAGAAGGCGGGAATATAGAGCTGCGTGATCTGGTCCATCTGCAGGCCGGAATTGTTGGGATGGCCGATCATGATCTGCGCCTCGCGGACGCGGCTCGCCGGCGCTTCCTCGCGCGCGAACTGGCGGTAGCGCATCTGTCCGAGGCGGTTGTTGGCTTCCTCGGCATTCTTGCCTGCGGGTGCCGAACAGCCGCCCGAGGCCTTCACATACACCTTCGACACGTAGAGCTGGCCGTCGCTGAGCTCGGCGACCGCGTGCACGTCGGTGTAGTTGTTGACCCGCACGCGCGTGGAGATCTCGGTGACATTGGCATCCGCGCCAAGCTCGAACTTCGCCGCCATCGGCGCGGGATTGCGGTCGATCACCAGCGTGATCGAGCGGATGCGGCGGCTATCTGCCGGCGACAGCTTGCTGCGCAGGGTCACCGGGACGATCGCAGCGTCCTCGGCGCGATAGGGCATCTCGATGCCGATGACGTCACTGCCGTCGTTCATCGGACGGTTGCTGAAGATGTCCTGCACCAGGCCCGGCCAGGGATCATAGGCCTCCTCAGCCTGCGCCGGCACGGCGAACGCAATGCCGAGCAGTGCGGCGATCAGCAGGCGACGAGTGCATCCCGTCATGGTCATGATCCCGAGCGGACGAAGCAGTCCGGGCAGCGTAGCTGATCCCGTTGCCTTCAGAGTAGCGCGCCCGCTACTCCCATTCAATTTCCGAAAATGCTGCGGTTGCGTTGCGGGCGTTGTAGTCGTCGAACAGCTCCCAGTTCGGCCGCTCCCCGGCGGCCGCCTTGTCGGCTGCGGTCCGGATCGGCTCGCCCTTCTTGTTCGACGCCCGCACGTCCGCCAGCAGCGTCGCGAGATAACGCCGTTCGTCGGCTAGTGCGGCAGGCAAGTCACTCACAGGGCCGTGACCGGGGACGACGTGCTGCGCTGGGATTGTCTCGAGTTCCCCGATCGTACGGAGCCAGCCGCGGATGCTGCCGTCCATCACCGGAATATGGCGACGGAAGACCAGATCGCCCGCGAACAGCGTCCTGGTCATCTCGTCGAACACCGTGAGATCATTGTCGCTGTGCCCGGCCGGCCATGCCCGCAAGGTCAGGCGGCGCGATCCCAGATCGAGCGCCAGCGTATCTTTAACCAACACAGTTGGCGGCACGATCTTCACGGGATCGATTAATTCACTGCCCATGATGCGGCGAAAATTATCGAGATAATAAGACCCGCGCGTTGCCAGCGCCTGGGCGAGCTTGCTGTGACCAACGAAGCTGATCCCCTCCGCGACAAACGCCGCATTGCCGAAGACATGGTCGGGATGGCCATGGGTGTTGATGACGTAGCGGATCGGCTTCCCTGTGTGGGCCCGTACCGCCGCCAGCAGCGCCTCGCCTACGCGCAGGCTTCCGCCGGTGTCGATCACGGCCACCGCGTCCTCGCCGACGATGAAGCCGACATTGGCGATGTCGCCCTCATTCTCGCGGGTCATCAGGGCAATGGTCCCGGAGTGCACGAAGATTCCCGGCGCGACTTCGCTCACAGGCAATTCGGCTCCCCCGGCGCATGCTAGCGTTGTGAGCCCCAGCAGGGACAAGGCTGCGATCACGAGAGCGATGCGAGACACTTTTCCGCCTCAGTTCAAAGGGTTGCGCGCATTGCACTGCAGCAACATGAAGCCAGCGCAAAGTTTGGCAAAACATGGCGCGTCATGCGTTGCATGGATAACATTCAAACAAAATGAGGAGGAAGCGCGATGACGGAGGCCGGACGACATCGTCGCTGGTTGTTTTCACTTTTGGTCCTGGTCGCATCCTGCGCGCTTGGCGATGTCGTCGTGGCGCAGACGAGCGAGACGGGCGACCTCTCGTTCGAGCTGGTCGACCCAAAAGTGCTGCGTGTCTGCGCCGATCCGCGCAATCTGCCGTTCTCCAACGAGAAGGGCGAGGGGCTGGAGAACAAGCTCGCCGAATTGTTCGCGGACAAGCTGCAGAAGAAGCTCGACTACGTGTTCTTTCCGCAGGCGACCGGTTTCGTGCGGATGACGCTGGGTGCGCATCGCTGCGACGTCATCATGGGCTTTCCGCAGGGCGACGATCTGGTGCAGGGCACCAATCCCTATTACCGCACGTCCTATGCGCTGGTCTCGAAAGCGGGCGGCGGGCTCGAGGAGGTCGACACGCTCGAGGATGCGCGGCTGAAGGGCAAGCATGTCGGCATCGTCGCCGGCACGCCGCCGGCCACCAACATGGCGCTCGCGGGCCTGATGGGGGATGCAAAGCCGTATCCGCTGATGATCGACACGCGCTACGACAATTCCGCGCAGGCGATGATCGATGACCTCGCGGCCGGCAAGATCGACGCCGGCGTGCTGTGGGGACCGATGGCAGGCTATTACGCGAAGAAGGCAGGCTCGCTGCATGTCACGCCGCTGGTGAAGGAAACCTCGGGGCCGAAGCTGGTCTATCGTATCGGCATGGGCGTGCGGCCGGCCGACCAGAACTGGAAGCGGCAGCTCAACAAGCTGATCCAGGAGAATCAGGGCGAGATCAACAAGATCCTGCTCGACTTCGGCGTCCCGCTGCTGGACGAGAGTGACAAGCCGCTCGGCGCGGAGACGGCCAAGAAGACGCCATGAGGCGGCGCGTTGCCGCTGCGCTGGTTGCCGCCCTGTTGGCGGCGCCGGCGCTCGCGCAGCAGCAGGAGCCGTTCGAGCCCGAGGGCTATCGCACCGACAATTATCGCGCGCCGGTGCCGGCGACGCTCGCGGGCGCGCGCGTGCTCGACACCGCGGAGGCCGAGGCGATCTGGCGAGCCAAGAGCGGCGCCTTTATCGACGTGCTGCCGCGCGCGCCGAAGCCGAAGAACCTGCCCGAAGGCACGGTGTGGCGCGATATGCCGCACAGAAACATTCCTGGTAGCCTATGGCTGCCGGATACCGGCTACGGCGCATTGCCGCCGGCCATGGATGATTATTTCCAGCGCGGTCTGGCGCGTGCCTCGCGCGACGACAAGGCGGCGCTGCTGGTGATCTATTGCCTCGCCGATTGCTGGATGTCCTGGAACGCCGCCAAGCGCGCCTTGGCTTACGGCTATTCCAACATCGCCTGGTATCCCGACGGCACTGACGCCTGGGAGCGCGCGAAACTGCCGACCGAGGAGGCGCAGCCCGAACCGCGGCCGGAGCAGTAATGATCGAGTGCGGGTGCGCTCCCTCGCCCCGCTTGCGGGGAGAGGGGGTGAGGGGGAGTCTCCGCGAGGGTGACGTCGGAGAGATGCGCAGCTTTCTCCTCGTCATCGCGAGCGCAGCGAAGCAGAATCTTTCCGCGGAGCGACTCTGGATTGCTTCGCTGCGCTCGCAATGACGATGTGGGTGCAGCTTCGCGTATATCGACCGCTCGACGCGCGGTGATGCACACACCTCTCCCCGCATGGGGAGAGGTGAAGACTCAGCCCTACTGCTTCTGCAGCTTGGTCAGCGTCCCCGTGCCGTTATTGTCGGTGGCCGAATACGTCACCCGATCCCCGGCATGCACCGCATCGAGCATCGCGGCGTCCTTCGCCTTGAACTGCTGCAACGGGCCGGCGCCGCCTGCGCTGCCGCCGACCGTGCCCTTCTGCGTCTGCTGGATCGAGATCGTATTGTTGAGCCGATCGATCCTGGTGACCATTCCGGTCATGTCGTCGGCGAAGGCGCTGGATGCGATCATGCTGATGACCGCAGCGCCTGCGAGGCTGAATTTCGTGGTTCCCATCGAGGCCTCCCGGCATTTCGAGCTTCACAGCGACAAGACATCCTAGAGCGATTTGGTTCCGGCAGATAGCGCGGCAAAGGTTACCGCTGGCATTGAACCTGCGGGAACTCTTTACGAGCCGTCAGCGAGGCTGACGCTATTCCATCTCCTGCTGGATGACGCGTCCGAGCGCGAACAGACGCTGGTCGATCGCGGTTGGAACCTCGCAGACGAAGCGCACCACCTTGTTCCGGTCCTCGAAAATGCGGGTCTTCCAGATCAGCTCGTTGCTGAGGGCCTCGACCTTGGTGTCGTCGCGCGAGCTTGCGCCCTGTAGGGCCTGGAGCTGAATGGTTTCCTCGCGGATCTTGTCGGCGGCATCGCGCTGCTTGCGGCTGACGCGTTCGAGCCCGCTCATGACCTGGGAGCGCTGCGCATTGAGCGTGTCGAACAGGCCGGCAAACAGCATCTTTGCATTGGCGGATTTGGCAGCGGCGGAGCCGGCCAGGAATTCCTTCACCGATTTCTCGGCCTCGTCCATCGGCGTCTTGCGTGCCGACAGTTTTGCGACCAGCGCGGTGATCTTCGCATCGTTCTTCCATTTGGTTTCGGCGTCGTCGAGCGGCGGGCCGGCCCAAACGGCGGCGAGCGAGATCTCGGGAACCTTGGCCTGGGCGCAGGGCCAGCTGGGATAGCGCGGATCGGCCGCGCGCGCGGCGATGCTCGCGAGCCCTAGTGCCAGAACCGCCATGGCCAGAACCCGAAAAGTCATCCTTCGCCTCCCGCAGGCCCCCGTCGCGCCAGCCCGCGCGAGGGATCATAGGCATAGATCGCGCCGATCATGAAGACGATTGTGCAGCCCGCCACCGCCGCCAGCGAGATCCAGTTGACCTGTCCGTACAGCGCAAACCGTATCAGCTCGACCGCATGGGTGAACGGATTGGCCTCGCAGATGTAATAAAGATAGGGGCTGCCCTCCTGCACCCGCCAGAGCGGGTAGAGCGCCGATGAGGCAAAGAACATCGGGAAGATCACGAAGTTCATCACGCCGGCAAAATTCTCGAGCTGCTTGATGCCGGAGGAGATCAGCATGCCGAGCGAGCCCAGCATCAGGCCGGACAGCACCAGCGCCGGCAGCACGGTGAGATAGCCTGATGGCGGCGGCGTGATGTCCCAGAACCAGGCGATCAGCAGGAACGCATAGACCTGAAGCAGCGACACCGCGGTCCCCGCCAGCAGCTTGCAGAACAGTAGGAAGCCGCGCGGCAGCGGGCTCACCAGCAGTGTGCGCATATTGCCCATCTCGCGGTCGTAGACCATCGACAGCGAGGACTGCATGCCGTTGAAGAGCTGGATCATCGCCATCAGCCCGGGCGCGATATAGACCTCGTAGAGGATATAGGTCTCGTAGGGCGGGATGATGGAGATGCCGAGCACCTGACGGAAGCCGGCGGCGAAGATGAACAGCCACACCAGCGGCCGCACCAGCGCCGAGACGAAGCGCTCGCGCTGATGCAGGAAGCGGAGGCCCTCGCGCCAGACGATGCCGGTGAGGCAGGTCATGTATTCCGAGGCCGAAAAGCCGTGCTGCGCCTCACGCGTGGTGATGCTGCTCATGCGCCGCCTCCCGGCATGGTTTGCGCGCCGGTCAGGCGCATGAAGGCGGTGTTGACGTCCTGCGCGCCGGCCTCGGCGATGACGCGGTTCATCGGTCCCTGCGCCAGCACCTTGCCCTGGTGCAGCACCACGAGGTCGTCGCCGGGCAGGATCTCGTCGAACAGGTGCGTCGCCCAGAGCACACCGATGCCTTGCTCGGTTACGAGCTGGCGCACATGGCTGATGATGTCGGCGCGCGCCTTGACGTCGAGGCCGACGGTCGGCTCGTCCAGCAGAAGCAGCCTTGGCCGATGCAACAGGGCGCGCGCGATCTCCAGCCGCCGCATCTGTCCACCGGAGAGATCGCGCACCTTGCTGGCGGCGCGCTCGTCGAGCCCGATGCGTGCGAGCAGCTCGGCGCTGCGCGTGGCGGCGTCGCGGCGGCTGATGCCGTGGAGAGCGGCGTGATAGAGCAGGTTCTGCGTCAGCGACAGATCGAGGTCCAGCGTGCGCGGCTGGAACACGACGCCGAGCAGCCGCAGCGCTTCGCCGGGACTCTTGCTGATGTCGTGGCCAAAGATGGAGACGCGGCCGGTCTGGATGCCGAACAGGCGCGTGATCAGCGAGAACAGCGTGCTCTTGCCCGCGCCGTTGAGGCCGAGCAGCGCCGTGAAACTCGCAGCCTGCACGTTGAAGGACACATCCATCAGCGCCCGGCGCGAGCCATAGGAATGGCTGACGCGGTCGATCGCCAGCGCCGGCACCGCCGCCGGATCGGGCCGTGGCGCCGCCTGTGGTTCGGTGATGGGGGCTGGGCTGGTCATGGCGCGATCGTGACACCCCAGGGCAGCTCGCCCACCTGAATGGTCTTGATCACCTTTTGCGCGGCGACGTCGATGACGGAGACGTCGTTCGACACGCCGTTGGTGGTGAGCAGGTATTTTTCATCAGGCGTGAAGGCCATGTGCCAGACGCGCTGTCCGACCAGCAGATATTTCGTCACCTTGCGCGAGGCGACGTCGACGACGGCGATGCGGTTGGCGGGGCCGAGCGCGATGAAGGCGGTCTTGTCGTCCTTGGTCATGCCGATGCCGACCGGCTGAATGGCCTCTCTCCGCAAGCCCGGAATCTCGAAATTGACCTTGCCGATCACCTCGTGCTTTGCGGGGTCGATGATCGACACCGTGCCGCCGATCTCCGAGGACACCCACACCTCCGAGCTGTCATGCTTGAACTCGGCAAAGCGCGGCCGGGCGTCAACCAGCACGTTGGCAACGATCTGGCGCGAGGCGGTGTCGATGAAATGCGCCATGTTGGTCGTTTCGGAGGTGTTGATCAGCGTCTTGCCGTCTGGGCTGATGGTCATGCCCTCGGGCTCGACGCCGACCTGGATGTCGCCGAGGCGTGTGCGCTTATCGAGGTCGATCACGGTGACCGTGTTGTCGTTCTCGTTGGCGACGTAGAGGATCTTTCCGGCGGCATCCTGCGCGAACAGCTCGGGGTCGGGCCCGGAGGGAAGGCTGTCCACCACGCTTTGCGTCTTGGCGTCGATCACCTGGATGGTGTCGTCATCGCCGACCGCGACCATCACGAACTTGCCGTCGCGGGTGAAATCGATGCCGCGCGGGCGCTGACCGACCTTGATGGTCTTGGTCACGGTCCAGCTATCGGTGTCGATCACCGAGACCGTGTTGCTCTTCTCGTTCGAGACATAGGCGATGAACGCATGTGCGGGCGCCGCCGCCAGCGCCACTCCGGACAGCAACCCCACGCGCCACATGCGTAACATCTGAGTCCTCATTTCAGCTTGCATTTGCTCTCCGGACGATCGTAGCCGAGCGTGTCGAGCTCGGAGACCTGATGCAGGAAACCCTCCTGCGGCGACACCGACACCACCATGCGGCCGTCGACCAGCAGGATCGGCTGGCGGAGCTGGAGATTCCAGTCGCGCAGAGTCAGCCTTGTGCCCTTGAAGGCGGCGACCGAGAAATCAGGTCCCTTGATGAAGTCGGTGACCTTCTTGACGTCGCCGGAATTGGTGCGCGAGGTGGCCTCGCCGATCATGCGCACCGCTATCCAGGCCTGCATGTCGAGCGGGGTCATCCGCCGCGCGTTCAGCTTGACGAAGCGGTTCTGCATCTGGATTGCGCCCCACTGATCCTGCGATGCGTCCCAACTGCGCGGCGCGAGGCCGGCCGAGCCCGCGACGGGACGGGGGTCCCAGGTGCGATAGGGCAGGTACGCGCCGAAGACCTCGCTCTCGTCGGCGGCAACCAGCACGTCGTAGGCCGGCAACTGCTGCGTGAACACCGGCATCTGGCGCTGGATCAGCGTGACGCCGCTATCGGTGCGGCGCGCGCCGCCCTTGTCATCGAAGGTCTTCTCCTGCACGATTTTGGCGCCGAAGCGTGTGGCGGTACGCCGGAGTGCGTCCGCAAACAGCTTGTCCTCGTCATGCGAGCCGACCACGAGCACCCAGCGCTTCCACTGTTTCCACACCAGGTACTGGCCGAGCGCATCGGCCAGCATCGCGCGCGTCGGCGCAGTGTGGATGACGTTGGCGCGGCAATCGGCCTCGCGCAGCCGCTCGTCGATGGCGCCGGCGTTGAACAGCAGCGTGCCACGGTCGCGCAGGGCGTCCGAGACCTTCAGCAGCGCGTCGGCCGGCAAGTCGGCAATGATGAAGCCGTTGCGCGCCGCGAGGTCGGTCGCGGCCTGCACCGCGTCCTCGCCCTCCTTGATGCGGCGCTCCTCCAGCGTAAAGCGCTGGTTGAGGAATTTTCCAGTGGTGTTGTTGTCCTCGATGGCGAGGCGCGCGCCGGCGACGCCGTCATTCTCGGCGGGCTGCTCGACCAGCGACAGCGTTGATCTGGTGCCGGCGATGCCGAGATAGCCGACGCCGATCTGGGTCGGGTCGGCCGCGAGCGCGCTCGTCGCGACGAGACTCAAGCCGATCAGGCCGACCAACCATCGGATCATGTTTCCTCCAGGCGTTCTCCCCGGCTTGACCGCCGGTGGAGAATTGTCTCTGCTAAAGCATGACCGATTTGTCAGGGCATGCAACCCCGCATTTCGTCCCCGCACGCGCGAGGTCGGGAATCACGATCATGCGAGCGCTGATATGTTTTATAGCTTTGCTGTTGACCGGCTCGGCCGCGCTTGCCGATCCGCCGAAGCTGGCGGTGTTCGATTTCGAGCTGATCGACACCAGCCTGCCCGGCGAATTCTACGGCTCCAAGCCCGAGGAGGCGCGGCTGCTGCGCATCAGCGAGCAGCTCCGCAAGGAGCTGACGGAGTCAGGCAAGTTCCGGGTGCTCGATATCGCGCCGGTCAGGGACGCGGCCCGTCACGCGAACTTACAGGCCTGCGGCGGCTGCGATCTCAAGCTCGCGGGGGAGTTGGGGGCTGAACTCGAGATCACCGGCATGGTGCAGAAAGTCTCGAACCTGATCATCAACCTCAACATCTATCTGCGCGACGTGAAGACCGGCAACATGATCACTGCAGCCAGCGCCGACATGCGCGGCAACACTGATGAATCCTGGTCGCGCACGATGAGCTATCTGATCCGCAACCGCCTGCTGGCGCCGAATTACGGGAAGCGGGAGTAGATTCTTTCCCTCCGCGTGCTCCGCTGCACCCCTCTCCCCTTGCGGGAGAGGGTGGCTCGCCGCGTAGCGGCGAGACGGGTGAGGGGTATCTCTCCGCGAGTCCAATTCTGATTGAGACGTGCGGATAGATACCCCTCATCCGGCGCTTCGCGCCACCTTCTCCCGCAAGGGGAGAAGGAAGAAGGCATCGTGCACTTGGCGCGCAAAAATCATCCCTTCAATCGCTCCGCATGCCAGTGCAGATGATCGCCCATGAAGGTCGAGATGAAATAGTAGCTGTGGTCGTAGCCCGGCTGGCGCCGCAGCGTCAGCGGGATGTTGGCCCTGGCGCAGGCGGCCTCCAGCAGCTCCGGCTTGAGCTGCTCCTTCAGGAAATTATCGGCCTCGCCGACATCGACCAGGAAGCCGGAATATTTCGCGCCGTCCTCGATCAGCGCCACCGTGTCGTTGTTGCGCCAGGCATCCTTGTTCGGTCCGAGATAGCCGGTCAGCGCCTTGATGCCCCAGGGCACCTGTGAGGGCGCCACGATCGGCGCAAATGCGCTGGCCGCGCGGTAGCGATGCGGATTGCGCAGCGCCACCGTGAGCGCGCCGTGACCGCCCATCGAATGGCCCATCACCGATTGCCGCTTGGCATCGACGGGAAAATTTCCCGCCACAAGTTTGGGCAGCTCGTCGGTGACGTAGCTCCACATGCGATAGTTGCGCGCGAACGGCTCCTGCGTCGCGTCGACATAGAAGCCGGCCCCCAGGCCGAAATCATAGGCATTGTTGGCATCGCCGGGCACATCAGGCCCGCGCGGGCTGGTGTCAGGCGCAACGAAGATCAGGCCGAGCTCGGCGCAGGCTTTGCGGAATTCGCCTTTCTCGGTGACGTTGGCATGCGTGCAGGTGAGGCCGGAGAGGTACCAGACCACGGGAAGCTTGGCGCCGGCGGCATGCGGGGGAACATAGACCGAGAACACCATGTCGGTTCCGGTCGCCTGGCTCGCATGGCGATACACGCCCTGTACGCCGCCATAGGATGTATTGGTCGAGACAGTCTGGATCGTCATGCCTTTTGCTCCGTGGCATCTAACCACATCAACATTGCAACTCTCGTGTGACCGAATTTGTGGCGGTGCGTACCGTCAGGCGACGCCGCTGTCGATCGCCAATCGCACCAGCTCGACCGAGGTCTTCACGCCGAGCTTCTGGCGCATGATCGAGGAGGTGTTGGCGACCGTCTTGTAGGACGATTGCACCAGCCAGGCGATCTCGGACAGGCTCTTTCCGGCGCTGAGCAGCCGCAAAATCTCCATCTCGCGCGCATTCAGCTTCGACAGCGGGCTCTGCGCCAGCGTGGGACCTGCGAAGGCGATGCTGCGCGCGATCGCGCTCGGAAGGTAGGTGCCGCCGTTGCCGACGGTGCGGATCGCCTCGACGAGGTCGTCGGGATCGCCGGTCTTGGAAACATAACCCTTGGCGCCGCATTCGATCGCGCGCGCGGCGAAGGCCGGGTCGTCGTTCATGCTGAACATGATGATGCGGGCCTCGGGCGCACGCTCGAGGATGCGCCGCGCGAGCTCGAAGCCCGAGACGGTCGGCAGGTTGATGTCGATGACGCAGAGGTCGGGGCGCTCGACGATGAAGACGCATTCGCCGTCCTCGGCGTCGGCGGCCTCCAAAATCTCGATCTCGCCCTCGTCGGCCAGCACGGCACGGCAGCCGGAGGCGACAATGGGGTGATCGTCGACGATCAGAATGCGCATAGGCGTTCCCCGTGACAGCCGCTCCCTGTGATAGGATTTGCCTGTTTTGCGCCGCATGATACCGAATGAGAACGCCGCGTGCGTTTCATGTCGCCTCATGCAACCCGGCCGGGATTGCTGTACGCTTTCGATTAGATATCGGGCGCTTCGCCTCTGTCAACGTCATCGGACAGGCGCGGGCCAGCCTTCGCGGGGCACGGACGAGACCAATGTGGCAAAACCTATCCTTGCGTGCGCGCATCAATGTGTTGCTGGCGTTGCTGCTGGCGCTCGGGCTCGCTGTGAACATCGGCCGCCAGGTCGCGGAGGCAGGCCCTCGCGTGCAGGCCGAGGACCAGAGCGTGATCCGGCTTGCGCGCGAGTTTATCGAGATGATCGTGTCGGACCTCAACGAGGCACCCGATCCGGATGCGCGGCTGAACCAGATCGCGCGCGATCTCAGCCGTCTGCGCCATGTCAGCATCGCGCTGCTCGATTCCGGCGGGAACCCGCTGACGCCGCCCCGGCCCGATGCCGACGAGGATACGCGCGGCCCGCCGGCCTGGTTCGTCAACCTGGTTCATCCCGAGCAGACCGCGGTCAGCGTGCCCGTCTCGATCCACGGCGAGCCCGGCTCGCTGCGCATCACCTCGCATCCCGATGACGAGATCGCCGAGATCTGGGATGCCATCGTGACCCAGCTCGAGGTCGGCACGGTGATCGCGCTCGCATTGTTCCTGCTGATGATGACTGTGGTCGGCCGGGCGCTGGCGCCGCTGCAGTCCTTGGCGGGGACGATGGCCGACATCGAGGGCGGGCACTATGACGCGCGCGTTACCCCGGGCGGTGCGCCTGAACTGGCGGCGATCTGCACCAGGCTCAACCATCTTGCCGCAACGCTCGGCGAGGCGGTCGAGGACAAGCGGCGCCTGGCCGAGCGCACGGTGTCGCTGCAGGACATCGAGCGCAAGGAGATCGCGCGCGAGCTGCATGACGAGTTCGGCCCGTATCTGTTCTCGTTGCGCGCGCATGCCAGTGCGTTGGCAAAGCTCGCGGACGGGCGTGCCCCGAGTGCGGACGCCGTGCGAAAGCACGGCGGCGCCTTGCTGGAGCAGATCAACGCGCTCCAGCAATTCACCCGCCGGGTGCTGCAGCGGCTCCGGCCCGTCGGCCTTGCCGAGCTTGGCCTCGGCCAGGCGCTCGAATCGCTGTCGCGACTGTGGCGGGAATCGCACCCCGACGTCACCATCGAAACCACGATCTCGCCGCGGCTGGGGGCGACCGGAGAGACCGCCGACCTCACCATCTACCGCGTCGTGCAGGAGGCGCTCACCAACGTGTTCCGCCACGCCGGCGCGACCGCGGTCAACGTCGTCATTGAACCTGCGGACCAGCTCACGCGCGACGGCCGCCTCTGCGCCCGGGTGCGGGTCAGCGACAATGGCCGCGGCATGGAGCCGGGCCAGAAGCTCGGGTTCGGCCTTGTCGGCATGCGCGAGCGCATTTTGGCGCTCGGCGGCACGCTCAATGTCGTCTCGGGCGAGGGCGGATTGACCGTCGAGGCGCTGGTGCCGACCGCTGCGGCCTGATCGCATCATAGGCAATCGGGAAAAATTCCCGATTTAGTCGGGAAAACGGGTGCGGATATTGCCCGACCTTTTGTGGCTGGCGCGATTGTTGCCGCCGCATACACTCGTCTCGACCAAACGGCGAAAATCACAACAGCCGGTGGTCACGGGTGGGAAGGCTGGGATGGGCGAGCGTCTTTTGTTCAAGCGTCATGTGTGGATGGCCCCGGTGTCGACGGGGCTGCTGTCGGGATTGATCTTCGCGGGGCCTGCCGGGGCCGCGCAGGACGAGGAAACCAACGTTCAGAATCTCCCGGCGGTCGAGGTGGCGGCACCACCGGCCACCGTAAGGCGCAGCGCGCCGTCGCGACCGGTCGCGCGCGCGGGGGTATCGTCGTCAAACCGTCCCAAGACGCGCCTCTACGTCTACCCGACCGCGCCGGGCACTGGCCGGGGTCTCGACGTCGACAAGGTCCCATCGGCGATCAACGCCGTCGATGCCAACCAGATCAGGCGCACCAATTCGCCAGATATCGCCGTTGCCCTGCAGCGATACGTGCCCGGCGTCAGCATCAATGAGGTGACCGGGAATCCCTTCCAGCCAGATGTACAGTTTCGCGGCTACGTCGCTTCACCTCTGGCCGGGACGCCACAAGGTCTGGCCGTCTATCAGAACGGCGTACGCATCAACGAAGCCTTCTCCGATATCGTCAATTGGGATCTGATTCCGACGGCAGCTATCCGATCAGCCGTCGTGGTGACCAACAATCCGGCGTACGGCCTCAATGCGCTCGGCGGCGCCATCGACCTGCAGATGAAGAACGGCTTCAACTATCAGGGTGCCGAGATCGACATCATGGGCGGCTCATTCGGCCGCATTCAGGGCTCTGCGCAATGGGGCAAGCAGGTCGACAAAAATTGGTCCGTCTATGGCGCGCTCGAAGGCATTCACGACAACGGCTTCCGCAATTTCTCATCATCGGACGTCCGGCGCTTCTACGGCGACGTCGGATATCGCTTCGAAGGCAACGAATTTCATCTCAATGGCGGCGTCGCCAACAATTCCCTGGCGGGTCCCAGTACCGTTCCGGCTGAATTGCTCCAGCAATATTGGGGCGCCACCTACACGACGCCACAGACCGTCTCCAATAAGGTCGCCTATCTCAATTTGACCGGCAAGGTGGAGGCGACGCCGACCTGGACCTTTGAAGGCACAGCACGCTTGCGGCGCTTCAAGCAAAGCACCGTCGACGGCAACCCGACCGATACCCTGCCTTGCGATGACCCAACGCTGCTGTGCTTTGGCGTTGATGACGTCCCGGCCTTTGGCGTGAACGGCGTGCAGCTCGACAATACCTTTGGGCCTGATGCCATTCTCGGCCAGATCGATCGCACCAGCACAAAGTCGACCTCGTTCGGCATATCCGGGCAGGCGACCAACACAGATCAGCTGTTTGGTCATGAGAACCGCTTCGTGATGGGTGCAAGCTACGACCTCAGCAACACGCACTTCACGGGTAGCACCGAATTGGGAACCGTAGGCACGAACTATGTCGTCACGGGCAGCGGGATATTCCTGGGTGCGTCCGGCGAACCGACATCAATTGGCCCGGTGTCGCTGCGCACCGTCAATCAGTATCAGGGACTTTATGCGCTGGACACGTTCAACGTGACGGATCGCTTTGCGGTTTCCGGAGGTGGACGGTTCAATGCGGCCCATATCTCCCTGATGGATCAACTCGGCACGGCGCTCAATGGCGATCACCAATACGATCGCTTCAATCCCATCATCGGCGGCACCTTCAAGATCACGCCCGAAGTGACCGCCTATGCCGGCTATTCCGAAGCCAACAGAGTGCCGACGCCGCTCGAGCTCGGCTGCGCCGATCCAACGAGGCCGTGTATCATCGGACAATTCCTGGTCGCGGATCCCCCGCTACAGCAAGTGGTATCCAAAACTGTAGAAGCGGGCCTCCGCGGCACGAAGGAATTGGTCATTGGCTCGCTCGGATGGAAGATCGGCGCCTTCCGGGCCACCAATTACGATGACATCGTCGCGACCCCGATCCCGGGCTTGACGGGCTTCGGCTTCTTCCAGAACGTCGGCCGGACCCGCAGGCAGGGGATCGAAGCCGAGGTGAGCCTGAAGTCGAACGTGCTGCAGTTCCAGGCAAGCTATGCGTTTCTTGATGCGCGCTTCCTCGATGCGCTGACGCTTGGCTCGGAGAGCCCGTTCGCCGATGCTGATGGACATATCCAGGTCTTGCCCGGCAACCAGATTCCGCGCCTGCCTCGCCACCTCATCAAGGCCAGCGTCGAATATGCAGTCACCGATGTCTGGAAGGTTGGTGGTGATGCGCTCTTTGTTTCGGGCCAATACTTCGTCGGCGACGAGTCGAACCAGTTTCCGCAGTTGCCATCTTACGCCGTTTTCAATCTCCACACGTCCTATCAGGTCACCAAGAACGTTCAGCTCTATGGTCGCGTTGATAACATCTTTGACCGCCGCTACTCCACGCTAGGAACCTTTTTTGACAGAGAAGCCTTGCCCAACTTCACCAATGGCGGCGCCGAGTTCACCGACCCGCGCTCGCTGAGCCCGGCAAGGCCGCGCGCGTTCTATGCGGGGATGCGGGTGACGTTCTGATCGCGGCCGTGACGGGGTGTCGGCATCGCAACCTTCTACCTTAGGCCGATTGACTAGATGTTCATGATTTGTTCTTATGCTGGGCGTCCAGCCAAGGAGCCAGCCATGGACAACCGCATCAGTGAAATCCGCAGAGTTATCAGGGCATTGCGCGTCAGCATGCGTGAGGCCGAGGCCATCATGCATGAGCAGATCAACCGGGACGAGGACTGCACCTTCGTCGCCGAGGAGGTCATGAAGATGCGCACCGTGATGAGCGGGCTGGTCCGGGAGCGGACTGCGCTCGGCGACACCGACCCGATCGTCGTCGCCAGCCTCTTCGTTCCGCGCCGGCGGCCGATGCCACCGCGCGTTCGTCTGGAGTTGCGACGCGTTGCACCGCCGCGGGAGGTGGCGCGGGCATGACAGCAGAGAGGATCACCTACTTCTCCGACATGCAGGAGCCGCCGGAATTTCTCCGGGCACTCGATCATGTGCGGCGCCTGTCTTGCTATGAGGGGTGGTGCCGGATGCATATCGAGGCGATCCAGGTCGCGATCGACCAATACGCGGAGGCCGCTCTCGGCAATCGCGAGTTCTTCCTCAACAAGCCGCACAGCATCGGCGGGAGCCGGAGCAGGGGCGACGTGCCGTAAGATCAAGCGGCGTCCTGTCCGTTCGGGAAAGTCCCCGAAAGCAGGTGCGTCGCCTGACCTCACTCCGCCGTTGATTTATGTCAACGTCATCTTCCCTCCAGTACTCACGTCATACCGAGCGTCGCTTGCGGCGGCTTTTCGTCGCCTGTCGGTTCGCAAGCGCCCTAGGGGAGGATCATCATGCATCGCAGCAAGCGCCTTTCGATCAAGTCCGTGACCATTGCAGGCATCGCAGCCAGCGCGCTGCTGGGATTTGCGAGCCTCACGCTTAGTCCGACACCGGCCGGGGCGGTGGTCTATTGCCAGTACGTCGACTATCCGCCGAGCTGCGTGGCCAGGGCCGGCGTCGTGCTTCGCCCGCGTCCGGTGGCACGCGCTGCTGTGCGCGCCGGCACGGCGAGCGCGACCAATTTGAACGGCGGCGTCAACCGCGTCGGCGTGCGGCGGTAAATCGCTCTTGGCTTGCGGCGGAGCTACGCCAGCAGTCCGTCGAGATCGGAGTAGATGACGTCGGCCGTGCGTTGATAATGCTGCTGAAGCAGACGCACGGCCTGGTCGGTGTCCTTGGCAAGAACCGCCTGAAGGATATCGCTGTGCTCGGCACCGACCTTGCGCGCCGGATAGGCCTTCGCAATCGACATCATGCGATAACGATAGAGCCGGTCGGCCAGTTGCTCGCAGAAGCCGAGCAGGGGGCGTGAACCGCAAAGACCAATCAGCGTCGCGTGGAATGCGCGGTGCACCTTCTCCCAATCCGGATTGTCCTCGAACGTGTCGGGTTTGAGCGATCGCGGCGTGCGGTCGAGCCGGTGATGCGCGACCAGCAGGGCCTCTTCCCAGCTCTGGGTCGCATTCTGCATGGACTCGCGGAGCGCCAGGCCTTCGACCCAGCACCAAGAGAGCGGCATCGCGCCGCAGCAGAGGCGTCATCATTGGGACGTCACGCTGACATAAGCGGATCATCCGGATTGGCACGGGCCGCACGATTAACGCATTCTTAGCGCTAACTGTGCTGATGATCGGCACGAGAATACCAGGGGAGACAGCTCCCATGCTGAAGGACGGTACCTACGCGGCGTGGTACAAGACGCCGTTTGACCAAGGCACCGGCATCGTCCATGTCGCAGACGGCCAGATATGGGGCCGCGACAGCCTGATGACGTATCACGGCTCGTGTCGGATCGACGGCGAGCGCTTCATCGCGACCGTGTCGACGAAGCGTCATACCGAGGGACGTGCCACGGTCTTTGGCGTCTATGACGAACTCACACTGGACATATCGGGGACGTGCCCCGGTAAGATCGCGACTTACACGGCGACGGCTGGACAGGCGCCGGGAGTCGTCCTCGAGGGAACGCTCATCCTGACGGAACAGCCGGCGGCGGCGCCTGAACCAACCGGGCCGATCCCGGCGTTCAATCCCGACAAGCTCCCGAAGCTGCCGAAGCGCTCCCGCTGACGGCGGGCGCTAGTTGGCCGCACGCCTGCATCGACATGCCGCTCCGCCGGCAGCGCAATTCTGCATTCTCACACTTCAGTGCCGGCGCTTCTCAAAACGGCTGCGAGTCGTCATTGTGCCGCCGCCAGCGCATCACCCTCGGAGCCGCATCACATGTCGGACAAAGTCTCGCGTCGCCAGTTTGCCAAGCTGGCGGGATTGTCCGCAGCCGGAATGGCAACTCCTCTGGAGATCGCGGAGGCCAAGCCGCCGTTGCAACGCAGTGGCGGTAGTGGTTTCCCGGCGGGCTTCGTCTGGGGCACGGCGACCTCGTCCTATCAGATCGAGGGCGCGGTCAACGAGGACGGGCGAGGGGCCTCGATCTGGGACAAGTTCGTGCGGATCCCCGGCAAGATCGAGGACGGCACCACCGGCGATCGCGCCAATGAGCACTATTACCGCTACAAGGAGGATATCGCGCTCATCCGGGACCTCGGCTGCAAGGCCTATCGCTTCTCGATCGCCTGGCCACGGGTGTTTCCGGACGGCGACGGCAAGCCGAATCCGAAGGGGCTCGACTTCTACAACCGCCTCGTCGACGAGCTCTTGAAGAACGGCATCGAGCCGTGGGCGACGCTCTATCATTGGGATCTGCCGCAATCGCTCCAGGACCGGTTTGGCGGCTGGCGCTCGACCGAGACCTGCAAGATCTTCGGCGACTATGCGGGTTATGTCGCCGAGCGCCTGACCGATCGCGTCAGGAGTTTGTTCACGCTGAACGAGAGCGGCCGCTTCGTCCAGTTCGGCTATGGCATCGGCATCGACGCGCCCGGCGTGACGCTGCCGCAAGCGGAGGTCAACCAGGTCAGGCACAACACCGCGCTTGCGCACGGGATTGCCGTGCAGGCGATACGGGCGCGCGGGCGCCGCGGCACCAGGGTCGGACCGGCCGAGAACATCGACGTCTGCGTTCCCGCCCTCGATACGTCCGAGCATGTCCGCGCCGCCGAGATCGCGCTGCGCGAGATGAATGCCGGCTATCTCAACGTCATCATGACGGGGCAGTATACGGACGCCTTCCTGAAATATGCCGGCGCCGACGCGCCGAAATACACCGACGCGGAGCTGAAGATCATCTCCTCGCCGGTCGACTTCCTCGGTCTCAACATCTACGCGCCGCAGAACTACGTGGTGCCGTCCGACCAAGGCGCGGGCTTCATGCCGCTGCCGATCCCGAAGTCGTTCCCCCACATGAGCTCGGACTGGCTCCGCATCGCGCCGGAGACGATGTATTGGGTGCCGAAGCTGGCGGCAAAGATCTGGAAGACGGACGCGATCTATATCACCGAGAACGGCACCTCCGGCGACGACGTCGTCCAGCCCGACGGCAAGATCTACGATACCGATCGCGTCATGTACCTGCGCAACTATCTCTCCCAGCTCCAGCGGGCCACCGCCGAGGGCGTGCCGGTGCGCGGCTACTTCCTGTGGAGCCTGATGGACAATTTTGAGTGGGTGTTCGGCCTCAACAAACGTTTTGGGCTGTACCACGTCAATTTCGACACCCAGGTGCGCACGCCGAAGCTCAGCGCGAGCTACTACCGCAACGTGATCGCGAAGAACGCGGCGGGGGCGTGATCTCTTCGCCTCTCCCCGCACGCGGGGAGAGGCCGGAATTTGCGGTAGCAATTCCGGGTGAGGGGGACTCTCCGCAAGTCCGTCACCGTCCTTGCTGAAGCTCTCTTTCACCTGGATTTTCCGCTGCGCGTAAAATCCAGCCGCTCGCACGAGCGCGCAGATGCGAAGGGGAGGAGTCCCGCATTGACTCCACTCTCCCCCTGATTCAAAACCGCCTCAACACTCATAACAAGAGGACAACGCCAATGGTTGACGCGCTGATCATCGATGCCTGCCGCACCTCGCGGGGCGTCGGCAAGGCCGGCAAGGGAGCACTCTCGGGCATTCATCCGCAACAGCTCGGTGCCACCGTGCTGCGCGCGCTGGCCGATCGCACCGGCATCAACACCGCCGATGTCGACGACATCGTCTGGGGCTGCAGCGCGCAGGTCGCAACGCAAGGCGGCGATCTCGGCCGCATGTCGGCGCTCGATGCCGGCTATGACGTGCGCGCCAGCGCCGTGACGCTCGACCGCTTCTGCGGTTCGGGCATCACCAGCGTCAACATGGCGGCATCCTCGATCAAGTCGGGCAGCGAAGACCTCGTCATCGCCGGCGGTTGCGAGATGATGTCGATGGACGGGCGCCGCGGCGGCGGTCCGATGATGATGGACTCGGGCAATCTGCGCCTGCGCGCACGTCATCCGCAATCGCATCAGGGCGTCTGCGCGGACGCGATCGCGACGATGGAAGGCATCACGCGCCAGGACGTCGACGCGCTCGGCCTGGAAAGCCAGAAGCGTGCGGCGCATGCGATCGCAAACGGTCACTTCAAGAAGAGCCTCGTGCCGGTTCATCGCGAGGACGGCAGCCTCGCGCTCGACCATGAAGAATATCCGCGGCCGCAAACCACGATGGAGGGGCTGGCGGCGCTGAAGCCCGCATTCCCCGCCATCGCCGACTATGCGCTCGACGACAAGGGCACGACCTATCGCGGCCTCATCCTGCAAAAATATCCTGATCTCGACATCGATTTCATGCACCACGCCGGCAACTCGTCCGGCGTCGTCGACGGCGCTGCTGCGATCCTGCTGGCGTCACCGTCCTACGCCAAGGCGCATGGCCTTAAAGCCCGCGCCCGCGTCGTCGCGATGGCCAACATGGGGGACTCGCCAACCTTGATGCTGAACGCGCCGGTGCCGGCGACGCGCAAGGTGCTGGCGAAGGCGGGGCTCACCATCGACGACATCGACCTGTTCGAGATCAACGAGGCGTTCGCGGTGGTCGCGGAGAAATATATCCGCGATCTCAAGCTCGACCGCGCCAAGGTCAACGTCAATGGCGGCTCGATCGCGCTCGGCCATCCGATCGGCGCGACCGGCTCGATCCTGATCGGCACCGTGCTCGACGAGCTCGAGCGGCGCGATCTCAAGCGCGGTCTCGTCACCATGTGCGCCGCCGGCGGCATGGCGCCGGCCATCATTATCGAGCGCATCTAGGCTGTCTCCTACACCTCTTTCTCCCCGTAAAAACAGGGAGAAAGAGCGGCTACGATGCGATCTAGCCTTATTTTCTAGGGTGAAACGCGCTCCTGCCTGCACAAAGAGGCCGGCCGTCGCTTGTCGAAAGCAGCGAATCAGCTTTAGCAAGGTTGCGTGCGGGCCTTTGAAACAAGGTAAAATCCGCTGCCCGAGGCCTCTTCCGTTCAGGAAGCAGCTAAAATGCAGGGTTTTTTGCCACAGGGGGCCAAAAAAGCCCGTAAAATCGCGACAAAACTGTGCAGAAGGCTATAGGCCTTCGCCGGTTGGTCTAATATGCAACCGGCAACGAATCAGAGGAGACACGATGCCAGCCCAAATGTCCAAATCGCAGTTGATCGAAAAGATTGCGACCGCCACCGAGCTTTCCAAGCGCGATGTCAAGAGCGTCATGGAGACGCTGACCGACGTCGGTCACAAGGAGCTCAAGAAGAACGGCCTGTTCCTGGTGCCGGGCTTCGCCAAGTTCGTGGTCATCAAGAAGCCCGCGACGAAGGCGCGCAAGGGCACCAACCCGTTCACGGGTGAAGAGATGATGTTCAAGGCCAAGCCGGCCCGGAAGATCGTCCGCGCCCGCCCGGTCAAGGCTGCCAAGGACGCCGTGGCCTAAGAACGCAAAGGCCCCCTCGCATGGAGGGGGCCTTTTGTTTGAGGCAGCCGCGAGGGCTGAGACGGAGGGCTCAACCCTTGCGGCGCTTCACCCGGACCGGGATCGGCTGAAGCCGCGGCTGGGGTCCTGCAAGCGCATCGCGCACCCGGTCGATGGCACGGCCGAGCAGCTGGCGCAGCCGCTGCGTCTTCCGCGAACGCTTCGCTTCTTCCAACAGTTTCTTCATCGCATTCACTCCGCCGCTTCGACGTTCGCATCGACTTGGGCTTCAGCAGGCTCGAGCGCTGCGGCGATGGCCTCGTCGACGCGCTCCAGCCAGATGAATTCGAGGTTGTCCCGCGCGCTCTTCGGGATGTCGTCGTAGTCCCGCTTGTTGCGCGCCGGCAGCATCACCCGCTTCAATCCGGCGGCGGCCGCAGCCACCACCTTCTCCTTGATGCCGCCGACCGGCAGCACCAGGCCGCGCAGCGAGATCTCGCCGGTCATCGCCGTGTCGCTCCGCACCGTGCGATTGGTGAGCAGCGACGTCAGCGCCGTGAACATCGCCACGCCCGCGCTCGGTCCGTCCTTCGGGGTTGCACCCGCGGGGACGTGAACGTGGATGTCGCTCTTTTCGAACACCGAGGGATCGATGCCGAGCTGCGGAGCCTTGCTCTTCACCAGTGTCAGCGCAGCCTGCACGCTCTCGCGCATGACCTCGCCGAGCTGGCCGGTCAGGATCATGCCGCCGCGGCCGGGCACGCGCGAGGCCTCGATGAACAGGATGTCGCCGCCGACCGGCGTCCAGGCAAGGCCGGTGGCCACGCCGGGAATGCTGGTGCGCTGCGCAATCTCGCCTTCGAAACGCGGCTGGCCGAGCACTGTACCGATGTCCTTCGTCGTCACCACGACCTTGGCGGCCGAGCCTTCGGCGACCTGCACCGCGGCATGGCGGAACACCTTGCCGATCTCGCGCTCGAGGTTACGCACACCGGCCTCGCGGGTGTAACCCTTGACGACCAGTCTCAGCGCCTCCGGCTCGATCTCGGCCTGGTCTGCCGTCAGGCCATTGGCCTCCAGCTGACGCCGCACCAGATAGCGCCGCGCGATCTCCAGCTTCTCCTCCTCGGTGTAACCGGCGAGGCTGATCAGCTCCATGCGGTCCAGCAGCGGACCGGGAATCTGGTCCAGCATGTTGGCGGTCGCGATGAAGACGACGCGCGACAGGTCGAAGGGCACGCCCAGGTAATTGTCCCGGAACGTCCCGTTCTGCTCGGGGTCGAGCACCTCCAGCATGGCGGCAGAGGGATCGCCCTGCACGCCACGACCCATCTTGTCGATCTCGTCCAGCATCATGACGCAGTTGCGTGCGCCCGCCTTCTTGATGCCCTGGATGATGTTGCCGGGCAGCGCGCCGATATAGGTACGCCGGTGACCGCGGATCTCGGCCTCGTCATGCACGCCGCCCAGGCTGACGCGCACGAAGGGGCGATCCATCGCACGCGCGATGGACTGGCCGAGCGAGGTCTTGCCGACGCCGGGCGGGCCGACGAAGCATAGGATCGGGGCCTTGCCCTGCGGGGCCAGCTTGCGCACCGCCAGATATTCGATGATCCGGCTCTTGATCTTCTCCAGGCCGAAGTGATCGGCATCCAGGATGCGGCGCGCTTCCGTGATGTCGATCGGCTTCTCCGCGGGCAGCGCCCACGGCAGCTCGATCAGCCAGTCGAGGTAGGTGCGGACCATGCCGGATTCACCGGCGGCCTCCGGCATGCGCTCGTAGCGGCGCAGCTCCTTCTTGGCGTGCGCGTCGGCTTCCGGCGGCATGTTGGCCTTGGCGATCGCAGCCGTCAGCTCGGCGACCTCGGCGGCCTTGCCGTCGCCTTCGCCCAACTGGCGCTGAATGGTCGCCATCTGCTCGCGCAGGATCGCCTCGCGTTGCCGCTCGTCGAAGGTGGCGCGGGTCTTCTGGCCGATCTCGTTGGAGATGCGCAGCACCTCCAGCCGCTCGGCCAGGTGCTTCGACACCTTTTCGACACGCAAGGCGAGGTCGATGGTCTCCAAGACCTCCTGCTTGTCCTGCGGCTTGATGTCCATGAACGAGGTCGCCAGATCCGCCAGCGCGCCGGGCGCGGTGGTGCTCTGGAACATCGCGACCAGTTCGGGCGGCGCCTGCGGCAGCAGCTCGATCGCCTCGATGGCCTGGCGCTGCAAATTCAGCGCGCGCGCTTCGATCTCGGGCGAATTCGTGGTCGGCTCGGGGATCTGCTGGATGCGTGCGGCCGGGAACGGCGTCCCCGGCAGGAAGTCGAGGATGCGCGCGCGCTGCACGCCCTGGCAGACGATGTGATGGGTGCCGTCGGGCGCGGTGATGTAGCGCACGATGTTGGCGATGGTCGCGACCCGGTAGAGGTCGTCCGGGCCGGGCTCCTCGATCTCGGGGCTGCGCTGCAGCACGATGCCGACCGGCCGCTGCTCGCGCAGCGCCTGCTGCGCGGCGGCGATGGACTTCGGCCGGCCGATCGCGATCGGCGCGATGGCGCCGGGAAACAGCACCATCTCGCGCACGGGAATGATGATCAGTGCGTCTTCGGGGATCTTCACGTCGGGGCCGTTTTCAGAAGTGTTTTGGGAATTGGTCTGTGCGGTATTCATCTGTTCGGTGGCCATGATCGACCTCAGGATTTGGCGAGGCGCAGTGCGACGCAGCCGTCCATCACGAAGCGGCTGATGGCGTAGCGGCCAAGGGGCAATGCAATGCGGCGCTCAAAACGCCCCTGCGGCAGCTCAAGGCGGTGGATGCGGGCGTTGCGAAGCTCCGGCGGCAGCGTGCGCTGGCCGGAGATGACGAGTACGCCGTCATGGATCACCGTCTCGACATTGTCCGGATTGACGCCGGGAAGCGCGACCAGGATCAAGAGCTCATGCTCGGTCTCGAGCACGTCGATCGGCGGCTCCCAGCAGGTGTCCTGGCGGCCGAACTGCTGCCGCAGCCGTTCGGCGCGGGTCAGCTGGTCCAGGGCTTCGGACAGCATCCAGTCAAAGGGATTTTTGGGTTGCATGGCAAAACTCGGGGAAGGCGCTGCGGTTGGAAAACGGGGATATGGTGATGGTTCCCGCAAATTCCAGCATCGTGCGTCCTGGGCATGCCTGGCCCCTCGATCGAGAGGAGGCCCTCGCGCTCAGACGCATCGACGCCGCGGAGATGTTCCGCGGCGCCGGAGGCAACAATGGGGCGGGACGGCTTTATCAGGCGGCTTCGCGGTACTCGGCCTCCGCTTCAAGGTTGATCACGGAGGTGGCGAGCTCGGTCAGCGTGTGGTCGGTGGCCTCTTCCTCGTCCAGCGTATCCTGGAGCAGCCTTGCCGCTTCGGGCATGCCGAGCTCCTCGGCCCAGGTGCGCAGTGTGCCATAACGGGAGATCTCGTAATGCTCGACGGCCTGTGCGGCGGCGAGCAGTCCGGCGTCGAGGGCAGGGGCGTTCTTGAAGTCCTTCATGATTTCGGCGCCCTCCTCGGTGATGCCGTTGATCGCCTCGCACGGCTTGCCGCGCGCGGGCTTGTCCAGCATCCGGAAGATCTGCTCCAGACGTTTGACCTGGCCCTGCGTCTCCCGCAGATGCTTGTTGAAGGCGGCCGCAAGGTCCTTCGAATGCGCGGCCTTGGCCATTTTGGGCAGCGTCCTGATGATCTTGTTCTCCGCGAAATAGATATCTTTCAACGTTGCCAGAAACAGGTCGCTGAGCATCTTAGGCGCCTGACGCGGGCGGCGCGATGCGGTCTTTTTCTTAGGTGCACGTTTCTTTGCTTTCTTAGCCATAGATCCGATCCTCCTCATGAGGCGACACGGGAAGGCACGCCCTTCCTCACTCCTCACGCGATCAAGAGCCGGCGTCTGCAAATGTTCCTCGCGAAGGCGCGTGCGAGCCGTTATGGCTGGCCTTTTACGCTCGCAGAAGACGCCCTCCATGCTCGACTTCGCCCTGTCCGCCTTCGTCACGCTGCTGCTGGTGGTCGATCCCGTCGGCCTCGCGCCGGCCTTTCTCGCCGCGACATCAGGCATGCCCGACACGGTCAAGCGGACGGTGGCGCTGCGCGCGCCGGTCATCGCGGCCTCGATCCTGGTCGTGATCGCGCTGGCCGGAAACTGGCTGCTGCGCCAGCTCGGGATCGGCATCCCCGCCTTCCAGATCGCCGGCGGCCTGCTGCTGTTCGGCGTGTCCTACCAGATGATCTTCGGCGACCGGCCGCATCGCGAGGCGCGGGAGGCGGACAAGGCGACCGCGGAGCATGCCTCCGATGTCGCGGTGTTTCCGCTCGCCATCCCCATGATGGCCGGTCCCGGCGCGATCGCGACCACGCTGCTGCTGTCGGGCGGCGCCGGCTACGGGGTTAATCTCGCCATCATCATCGCGATCGTCCTCGCGGCGTGCCTGCTCTGCATGCTCTGCTTCGTCTCGGCTCACCTGATCGCGCGAACGCTCGGACGCACCGGCAATGCGGTGCTCTCGCGTGTGCTCGGCATGCTGCTCGCGGCCTATTCGGTGCAGTTCGTAATCAACGGGATTGCGGCCGTCCGCGCGAGCTTTTCGTAAGGCTGCGACAATCGGCTAATCTGCTGATTTTATGATATATTCCCTGATGTAACGGTACATCCAACAAGACGGTGGCTGATCCGGGCCGCTTTCTCTTGCACTGCCATATTGCTTTGACGTACTTCGGGTCTAACAAGCGCCCATCGCTAAGAAGCCGAGAAGAAACCGAGATGTCGTTGCCAGCGGACGAGCTTGCCAAGAGACAGGCCATCATCGACGCCTGCCGCCGCATGAATACGCTCGGCATCAACCAGGGCACCTCCGGCAATATCAGCGTCCGGCATGGGGCAGGGCTCCTGATCACCCCGACCAGCGTGCCCTATGAATCCATGACGCCGGACCAGATCGTGTTCATGGCCATGGACGGCTCGCATGCGCCTGAACAGAGGCCGTCCAGCGAGTGGCGCTTCCATCTGGACATCCTGAAGGCTCGCGATGACGTCAATGCCGTCGTCCACGCCCACCCGACCTATTGCACCATCCTAGCGATCATGGGCCTGGAGATTCCACCAGCGCACTACATGATCGCGGCCGCGGGTGGCGACAGCATCCGCTGCGCGCCCTATGCCACTTTCGGGACCGCGGAACTCTCCGAGCACGCGTTGCGGGCGCTGGTGGGGCGGCATGCCTGCCTGCTCGACCATCACGGCATGATCGCGACCGGCAAGACGCTGGACAAGGCGATGTGGCTCGCCGTCGAGGTCGAGACCCTGGCGCGGCAATATCACGGCTGCCTCCAGATCGGGAATCCGCCGCTGCTCTCCAGCGACGAGATCGAACGGGTCCGCCAGCGCATGGCCGGCTACGGCATGTCGGAGGGCTAGGGCGAACAGACGTGTTGATGCGGATCAGACATTTCGTCGATCGCAAGGGGACGAACCGCACCATGGTTCGGCTGCGCGCACTGCTGCGCAGCAACGAGTTCTACCTGATCCCGCTGTCGCTGGTGATCGGGACGCTGGCCGGCGCGGTGGTGACACTGATGGCCGAGATCGCGCAGATCGCCCATGTCGTGATCTACGGCATTCCCATCGACGTGCGCCTCTCGGCCAACACCCGAGTGAGCCCGTGGGCCGCAATGCTCGCACCTGCGCTCGGCGGTCTCGCGCTCGGCGTCATGGAATGGTGGCGGCGGCGGATGAAGATCTCGAACGCGGTCGACCCGATCGAGGCGAACGCGCTGCGCGGCGGCAATCTGTCGATGCGCGACAGCGTGGTGGTGTCGAGCCAGACGCTGATCTCGAACGGCTGCGGCGCCTCGGTCGGCCTCGAGGCCGGCTATACCCAGATCGGCTCGGGCATCGCCTCGCTGTTCGGCAAGTTCTTCAACCTGCGCCGCAACGATTTGCGCCTGATGGTCGGCTGCGGCGCCGCGGCCGCGATCGCCGCCGCGTTCGGTGCGCCGATCACCGGCGCCTTCTACGCCTGCGAGCTGATCGTCGGCGTCTATTCGGTCGGCAGCGCGGCGCCGATCCTGGCGGCCTCGCTGGCGGGTGCCCTGACCGCGCAATGGCTCGGCGGCGCGCCGTATTCATTGGAGATCCCGAAGGTCAGCGCCGTCGGCGTCGAGCAGTATCTGGCGCTGATCGGCCTTGCCCTCGTCACCAGCGGCGTCGGCATCGCGGTGATGCGCTCCTCGCCGGTGTTCGAGCGCCTGTTCGCCTGGCTGCCGGTCTGGCTGCGCCCGGTGATTGGCGGCCTTATGGTCGGCGGCTTTGCGATCGTGACGCCGCAGGTGCTCGCCGCCGGCCACGGCGCCATGGTGCTGGATCTGTTCCACGACATGACGATCGGCCTGATCGCGACCATCATTGCCCTGAAGGTGACGGCCTGCCTGATCTCGCTCTCCTCCGGCTTCCGCGGCGGCCTGTTCTTCGCCTCGCTGTTCGTCGGCAGTCTGATCGGAAAGTTCTTCGCCGCGGTGCTGCTCCTGATCAGCCCGAACTTCGTGATCGATCCGCTGGTGGCGATGCTGACGGGCATGGCGACGCTCGGCGTCGCCATCGTCGGCGGTCCCCTGACGATGTCGTTCCTCGTGCTCGAGATGACCCGCAATGTCGACGTCACCGCCGTGGTGCTGGCCGGCTGCATCGTCACCTCGATCTGCGTCCGCTTCATGTTCGGCCATTCCTTCTCGACCTGGCGCCTGCATCTGCGCGGCGAGACCATCCGCAGCGCCAACGACGTCGGCTGGCTGCGCAACCTCACCGTGGAGCGGCTGATGCGCTCCGACGTCGGCAAGGTGCCGTCGACCACAACGATCGCTGCGGTCCGCCGCGAATTCGCGCTGGGCTCGCGCCCGGGCGTCGTCATCGTCAACAATGCCGACGAATATGTCGGCCTCGTCCTGCTGCCCGATCTGTTCTCCAGCGATCTCGACAGCATCGCCGACGACATCCAGGTGATCGAGCTCGCCCGCTTGCTCGACATCGTGCTGATCCCGGAAATGAACGTGAAATCGGCGATGGCGGTGTTCGACGAGGCGGAAGCCGAGATGCTGGCGGTGGTCGATTCCACCGACAGCCGCAAAGTGGTCGGCTTCCTCACCGAGACGTTCGCCCGCCGCCGCTATGTCGAGGAGATCGACAAGGCGACGCGCGGCGTGCTCGGCGCGTTGTCGTAAACTTCACTCCAGCTGATCGACCTCCCGCAGCACCGGGAACAGCTTCATCCAGAGCAGCGCGATCGCGATGGTGCCGATACCGCCGAGCGCGGCTGCCGGCATGGCGCCGAGCAGGGCTGCCGCCATGCCGCTCTCGAATTCGCCGAGCTGGTTCGAGGCGTTGATGAAGAGGAAGTTGACGGCGCCGACGCGGCCACGCATCGCATCGGGCGTTGCGAGCTGCACCAGCGCGACGCGGACGACGACGCTGATCGTGTCGGCCGCGCCCATCGCGGCAAGCGCGATGATCGATAGCCAGACGTTTCGCGACAGTGCGAACACGATGGTGGCGAGCCCGAATGCAATCACCGCCTGGAACATCCGCAGTCCGGCGCGCCGCGTGATCGGATGGCGCGCGATCACCGCCGTCATCAATAGCGCACCGACGGCGGGCGCGGCCCGCATCACGCCGAGCGCCCAGGGTCCGGCCTGCAGGATGTCCTTGGCATAGATCGGCAGCAGCGCGGTGGCGCCACCGAGCAGGACCGCGAACAGGTCGAGCGAGATCGTGCCGAGGATGGCAGGATTGTTGCGGACGAAATGCAGGCCGGCGAAAAGCCCTTCGACACCTTCGTGCTCGGAAGGGGCGACACGTTCGACGCGGATCAGGCCGCTGAGGCCGCTCGCGATCAGCGACAGCACCGCCATCAGCACGAAGGGCGCGCCGGGTGACAGCGCGTAGGTGAGACCACCGACGGCAGGGCCGCCGATGGTTGCGACCTGCCAGGCGCCGGTCGCAAGCGCCGTTGCCCGCTGCAGCATGCCGTCAGGCGCGACGGCCGGCAGCAGCGCGGACGAGGCCGGGCTTTCGAAGGCACCGCAGAGCCCGAACACACCGAGCACGGCGAAGATCTCGGGCGCCGTCAGTGTCCCCATCAGCAGCCGCATGGCGAGATAGCCGGCCGCAAGACCCTGCGTCACCTCGCAGAGCTGCACGATACGGCGGCGGTTGTAGCGGTCGGCCGCATGTCCGGCGACGAAGACGAGTAGCGCGCTCGGGATGAATTGCACGAGGCCCGCGAGGCCGAGATAGAAGGCACTGCCGGTCAGCGCATAGATCTGCCAGCCCACCGCTACGGTTGCGACCTGGTAGGAGAACTCCGACAGGCTTCGCGAGGCGATGTAGAGCAGCAGCGGCGGATGTCGCGACAGCGCGACGGGTGAAGCGAGAAGTGTGGAAGCTTGGTCCAAGGTGTTGAGCAATCTGGAAGCGCGACGGCGCGCCTCATGCGTCGCCGTCCGCGCCGGCTATCGGCCTGGTTGAGAGGGGGATGCGACGAGGCAGGCCACGATCCGGCGGACCAGTGGCAGCACCATCAGCAGCGTGGGGAAAGCGACGAGCCATGACAGCGCCCAGGCGCCCGGCCACGTCGCGAGGAACGCCGGCGTCGCGCCGAGGCTCCGCAGCGTCGAAATGACCGACACCACCGCCGTCATGAGGATGGACAGCACGAATGGCATCACGATCGGCGCATAGCGCGCCGGCAGTTTGCGAACCGCAATCATCTGATTTCTCTTGAAGGAAAGGACGCGTCAGTCACGGCGAACCCTGAAAAATGGCATCGATCCCGACGGCGTCGGTTGATGCGTTGGTTCACGTGAACGCTTACGGCGACCGGAAAGCGGCGCGCGGCTGTTCATTATCCGCTCAGGTTGAGTGGTGCAAGCTGGATCAGGTCGTTCGGCTTACAATCGTTCAAAGCGTGGCAGATTGCCGCGATCATGAAACCATTTCAGTGGTTTGCTCGTTATCGGTCGTTTGCTTAGGTCTCTTTGGGCGAGAATAGAGGAAGGTCAAGATGAGTATTGGACCCGTGATGTCCGGCCGCAAGACTGTTGTAGCTGCGTTCGCAAGCCTCGCCCTGATTGCGGCCTCTGCATCGCCGTCCGCCGCGGCATCGACCACGCCGGCCCCGAAGGCTGCGGTCGCTGGGAAGGCTGCGGTCGCTGGCCAGGGCACCTCTAGCGCCACCGATTTCAGCGCCGCGCGACGTCGTCACTATTACCGGCGCGGACCGAACGCTGCCGGCCTTGCCTTCATGGGTGTCGCGGCCGGCCTGATCGGCGGCGCGATTGCCGAGAGCCGCCGCCAGGAATACTACGACAATTATTACTATGGCGGTCCGCGCTATTATGGGCCCGGCTACGGCTATTATGGCGGTCCGCGCTACTACTACAATCCGTACTGACAATTGCCCGTCGGGCAAAACACCCCCAAGGGTGTCAATCAGCCTGCTCGAAAATATTCTACTTTACCGAAATTCGGAATTGTCGTATCCATTGCCCCATCCCGGCTCATCCTTGAGGGGCGATCATGTGGTCGTCATTTTCGCGAGCCGGGCTTGCGGTGGACGCGGCAGCGTCGGGCGCGAGAGGATTGGGCAGGGCGGATTGCTCTCCGTGAGCCCAAGACTTCGTGCCGACGAGCGGCGCTGTCAGGTTCGTTTCGCCAGTAAGTTTCCGGCTCCGTCGACAGGGCCGGGAAAACTGCGGCGAGCAGCGAGCCGTGCGTACGGCAAAACCGTGTGGTCCTGGCCGTCGTTGCTACGGTCAAGCTTTCGTGGATGCGGCATCAGCGTCAACCGGCGCGGTGCTGGC
Organism: Bradyrhizobium sp. 18BD; assembly: GCF_054185225.1. Lineage (NCBI taxonomy): Bacteria > Pseudomonadati > Pseudomonadota > Alphaproteobacteria > Hyphomicrobiales > Nitrobacteraceae > Bradyrhizobium > Bradyrhizobium sp. 18BD. The sequence continues at coordinate 277,182 of NZ_JAVAYL010000005.1, read as the reverse complement.
GACTTTCGCGAAGGTGAGGGAGGCCAAAGGGAACTCGGCTCCCGGGAGAGCGCGGCATAAGCCGTCCAACCATCGCGCAGGGAAGGCCGTGTGTTGGGCTTCACCTGTATGCTGCTGTGCGGTCTCCTAGCGCACCACTTTCGCGCAGCGGACCGCGGGTGCCAGCCGGCACCCGGCCTTCCCTGCGCCCTCTTGGTTCTGGAGGGTGGAATGACCAAGCAAAGCTCGGGCGAATTGAGCCGCGAGAATGCGAAGGCGTGTCTGCAAGTTGAAACGCGCCTTGGAGGCCGACGATGCTGCTCCTTGCTCCGTCATTGCGAGGAGCAAAGCGACGAAGCAATCCAGAGTCTTTCCGCGGAGGGACTCTGGATTGCTTCGCTACGCTCGCAATGACGATGCGGAGGAAGCGAACTCCAATCTATACCCTTCACGGTGCGCGCTCTGCGGCGCCTCGCGCCGCTGAGCAAGCCTCGAAGGGCGACAGCCCGGCTCTCACATCGTGGCCGCTCATCCTTCGAGGCTCCCGATGGGGCGCTTCGCGCCCCATCACTCGCACCTCAGGATGACGGAGCTAACTTAGCGCCTGAGCGACGATATGTGGATGCAGCAGTGCTCTCACCGCCCCGCCGGCGCCGACATCGCGCCGTTGGCGTAACGCGACCAGTCGGGCACGGGCTGCTGCGAGGGCCACATGGCCGCATTGGAGTCGCGCACCGACTGAGTGATGGGCGCCGGGTGCGCCTTGCGGACGTGGTGACGATCGCTCGCTGCGGCGGTCTGGATGGTGGCGGCGGCAATCAGGGTGGCGCCGAGAATGGCAAAGGTCTTTCGCATGGTTGTTTCTCCCGTGACGGCGACTCCGGCTGTGAGAAAAATGTCTCATGTGTTCGTCGTCGGGGGCTGACATGGCGATGGGGCCTGCCGAATATCAGCAGCGACGGCGTCACGATCGGACGCGCGGCCATCACGATGGGGCGAGCCAATTTTTTGCGCTCGGCTAAATATTCGGCAATCGCGCCAATGCTGCGATGGACTTGCCTGCCGCAATCCGGTTCAATGGGGCGAATTCGGTTCCAGACTTTGGTTTCCCGGCGACAATGATGTCGAAATATCTGCTGGTTCTCCTCCTGATCGCCTCGCCGGCCGCGGCGCAGGTCAAGCTCACCCCGAAGAGCTCGGCGGCGCATCCGGACCCCTGTGCCCCGATCGGGCGGACCGCAGACGGCAAGCTGGTCTATTCCATGAAATGCGAGAACCTGCCGGCGCCGCCCGCGCCGCCGCCGCAGGCGGAACTGAAGGAGGCGCCGCCTCCGCCGGCCGCCGCCGAGGCGGAGCCGGAGACGCGGCGGAGCGGCATTTTCGGCTGGTCCTACGACCGCAGGTGACGCGCCTCGCCACTTGCGCGACGTCGTCTGGAATGCTCTTTGCTTGAAAATTCACCGTGGGGCCTCCGATCCCTTGGCCCCCGATCCAGAGAGATGAGATGAGCAAACTCGTTATCCGCGCCGGCGATTTCACCTTCGATGCCCGCTTCGAGGAGCAGGCGGCGCCCAAGACCGTCGCGGCGTTCCGCAAGGCGCTGCCGTTCGAGAGCCACATCATCCATGTGCGCTGGAGCGGCGAGGCGGTGTGGATGCCGCTCGGCGACCTCGACTTCGGCGTCGGCTACGAGAACCACACCAGCTATCCCGCGCCCGGCCAGATCATCCTGTATCCGGGCGGCATCAGCGAGACCGAGATCCTAATGGCCTATGGCGGCGTGAGCTTCGCCAGCAAGATGGGCCAGCTCGCCGGCAATCACTTCATCACCGTGACCTCGGGCCTCGAGAATCTCGCAACCCTCGGCAAGAGCGTGCTGTGGAAGGGCGCCTTGCCGATCCGCTTCGAGGAAGTCTGAGTGACTGACGTCCGCTACCCGCGCGATCTCCGCGGTTACGGCCGCAATCCGCCGCATCCGCAATGGCCCGGCAACGCGCGGGTCGCGGTGCAGTTCGTCGTCAACTTCGAGGAGGGCGGCGAGAACAACATCCTGCACGGCGATCGCGCGTCGGAGGCCTTCCTGTCCGACGTGCTCGGCGCGCAGCCCTGGCCGGGCCAGCGCCACGCCAATATCGAGTCGATGTTCGAATACGGCTCGCGCGCCGGCTTCTGGCGGCTGTGGCGGATGTTCAATGAGCGGAAGTGGCCGACCACCGTGTTCGGTGTCGCCACCGCGCTGAAGCGCAATCCGGAGATCGTTGCGGCGATGAAGGAGTCCGGCTGGGACATCGCGAGCCATAGCCTGAAATGGATCGAGCACAAGGACATGACCGAGGCGCAGGAGCGCGCCGAGATCGCCGAATCGATCCGCGTCCACACCGAGGCCACCGGCACGCGGCCGCTCGGCTGGTACACCGGGCGCTCCTCGATCAACACCAACCGTCTGCTGATGGAGGAGGGCGGCTTCCTCTATCTCTGCGACTCCTATGCCGACGATCTGCCCTATTGGGTCAAGGGCGCCAAGGGCAAGCAGCTCGTCATTCCCTATACGCTAGATGCCAACGACATGCGCTTCATCAATCCGCAAGGGTTTGCCGAAGGCGAGCAGTTCTTCACTTATTTGAAGGATGCCTTCGACGTGCTCTATGCGGAAGGCGCGACCGCGCCGAAGATGATGTCGGTGGGGCTGCATTGCCGTCTCGCCGGGCGGCCCGGCCGCGCTGCGGGGTTGATCCGCTTCCTCGACTATATCGGCAAGCACGAGCGGGTCTGGGTGCCGACGCGACTTCAGATCGCACAGCACTGGCACGACAAGCATGCGCATCTTGCCACTGATGCGTTCGAGATCGGGTAAAGCCGTGATGTCGCAAATCTCGCTCGCCGATCTCAATGCCGCTAGCAAGAGCGACTTCGTCGCTGCGCTCGCCAACGTCGTCGAATATTCGCCGTGGATCGCCGAGCAGCTCGCCGGACAACGGCCGTTCGCCGGCATCCATCAATTGCATGCCGCGCTGATGGCGGCGATCCAGAGTGCCGACCCCGACGTGCAGCTCGCTCTGATCCGCGCGCATCCGGATCTCGCCAACAAGACCCAGCGCGCGGCGGGGCTCACGGCGGAATCGACCGATGAGCAGAACAGTGCGGGCCTCGACCGGCTGTCGGACGCCGAATACACCGCGTTCGAGTGCGTCAACAATGCTTACCGTGACAAGTTCGGAATCCCCTATATTGTCTGCGTGCGGCGCCACACTAGGGATTCCGTGCTGAGCGACTTCGAGACGCGGTTGCGCAATATCGCCAAGACCGAGACGCGCCGTGCGATCGAGGAGATCGGCCGCATCTCGGCACTGCGGCTCGATCAGCTCGTCATTGCTGACGACAAGTTGAAGGTGCATGGCCGGCTCTCGACGCATGTGCTGGACAATCACGCCGGCAAGCCTGCGCCCGGCATCCCGGTGGAGCTCGTCGAGCTCTCGAATCTCGGTGAAAGTCGCGTGATCGCGCGCACCGTGACGAACGCAGACGGCCGCACCGACCAGCCGCTGATCGGCGGCCGCCCGCTGCCGATCGGCCGCTATGAGCTTCGCTTCAGCGTCGCGAAATACTACGCCGAGCGCAATGTGCCGCTGTCCGATCCGCCGTTCCTCGACGAAATCCCGCTGCGCTTTGCGATCAGCGAGCCGGAAAACCACTACCACGTGCCGTTGCTGGTCACGCCCTGGAGTTATTCGACCTATCGCGGCAGCTAGCTACCGAACTTCTCGTGTAGTGCCGGAAACAGCCGATCCGGCTTGAAAGGTGGCGCGGTGAAGCGGATGCCGGTGGCATCCGCGATTGCGTTGCCGAGTGCGGCGGCCACCGGATTGTACGGACTCTCGCTCATCGACTTCGCGCCCAGCGGCCCGATCGTGTCGGAGGTGTCGGCGAAGAGCACCTCGGTGCGCGGCACGTCGGCGAAGGACGGCAAATGGTAGTCGCGGAACTTCGGGTTGGTGACGCGCCCCTCGGCGTCGATCACCATCTCCTCATACAGCGCGGCCCCGAGCGCCTGCGCGACGCCGCCTTCGACCTGGCCGCGGCACTGCATGGGATTGGCGACGATTCCGGCGTCCGCCGCCTGCACGCTCCTAAGAATCCTGAGCTCGCCGGTGCCCTTGTTCACGGCGACGCGAAAGCCTTGCACGTTGAAGCCGACCGAGCGCGGCGTGCCGCCGGAATTGCCGTGCGCGGCGAATGGCTGGCCGCGCTCGCGGGCGAGCTTGGCGAGTTCCGCAAAGGACATCCGCCGCACGCCGCTGACGACGGCTTCGTCCTCGAGCGTGCAGCTCTCGGCGCTGCACAGCCAGGCGTCTGCAGCCGCGGCCTTCAGTTCGGTCGCAAGCTGCATGGCCGCTTCATGCGTTGCCTTGCCCGCGACAAAGGTGCCGGCGCTGCCATAGGCGCCGGTGTCGTGGCCGCCATGGGCGGTGTCGGACTGGCGCAGATGGATGCGGTCGACGGTGGTTGCGAGCGTCGTCGCTGCGATCTGCCGGTGCACCGTGCTGGTGCCGTTGCCGAACTCGGCGGTGCCGACGGTGAGATCGAAGCCGCCGTCGTCGTTGAGTGCGATCATGGCATCTGCGATGTGGCCGGCGGGCGGCACCGTGTCGATCATGGTCAGCGCGACGCCGTCGCCGATCAGCCATTCCGGCGACAGCTCCGGCTGCGGACCATCGGCCTGCATCGCGCGCTCGACGAGGTCGATGCACTGGTCGAGCCCGTAGGAGCCATAGAGCACGTCGTGAAATTCGGACGGCGGCGGCGACAGCATAGGGTCGCCCAGCCTGACGATGTTGCGCCGACGCATCTCGTAAGGGCTGATGCCGAGCTGCTTCGCCAGCTCGTCGATCGCGGCCTCGATCGCGATCAGCGTCTGCGGCAGGCCATAGCCGCGGAATGCACCCGACGGCACCGTGTTGGTGTAGACGGCGTAGCCGTCGACCCGCTTGTTGGGACAATTGTAGACGGCAATGGACTCGGACAGCGAGTGGAACATCACGGGCCCGGCGTGATTGCCGTAGGCGCCAGTGTCGGAGAGCACGTCGAGCTGGAGCGCGGTGAGCTTGCCGTCGGCATCCGCGCCGGCCTTGATGTGAACCCGCATCGGATGCCGCGTCGAGGTCGCGATGAACTGCTCCTCGCGGGTGAGCTCCAGCTTCACCGGCCGCCCGGTCCTGAGCGCGGCGAGCGCCAGAATGTCCTCGACGAACATCTCCTGCTTGCCGCCAAAGCCGCCGCCGACGCGCTCGCAGAACACGCGGACCTTGTCCAGGGGAAGCTGGAAGATGTCCGACAACGCCCGCCGGGTCAGGAACGGCACCTGCGTCGAGGTGCGGACGTTGAGCACGCCCGCATCATCGAGCCAGGCGAGGCCGCCATGGGTCTCCAGCGCGGCGTGCTGCACGCGATGGCTGTGGAAGGTGGCCTCGTAGGTGACGGCGGAGGTGGCGAGCGCTGCCGCGACGTCACCATATTCGCCGTGCGTCTCCGCCGCGAGATTGCGCTGGGGATCGGCGATGCGGTTCGCGGTGGTGCGGTCGGGATGAAGGATCGGTGCGCCCGGCGCCATCGCCTCCTCCGGATCGATCAGCGCGGGCAGGACCTTGTAATCGACCTTGATCCGGCGGCACGCCTCCTCTGCAGCACCTTCGCTCTCGGCGACAACGGCGGCAACCTTCTGGCCGATGAAGCGAACAACGTCATCGAGGACGCGGGTGTCCTCGGGGTCCATCCAGTCCTTCTCGTGCCGCGCGGTCGAGATCAGGGCCGACGGCGCATCCTCATGCGTCAGCACCGCGTGCACGCCGGGAACGCGAAGGGCGTCCGACGTGTCGATCGCGACGATCCTGGCGTGGGCATGGGGCGAGCGCAGCAGCTTGATGTGCAGCAGGCCGTCGATCTCGGTGTCGAATGTGTAGCGCGCCTTGCCGCGCACGACGTCCGGGCCTGCCGGGGCCGGCAGGCTGCGGCCGAAGGCGGCACCGGGCTCGACGCTCTCCTCGACATTGAGCTTGCCGAGCAGCGCGTCCTCGATCGAACGATAGCCGGTGCAGCGGCAGATGTTGCCCTTCAGCGCGGAGCCGAGATCGGTGCGCTGCGCCTGGTTCAGCGAGGCGCAGGTCAGGATCATGCCGGCGGTGCAGAAGCCGCATTGAAAGCCTTGCGCATCGAGAAAGGCCTGCTGCATCGGATGCGCGCCTTGGTCGCCGCCAAGCCCTTCGATCGTCGTGATCGCGCGCCCCTCGGCGCGGAATGCCGGGATCAGACAGCTATGCACGGGTTCGCCGTCGAGCAGCACGGTGCAGGCGCCGCAATCGCCGGCATCGCAGCCCTTCTTGACGCCGAAGTGCCCGAGCTCGCGCAGGAATGTGCGCAGGCACTGCCCCGCGCGCGGCGCTTGCGAAAATGTGTTGCCGTTGACCTCGAAGCTCATGGTCGCGCTACCCCGAGCAGTTCGCCGCGGATCTCTTCGGCGAGCCGCTGCGTCATGTGCTTGCGCCAAAGCGGCTTGCCGTGGATGTCGGTGTGGTAGAGATCATCCGTGATCTGCTGCGCGATGGCGTCGCGAAGCGCGGTCGCGTCCGGGGCCTTGGGAAAGGACAGCCGGATCGGCCGCACCGTCGAGGCGGTGACCGTCAGCGCCAATGTGCCGTCGGTATCGAGGCTCCCGATCAGGAGTGCCGCCGAGCGGCCGACCGGTGCGAGCGAGATCTGGCGAAACGCCGTGCGGCGCTTCAGCGCGGGAAGCGGGATATCGATCTGCCGCAGCAGGTCGCCCGGCGTCAGGCGGTTGCGCTGGTTGCCGGTGATGAAATCGATGACGGGAATCCTCTGCTCGCCGCCGCCGGCCTTCCAGATGGTGCAGACGCCGTCGAGCCCCGAGGTGAGCGAGATCATCGGTCCCGCCGGCAGCGACATGCAGACATTGCCGCCGACGGTCGCCGTCTTCCAGATCTTGAATGAGGCAAGGAACGCGCGGCAGCACTGGCCGATCAGCGGAGCTGCGAGCCATTCGGGCGGGCAGGCGAAGCCATCGAGCTGCGCGACGGTGCAGGTGGCGGCGATGCTGAGATGGTTGTCTGTGATCGTCAGCGCCGGCCATTTCAGGTCGGTGAGATCGATCAGCCGTTTCAGGTGCGCCTGCGGCTCCGAGAACAGCCAGGTGCCGCCCGCGAGCCAAGCATCACCTGACGTCCAAACGGGCAGTTGTGCGCGCGTTTGCGGATGGGCCACCGTCGTGATGGTATTCAAATCCATGGCTGCGCCAAAGCTTTCGCCCGGTGAATCGTAGAGATGAGTCTTGCAAGACCGGAGCCAAGTCGCAACAAACAAGTCGTAACAGTGTGAGGAGAACCGGAGCTATGAGCGACGCAAAGCCGATCTGGATCAGGGATCCCCTCGCCATCCTCGCTGACGGCGCCGAGCGCGGGATCGTGGTGAAGGATGGCCGGATCGTCGAGCTGGTGCCGGCCGGCGCCACGCCGGCGACGACGGATGTCACGGTGTTCGATGCTGGCGAGCAGGTCGTGCTGCCGGGCCTGATCAACACCCACCATCACTTCTATCAGACGCTGACCCGGGCGTTGCCGGCGGCGATGGACCGCGAGCTGTTTCCCTGGCTCCAGGCGCTCTATCCGGTGTGGGCGAAGCTGACGCCGGAGCGCTTGCGGCTCGGCGTCACCGTGGCGATGTCCGAGCTGCTGCTGTCGGGCTGCACCACGACGACGGATCATCACTATGTCTTCCCGGCGGGGCTCGAGGAGTCCGTCGATATCGAGGTCGACGTCGCCAAGCGGCTCGGTGTGCGCGTGCTGCTGACGCGCGGCTCGATGAACCTGTCGCAGCGCGACGGCGGCCTGCCGCCCGACAGCGTCGTGCAGGACGAGGATACGATCCTCGCCGACAGCGCGCGCGTAGTGAGCAAGTATCACCAGCGCGGCGCGGGCGCGATGGTGCAGATCGCGCTGGCGCCGTGCTCGCCGTTCTCGGTGACGACGTCCCTGATGCGCGCCACCGCCGATCTCGCGGATAAGCTCGACGTGCGCCTGCACACCCATCTCGCCGAAACCGAGGACGAGAACAAATTCTGCCAGCAGATGTATGGCTGCCGTCCCCTCGACTATCTCGAGCAATGCGGCTGGCTCAATGCGCGGACGTGGCTCGCGCACGGCATCTTCTTCAACGCCGACGAGATGAAGCGGCTCGGCAAGGCCAAGACGACCATCAGCCATTGCGCGTGCAGCAATCAGCTCTTGGCATCGGGCTGCTGCCCGGTGTGCGAGATGGAGGAGGCGGGTGTCGGCATCGGGCTCGGTGTCGACGGCTCCGCCTCGAACGACGGATCGAACCTGATGCAGGAGGTGCGTGCCGCGTTCCTGCTGCAGCGGGCCCGCTATGGCGTGACGAAGGTGAGCCACAAGGACGCGTTGCGTTGGGCTACCAAGGGCTCGGCGGCCTGCGTCGGCCGGCCGGAACTCGGCGAGATCGCGGTCGGCAAGGCGGCGGACCTTGCGCTGTTCAAGCTCGACGAGTTGCGCTTCTCCGGTCACGGCGATCCCCTGGCTGCGCTGGTGCTGTGTGGCGCACATCGGGCCGACAGGGTGATGGTGGCGGGACAATGGGCGGTGATCGACGGCGCGATCCCAGGACTGGATGTCACCGACCTCATCCGCCGCCACAGTTCGGCGGCGCGGGCGATGCAGGCGGGATGAGCCGGGAAAAATAGAAGCGAAAGTAGAAAGAGGGGGCGACCACAAGTGCCGGGTGCTTCTGGCCACCCCCTCCGAACCTCCTCCGGGAGGAGCAGGTGATTTAGGCAATGCAAGAAGCGTGCTACTTGCCCGGCAGCTTGTCGTCGATGCCTTTCACGTAGAAATTCATCCCGAGGATCTGGCCATCAGCCAGATTGGCGCCGCCTTTGCACTCGACCTCCTTGCCGTCCTGCCCAACGATCGGGCATTTGAACGGGTGCAGCTTGCCCGTGGTGATCGCGGCCTGGGCATCCTCGGCGATCTTCTTCACGTCGTCGGGCATGTTGGTGTAGGGCGCCATCGCGAACATGTGGCTGTCGAGGCCGCCCCAGGTGTCCTCGGACTTCCAGGTTCCGGCGAGCTCGGCCTTGACGCGCTCGACGTAGTAGGGGCCCCAGGTGTCGAGGATCGAGGTCAGCTGGGTCTTTGGCCCGAACTTGATCATCTCGGAATCCTGGCCGAAGGCGAGCTTGCCGCGTTCGCTGGCGATCTGCATCGCGGCCGGCGAGTCCGTGTGTTGCATGATCACGTCGGCGCCCTGGTCGATCAGTGCCTTGGCGGCGTCGGCTTCCTTGCCCGGATCGAACCAGGTGTTGGCCCAGATGATCTTGACCTTGATGTTCGGGTTGATGGTCTGCGCTGCGATGACCGTTGCGTTGATGCCGGAGACGACCTCGGGGATCGGGAACGAGCCGATGTAGCCGAGCACGCCTGATTTCGACATCTTGGCCGCGATCAGACCTTGAATGTAACGGCCCTGATACCACTTGGACGAATAGGTCGACATGTTCTTGTCGCGCTTGTAGCCCGAGCAGTGCTCGAAATGCACGTTCGGATATTTCTTTGCGACCTTCAGCGTCGGGTCCATGTAGCCGAACGACGTCGTGAAGATCAGCTTGTTACCGGCGCGGACGAGCTGCTCGATGGCGCGCTCGGCGTCGGGACCCTCGGGCACATTTTCGAGATAAGTGGTCTCGATCTTGTCGCCGAGCTCCTTCGCCAGCGCCTGGCGGCCGAGTTCGTGCTGATAGGTCCAGCCGAGATCGCCGATCGGGCCGAGGTAGATAAAACCGACTTTCAGCTTGTCGGCGGCGGAGGCTGCACTGACGCTTCCGGCGAGCAAAAGCCCGGCAGCGAGCGCAAGAACTGATTTCCTCATCATCAATCTCCAAACATCAGGGGAAAGCCACGATCCGCAATGTGCGCGCCCCATCGCGCACGCCGCGGAATTGAAACGTCAGCGGTCAGGCACGAACACGGTGCCGAGCGCGGCCGGCGCGGTCGAGCCGCCCGTGCGCGCGCGTGAGAGCAGGACCAGCACGATGACGGTTGCGAGATAAGGCAACGCCGACATGAATTGCGAGGGAATGCCGACGCCCCAGCCTTGCGCGTGCAATTGCAGGATCGTCACCGCGCCGAACAGATAGGCGCCGACCACGAGCCGGCCCGGCCGCCAGGACGAGAACACGACGAGCGCCAGTGCGATCCAGCCGCGTCCTGCGGTCATGCCGGGAATGAAGAACGGCGTATAGGCCAGCGGCAGGTAAGCGCCGGCAAGGCCGGCGCAGGCGCCGCCGAACATCACGGCAAAGGTGCGGATGCGCAACACGGGATAGCCGAGCGCATGCGCGGAGACATGGTTGTCGCCGCAGGCACGCAGGATCAATCCCGCCCGCGTGCGATACAAGAACCACCAGACGCCGATGATCAGCGCGACGGAGAAATAGACGAAGGCATCCTCGCCGAACAGCACGCGGCCGATCAGCGGAATATCGGTGAGGCCGGGGATGGTGAGATGCACGGCCGGCGTGATGCGCTCGCCGACGAAGCCGGCGCCGATCAGACCGGACAGCCCGATGCCGAGGATGGTCAGCGCAAGGCCCGTCGCGACCTGGTTGACCGCGAGGCCGAGCGCCATCAGCGCGAAGACCAGCGACATCAACATGCCCGCGACAATGCCGAACAGCGCGCCGATGAAGATCGAGCCGGTCAGCCACGCGCCGGCAAAACCGCAGGCCGCTCCGACGATCATCATGCCCTCGACGCCGAGATTGAGCACGCCGGAGCGCTCGGTCACGAGCTCGCCGGTCGCGGCGATGAGGAGCGGTGTCGATGCGGCGAGCACCGCCAGGATGATGGCTTCAACCAGCTCCACGGGTCACCTGTCGGTTCGGGAACACCAGCTTGAAGCGGTAGAGAATGAGGGAATCGCAGGCGAGCACGTAGAACAGCAGAATGCCCTGAAATACCTTGGTGACATCCAACGGGATCTTCATCGCGATCTGCGCCTGCTCGCCGCCGATAAAGGTCAGTGCGAGAAAAAGGCCTGCAATTAATATTCCAAGAGGGTTCAACCGGCCGAGGAAGGTAACGATGATCGCGGTGAAGCCGTAGCCAGGCGAGATGCCGGGCTGCAGATGCCCGACCGGTCCCGCAACCTCGATGATGCCGGCAAGGCCCGCCAGCGCGCCCGAGACCGCAAAGGTCAGGATGATGAGCTGGTTGGCATTGAAGCCGCCGAAGCGTGCAGCGCGGGGTGCTGCGCCGACCACGCGGATCTCGAACCCCTTGATGGTGCGTCCGAGCAGGATGGCCGCGGCAGCGACCACGAGCAGTGCGATGATCGAGCCGAGATGCAGCCGGCCGCCTTCGATCAGCAGCGGCACGGTCGCCACCGGATCGAACTCGGCCGTGGTCGGGAAATTAAAACCTTGCGGATCGCGCCAAGGCCCGCGCACGAGATAGTCGAGAAAGAGATCGGCGACATAGACCAGCATCAGGCTGGTCAGGATTTCGCTGGCGCCGAACTTCACCTTGCAGATCGCCGGGATCAGCGCGTAGAGCGCGCCTGCCGCCGCGGCGAGCACCAGCATCACCGGCAATACCCAGGCGCCGGCGTCGGTGCCTTGCGTCTTCACGGCGATCCAGCTTCCGGCGACCGCGCCGATCAGGAACTGGCCTTCGGCGCCGATGTTCCAGGCATTGGCGAGATAGCAGAGCGACAGCCCGATCGCGATCATCACCAGCGGCGTCGCCTTCACCGCGATCTCCTGCAGCGAATAGCTGTCGGTCAAGGGCGCAATGAAATAGGCATGCAGCGCGAGCAGCGGGTTCTTGCCGAGGATCGCGAACAGGATGACCATGGTGAGGATCGTCAGGCCGATCGCAATGAGCGGGGAGACCAGCGCGATCGTGTTGGAGCGCTCGGCGCGCTTCTCAAGCACCAACTGCATGCGCGGCCTCCGTCGGCTCGAGGCTGCTGCCGCCCATGAGAAGGCCGAGCTTTTCGCGCGTCGCATCAACGGTGGCGAGTGGCGCGGACAGCTTGCCGTGGAACATCACGGCGATGCGGTCGGCGATCTCCGCGAGTTCGTCGAGGTCCTGGCTGGTCACGAGGACAGCGGCGCCGGCGGTGGCGAGATCGAGCAGCGCCTGGCGGATCACGGCGGCGGCGCCGGCGTCGACGCCCCAGGTCGGCTGGCTCACCACCAGCACCGCGGGGGTGCGCAGGATCTCACGTCCGACGATGAATTTCTGCAAATTGCCGCCGGAAAGACTCGCGGCTTCCGGATCGCGCTTGGCCTTGCGGACGTCAAACGTTTCAGTCGCGCGGTCGACGGTCTTCAATGTTGCTGCGGTGTCGATGAAGCCGTGATGGACCATGCCGCTGGCCGCGTGCCCGGTCAGCAGTGCGTTCTCCGACAGCTTCATGCGCGGCGCGGTGCCGTGGCCGAGCCGCTCTTCGGGCACGAAGGCCGCGCCGAGCTTGCGGCGCTGCGTGATGGAGAGATGGCCGGCGGCGATGCCTTCGATCACGACCGTGCCGGGGTCCTTCGACAGGCGTTCGCCGGACAGCGCGGCGAACAGCTCGTCCTGTCCGTTGCCGGCGACGCCGGCAATGCCGAGAATCTCGCCGCCCTTCAGCTCGAACGAGATGTGCTCGAGGCGAACGCCATGGGCCTCGTTCGGGGCGAGCGAAAGGTCGTTGACGACGAGCCGCGGCACGGTGGTCTTCCGGCCGGCCGGTGCCTTCACCTCCTTGATCTCGCCGCCGACCATCATGCGGGCGAGGGAGGCTGCGGTCTCCAGCCTTGGATTGCAGGTCTCGACCTTCCTGCCGCCGCGCAGGATCGTGGCGGTGTCGCAGAGGCGCTTCACCTCCTCGAGCTTGTGGCTGATGTAGAGGACGGCGCGGCCTTCGGCCCTGAGGCGCTCCAGCACGATGAAGAGCTGATCCGCTTCCTGCGGCGTCAGCACCGCGGTCGGCTCGTCCAGGATCAGGAATTTGGGATCCTGCATCAGCGCGCGGACGATCTCGATGCGCTGGCGTTCGCCGACCGAGAGCTGCCAGACCTCGCGTTTGGGATCGAGCGGCAGCCCGTAAGTCTTCGACACCTGCTCCAGGCGCGCCGACATGTCCTTGAAGGATTCCTTGCCGTCGAGGCCAAGCGCGACGTTCTCGGCGACGGTAAGATTGTCGAACAGCGAGAAATGCTGGAACACCATGCCGATGCCGCGGCTGCGCGCTTCGGACGGGCCGGACAGCACGAATCCCTGGCCCTGCCAGCGGATCTCGCCGGCGCTGGGCTGGATCAGCCCGTAGATCGCCTTCACCAGCGTCGACTTGCCGGCCCCGTTCTCGCCGAGCAGGGCGTGGATTTCGTTCGGCCAGATGTCGATGTCGATGGAATCGTTGGCGAGGAAATCACCATAGCGCTTGGTCAGCCCGACCGTCTGAAGCAACGGGGACTCGCCGGAATGCAGGCCGTTAGGCGTCGGATCTAACATTCGCTGATGCGCTTGCATGGGTGAAGTGCCTCAATACTGGGCTAGTTTGAACCGCCGCGTAAGGTGTGAAAAAGCGTCATCCCTTGCTCAACGCTGCGGCAGGGCAGCTGGTGTCGCGAGTCGCAGTCCCTCGCTGGCCGAGCGGCGTCTCCAACCGGCCTTCGTGGGTGGTTGCAGTCGCTTGCTGCAAAGGACGCCTGTTGCAAATTTGTGACGGTTCAAACCAAATCGGAACCCGCTGTGCAGGCTTGACGTGAAGTTGAGCAAAATCGCGTCAGCACGCGTATGCAATTCAAGATCGGGGCGACGATCGCAGTTGGCGATCGTCTCGACAATGCGAGGCCGCTACAAAAGACGAACGAAATCAAACGGGAATGTCTGGCAAAGCCTGATATCGCAGAGCCGCGCGCACGCGACGTCGAAGTGCAAGAACCAGCAAAATACTGCGGTGAAGCGCTGACTGCTGCCAAAACATGCGGCATGCCTTGAAAAAAGTTGAGGCTTCTCACCCCGGGAGATCGGCGCAAGTGTCGCACCCAAGGGACGTTCATTTTTACGTGTCCAAACTTGGGGGTATTCAGGATGTCGTTTCGTTTCAAGGCAATTGCAGCCGCCGTGCTGTCACTTGCTACGCTTGCCACCGCTGGCCTGGCACAGGCGGCGGACTTGCCGGTCAAGGCTGCCAAGAAGGCGGCGGATGTCCCGTTCTTCCTGGTGATCGACAACCGCGTCACCTTCTCCTGGATGCCCAAGGGCACCGATCCCGGCATGTGGAGCGTCAATCCCAACGGCACCATCAACGGCACCACCCCCAAGCAGGTCTACTCGTTCACCCACTTCGATCTGTGGGCTTACGGCACCAACTTCTTCACCATCTCGATGTTCAAGTCGGGCAAGAACGATCCCGCTGCTCCCTGCACCGCGCCGGGCGTAACGATCACCGGCGGCGCCGCCGACTGCGCCGGCGCGACCGAGATCTACGGTCTGTTCCGCTCGACCTTCGGCTGGAACGAACTGTTCAACACCAAGGCCTTCACCATGGGGCCGCTGCACAACATCTCGTTCGAAGTCGGTATGGACGGCAACACCGAGAACAACTTCCTCGCGCCCGCCAAGCGCGACGTTGTCGCCGGTCTGCAGTTCGCCTTCGACCTTCCCTACAAGGGCTACATCAACGTCGCGCCGTTGATGTACTACGAGTTCCTGAACCACAACGCCTTCACGCAGTGCGGCCTGTTCGGTGCCGGTGTGGCGGGCGTGACCTGTAACTCGGACGGCAATGTCAGCTACCGGCCGACCTGGGCCGTCGAAATCAACTACTACATGGACCTCGGCTTCCTGCCGCCGAACATGCAGTTCTGGTCGATCAGCGGCCGCGCCGGCTGGTACGGCCCGAAGGGCGACTCCAACGGCCTTCCTGCGCTCTCGGGCGTTGGCCGCTTCTCCACCGCGTCCAAGACCGAGCTGAACAGCGAGCCGATCCGCCTGACCTTCGACGCGTCGAAGGCCGTGTGGGGTGACAAGTACTCGCACTTCGTCGACCTCTGGGTCGCCTACCGCTACTGGCAGAACAAGTTCGGCCTCGACCACAACGCCATGCCGGGCGTCTGCACCATCGCCGCGACGGGCCAGAGCACCAAGAGCTGCACGGAGTCGACGGTTTACGGTGGCGTCACTGTGAAGTTCTGATGGGCTGACGATTTCCAAGATTCGGATGGCGCCGCGCTGAGATGCGCGGCGCCCTTCGTGTTTGCGAAGGAGAAGGCTGCCGTAGGGTGGGCAAAGCGAAGCGTGCCCACGACTTCTATTGATGTTGAAGTCAGATGGTGGGCACGGCGCCAAGGCGCCTTTGCCCACCCTGCGGGACTGTTTGCTGGGCGCCTACTTCGTCCACACGCCGTCGTGCAGGGCTTCGGCCTCGTCTTCGAGCAGCGGCCCGACGACCTCCGTCGGCCGCTGGCCGCTGGCAAAGACCTCGCGACAGGGCAAATCGAGCGTCGGGTTCTCCGGATGGTTGCCCGTAACGCCGCGCAGGCGATGCTCGCTGAGGCCGTAGACGACGCGGCCGATGCCGGCCCAGTAGATCGCGCCGGCGCACATCGCGCAGGGCTCGGCCGAGGAATAGAGCGTCGCCTGCGCGAGCACATCGCGGCCGAGCGTGCGGCAGGCCTGCGTGGCCGCGAGGCGTTCGGCATGGGCGGTGCCGTCGTGATCCGGCATGTAGCCGTTCTCGGATTCGATCAGCACCTTGCCATCCGCATCGACCACGGTGCAGCCGAAGGGGTGGTTGCCATGGGTGAGCGAACGGCGGGCGACCGCGAAGGACAAACGCAAAAAGTGCTCGTCGCGTTCTGATGCGTCCATCGATGCTCCCAAGGCATGATCGGGAGATCATGCTCAAACGATTGGTCAGTGCCCCGCCATGTGCCGGCCAACCTCGGTGAGATCGGCCTCGCTGGTCCGTGCTTCATACACGAATTCGCCGTGGAACATCACCACCAGGCGATCGGACAGCTCCAGCAATTCGTCGAGATCCTCGCTGACGAGCAGGACCGCTGCACCGCGATTGCGCGCGGCCATGATCTCGGCGTGGATCTGCGCCACCGCCGCGAAGTCGAGGCCGAAGCAGGGGTTGGCCGCGATCAGCACCTCGACATCGCCGGCAAGCTCCCGGGCGAGCACGGCGCGCTGGACGTTGCCGCCCGAGAGTGCCGAGATCGGCGTCTCCGGCGTGCGGGTCTTGATCTTGTACTGGCCGATCTTCTTCTTCGCGCCCTCGCGGAAGGCGCTGCGATTGAGCCACCAGCCGCCGCTGGCGAAGGGCGCCCGGTCGAATTCGCGGAAGGCGATGTTGTCGGCAACGCTCATGCCGCCGACGCAGGCGTTCTTCAGCGGCTCCTCCGGCAGCAGCGACATCTTGTGGCGGCGCATCTCCTCGCGACTGGCGTGGTAGGGATCGCCTGCGACGCGAACCTCGCCGCCCTCGGCCTCACGCTGGCCGGCGAGCACCTCGACGAGCTGGCGCTGGCCGTTGCCGGAGACACCGGCGATGCCGACGATCTCGCCGGCACGTACGGTCAGTGAGACGTCATGGACGGCAACGCCGCCGGCATCGTCGAGCGCGCGAAGTTTTTCCAGCTCAAGGCGCGCTTTGCCGGCCTCGCCGGTACGCGGCGGCTGGACCGTCAGCTCCTCGGCGCCGATCATGGTGCGCGCCATCGCATCCGGCGTCAGCTCGGCGACCTTGCCCGCGCCGGCGAGCTTGCCACGGCGCAGGATGGTGACCTCGTCGGCGAAGGCCATGACCTCGCGGAATTTGTGCGTGATCATCAAGATGGTCAGCTCGCCCCTGACGACCATGTCGCGGAGCATGCCGAGCACCTCGTCGGCCTCCGCAGGCGTCAGCACCGACGTCGGCTCGTCCAGGATCAGGAAGCGGCGCTTCAGATAGAGCTGCTTGAGGATCTCGCATTTCTGCCGCTCGCCGGCCGAGATGTCGGAGACCTTTGCGGAGAGCGGCACCTTGAAGGGCATCCGGGCAAGGAAGGCCTCGAGCTCCTTCATCTCCTTCGGCCAGTTCACCATTGCGGGGACATCGTCGCGGGCCAGCACGAGGTTCTCGGCGACCGTCATGGCCGGCACCAGCGTAAAGTGCTGGTAGACCATGCCGAGGCCGAGCGCGTGGGCATCCTTCGGGTTGGCGATCGCCTGCTCGCGGCCGCCGACGAGGATGTCGCCTTCGGTCGCGTGGTAGTAGCCCATGATGCATTTGACGAGGGTCGACTTGCCGGCGCCGTTCTCGCCCAGCAGCGCATGGAACGAGCCCGGCCGCACCTTCAGCTCGACATTGTCCAGCGCCAGGAAGTCGCCGAAGCGCATGGTCATGGCGATGGCGTCGACGCCGAAGGCGCCTGAGGGCGGAGGCGTCTCGCCGATGATCACGAAATCGCTCCGATGAAGGCGTCGGAGGTCGAGACCGCGCCGAATACGCCGCCCTGCATCTTGATCATCTTCACCGCGTGGTCGTGGTTGCTCTTGTCGGTCGCGCCGCAGCAATCGTGCAGCAGCACGCATTCGAAGCCGCGGTCATTGGCCTCGCGCATGGTGGTGTGGACGCAGACGTCGGTGGTGATGCCTGTCAGCACGATGTTCTCGATGCCGCGCACGCGCAGGATCAGTTCCAGATCGGTGGCGCAGAACGAGCCCTTGCCGGGCTTGTCGATGATCGGTTCGCCCGGCAGCGGTGCCAGTTCCTCGATGATATCCCAGCCGGGCTCGCCGCGCACCAGGATGCGGCCGCACGGGCCGGGATCGCCGATGCCGGCGCCGATCTGCCGCGAGCGCCAGCGCTTGTTGGCGGGCAGGTCCGAGAGATCCGGGCGGTGGCCTTCGCGGGTATGGATGATGTGAAAGCCCTGCTTGCGCATCGCCGCGAGCAGCCTCTTGATCGGCTCGATCGGTGCGCGCGTCAGCGAGAGGTCATAGCCCATCTTGTCGACATAGCCGCCGACGCCGCAGAAATCGGTCTGCATGTCGATGATGATCAGCGCGGTATTTTGCGGGCGCAGATCGCCGTTGTAGGGCCAGGCGTAGGGCTCGGACTTGATATAGCGCTCGGGCATGGACGACCTCGTTGGTGCGCGTGTTACCTTGTGATCGAGAGTTCGGCGGGAGCGCCGGTCAGCGTGCGCTTCGGCGAGCAGGTGATGATCATGATCGCCAGCGTCAGGATGTAGGGCGCGGCGTTGAAGAGATGATAGCCGGAGGTGACGCCGACGGATTGCAGCGCGGGCCCCAGCGCCGCGGCGCCGCCGAAGGCGAGCGAGGCCCACAGGCAGAGCAGGGGATCCCAGCGCGCGAAGATGACGAGCGCCACCGCGGTGATGCCCTGGCCGGAGGAGAGGCCCTCGTTCCAGCTTCCGGGATAGAACAGCGACAGGAACGAGCCGCCGATGCCGGCGAGGAAGCCGCCGACCATGGTGGCGCGCAGGCGGATCAGCAGCACGGAATGGCCCATCGCGCGCGCGGCGTCCGAGCTCTCGCCCGCGGTGCGGATGAGCAGGCCCCAGCGTGTGGTGCGGAACGCCCAGTACAGGATTGGTGCGAGCGCGACGCCGATCAGGAACAGGACATTGACCCGCAGCGCGGCGCGGACCTGCGGGATGTCGCTCCACCAGCCGAAATCGATCGCGGGCAGGCGCGGTGCAGTCGGCTCGATCAGCGGCTTGCCGAGATAGAAGGCCAGACCCGTCCCGAACAGCATCAAGGCGATGCCGACCGCGACGTCGTTGACGCGCGGCAGCGAACAGATGCCGGCATGCAGCGCGCCGAGAAGGGCGCCGGCGATGCCGGCGGCGAGCACGCCAAGCCAAGGCGATCCCGTGAGATAGGAGATGCCGTAGGCGCTCATCGCGCCCATCACCAGCGTGCCTTCGAGGCCGAGATTGATCCGGCCGGAGCGCTCGGTGATGCATTCCCCGAGGCTCACGAACAGGAAGGGCGTCGAGACGCGAATGGCGCCGCCGAGCACGGCAAGCGGGACGGTCCAGAGTCCGATCGATCCGTCTGCCATCAGGACTTGTCTTTCATCAGGACTTGCCTTTCAGAAATCCGATGCGGCCGTAGAGCGCATCGCTGGCGAGCACGAAGACGAAGATGATGCCCTGGAGCACCAGCACGGAGGCGTCGGGCAATCCGAGGCGGCGCTGCAGCAGGCCGCCGCTGGCGCTGATGCCGCCGAGCAGGATCGCAACGGGAATGATCGCGAGCGGATTTTGTCGCGCGAGGAAGGCGACGAGAATGCCGGTGAAGCCGTAGCCGGCCGCCAGGTTGGCGTTGGTGCGCCCCTGCACGGCGGCGACCTCGACCATGCCTGCAAGACCCGCTGCACCACCGGCGAGGAAGCAAACGGTCAGGATCAGCTTGCTGACGCCGAGGCCGACGATCTTCGCGGCGCGGATGTTGCCGCCGGCGACGCGCGCGGCGAAGCCGAACACGGTGTGATAGATCAGGATGTAGGCGGCGATCGCGGCGATCAGGCCGAAGACGAGACCCCAATGCACGTCGGTGCCGGGGATGGTGCCGATCATGTTGGCCGCGCCGATCTCGCGCGTGGACGGCTTGTTGAGGCTGGCGGGATCGCGCATCAGCCCTTCGACGAGATGATTGAGGATCGCGAGCGCGATGTAGACGAGCAGCAGGCTCGAGATGGTTTCGTTGACGCCGCGATACTGGCGCAGCGCGCCCGACAGCATGATCCACAACCCGCCGCCGATCACGCCGGCGATGACCATGGCGATCTGCACGATCAGCGGCGGCATGCCCTGGAGCGCGAGTGCGGCGCTCGTCGCCGACAGCGCGCCTATCAGCAGCGCGCCTTCGCCGCCGATGATGACCATGCCAAGTTGCGCCGGCAGCGCGGTGCAGAGCGCGGTGAGGATCAGGGGCGCCGCGCGCGTCAGCGTGTTCTGCCAGGAGAACCAGGTGCCGAACGCGCCGTAATACATGTAGAAATAGAGGTCGAGCGGGTTCTTGCCGAACATTGCGACGAAGATGCCGAAGACCGCGAGCGCGGCGGCGAGCGCCGCACCCGGGATCAGGACATATTCGATCGTGCCGCCGTGACGCTGGAGGAATCCCGGATCGGCGGCCGGGGCAACTGTCCCGACCGCTTCGGTGGAGTCCGCCGCTTCCGTGGTCACGAAGTCGCTCCGATCACGCCTTCGACGAGGTAGTCCATCTTCTCGAGTTCAGGGTCCTTCTGGCCGCGATCGGTGCCGGCCGCGATGACCGTCTTGCCCTTGTTGTCGACCAGCCCGCCCTTGAAGATCGCGAACCCGTCCGCGGACAGGAATTTGGCCTTGGCTTCGTCGGCCGCCTTGCGCGCCTCGGGCGAGACGGCTTCGCCATAGGCCGAGACCTTGACGATCTCTTCCTTCAGGCCGCCGCGGTAGAAGTTCGGAATGCTTTCGCCGGCGGCGATCATCTTGACGAACTTCGGATAGAGTGCTTCCCAGTTCCACTCGGCGCCGGTGAGATAGGCCTTCGGCGCCAGCGCCGACTGGTTGGTGTGATAACCGCAGACGAAGGCACCGCGCCGCGCGGCGTTCTCGACCATGGTCTTGGGGCCATCGACGTGACAGGTCAGCACGTCCACGCCCTGGTCGATCAGGCTGTTGGTGGCTTCAGCTTCCTTGACCGGCATCGACCAGTCGCCGGTGAAGATCACTTGCGTGGTGGCCTTCGGATTGACGGACTTGGCGCCCAGCGTGAAGGCGTTGATGTTGCGCAGCACCTGGGGAATCGGCTTGGCCGCGACGAAGCCGAGCTTGCCGCTCTTCGACGTCAGGCCTGCGACGATGCCGGAGATGTACTGGGCTTCGTCGATGTAGCCGAAATAGCTGCCCGCGTTCTTGGGATCCTTGTCGCTCCACAGGCCGCCGCAATGCTCGAAGCGCAGCTTCGGGTACTTGCTGGCCATCTTGACCATGTGCGGATTGTAGTAGCCGAACGAGGTCGGGAAGAGCAGGGTGGCGCCGTCGAGATTGATCATGGACTCGATCGTCTTCTCGACCGCGTCGGTCTCCGGCACCTTCTCTTCCTCGACGACTTTCAGGCCGGGGATCTTCTTCAGTGCAGCCGCGCCCTGCGCGTGCGCCTGGTTGTAGCCGTAGTCGTCGCGCGAGCCGACATAGATGAAGCCGATGGTAGTGTCGGCCGCGAAGGCCGGCCGGGCGCCTGCCGCTGCGCCGAGGGTGAGGGCCGCGCCGCCCTGCAACAAATGACGTCGTGAAATCCTGCCAAAATCCATTGCTCGCTCCCTTGGCGGATGCGCCGCCTTAAATCTCGCGGCTGCGCCGGTCTGGCGGAGCCGCGATAGGATGTCGCAAGCTTCGTGCCAGCGGCTAGAAAGTGTGCGATTAGATGCAAATATTTGATATTACTAATATATATTTTGCATTCGGATCTTGGTGAGGAAAGTAGCAGATGAAATTGTGGGCAGCATCCTATCATTGTATGCAATGGAGTTAAGCAGTCTTAACCAGCTTTGGCATGTGCATGACCAGTGTTGGGTGGTCTGCCGGCGGTACGCATTCATGCTAACCACGCGCTGATTGGGACGGCGCCGACCGCGCGATTTTGCTGGCACCGAACTTGTATCGATCGCCGCAGGACCGCCGCCGTGGCCCTTAGAAGATGGAAAGCTCGCCGAGATGGGTGCTGGTACCGCCGTTCACGACGCATCGCTCGGCAAGGAGATCGTTCGCCGCATCAACGAGCTCGCTGCGATCTCGGAAGAATCCGGAAAGCTCACCCGCATCTATCTCAGCAAGGAGCTGCGCGCGGCCACGGACCTCATTCTCGGCTGGATGCGCGAGGCCGGGATGAGCGCGCATCTCGATGCGGTCGGCAATGTATGTGGCCGTTACGAAGGTGCGCGGCCGGGGGCACCCTGCCTGATGCTCGGCTCGCATTACGACACCGTGCGCGATGCCGGAAAGTGGGACGGGCCGCTGGGGGTGATCACGGCAATCGCCTGCGTTGCCGATCTCAACCGCCGCAGCAAGCGCCTGCCGTTTGCGATCGAGGTGATCGGCTTTGCCGATGAGGAGGGCGTGCGTTTCGCCTCGACGCTGCTCGGCAGCCGTGCGGTCGCCGGCACCTTCGACGAGAGCGTCCTGAACACTAGGGATCGCGATGGCGTCTCGATGCGCGATGCGCTGGTTCGGTTCGGGCTCGATCCTGATCATATCGGCAAGGCGGCGCGGACGCGGCGCGAGCTGCTGGCCTATCTCGAATTGCACATCGAGCAGGGGCCAGTGCTGGAAGCCCAGAACCTGCCCGTGGGCGTCGTCACCGCGATTGCGGGCGCGACGCGCCTTGCCGCGCGGCTGACCGGCATGGCCGGCCACGCCGGCACCGTGCCGATGGCGCTGCGCCGCGACGCGCTCACCGGCGCTGCCGAATGCATCGGCGCGATCGAGCAGTTTTGCCGTACGGACGAGAGTGGGCTGGTGGGCACAGTCGGCTACATCCAGGCGCGGCCCGGTGCGACCAACGTCATTCCGGGTGAAGTGTCCTTCACCATCGACATGCGCGCGCCGACCGACATGCATCGCAAGCGCGCGGTGGCTGATGTCGTTCGCCAGATCGAGGCGATTGCCAAACGCCGGCAACTGGCGCTTCAACTCGATGTCACCCACGAGAACCGCACGGCGCCTTGTGCGTCCTGGCTGAAGGACCAGATCGCGCAGGCGATCGGAGCGGAGGGCTTTGACGTATTCGAGCTGCCGAGCGGGGCCGGGCATGACGGCATGGCGATGATCGACATTGCTGACGTCGGCATGATCTTCGTTCGCTGCCGCGGCGGCATCAGCCATCATCCGGACGAGCATGTTGAGCTGGCGGACGCCGACGCAGGCGCGCGGGTGCTGCTGCGGGTGATCGAGAATTTCAGGCCGCAGGAGGGCCGCTGATCGCCTGGAGCCCGTCACCGGGTAGAGACACGAATCAGAGATGTTTAAGATGGTGGCCGTCACCGGGATCACGAGACATCAACCGAATTACGCATGAACAGCGACATCTCCTTTCCATCGCACCGTGAGAACCGCTTTTACCAGGGCACAGCCGCGACCTTCGTCGCCAACGCGCTTCAGGCGGTCAATTTTCTCGGCGATCGTTTTCTGAGAAAGTCGCATCACTCGCTGTCGGCCATCGAGGACCTCTACCGGCATTCGATGGACAGCGCCTTTTCGGTGACCGAAGCCTTCCTCGTCACGGGCGCGCCGCACGCCTCCGCCTATTATCCGCGCGACTTCGCCTGGTTCTATCCCGACGTTCTCGATCCCGAGACCATCATGGATGCGCAGGACGCGGTGCGCCGCGTGCGCCTGCTCGAAAAGAGCGTGCGCTTGCTGCTGGAGGCGGTTCGCGCCGACGTCGTCACCACGACCATCGTTCCCGCGGGACGCGGCCGGTATCTCGGCGTGAATTATTTCTCCCGTCCCTCGGACACGCTGCTTGGCATTATCGCCGGTCTCCAGCAGATGCTCTCTGCCGAGGAGCGGGCGTCGTCCTATCTGGCGATGTCGCAATGCGCGCATGCCGGCCGCCTGTTGCTGGATGAACATGGCGGCGACCTCAAGCGCGCGATCCTGAAGCTCGCAAGCGAGCTCGAGCCGTTCGACGCCGACGGCACCCGATATTTGCTGTGCGACGCCAGCGGGCCGCGCTCTGCGGCAACCGACACACGCGCAGAGCGTAGGCGCTTCGTCACCAATGCCTGCGTCTACACGACGTTCGTGTGGGGCGTGCAGCTCGGGATCGTCGACGAGAACGAGCTGAAGCGGCTGCTCGGGCGCGACCTCGCTCAGTACAAGAGGGACCTGCTCCGCCTGTTCGGCAAGAACGGCTACATCAGGCATTCTCTGGATGGCCCGGCGGGCCCGCCGGTGTCCCTGGTCGCGCTGGATTTCGTCAGCGTGCATCGCGGCTTCTGGAATATGAACGATGCCGGCGAGCGTGCGCTGTTCGCGGCTACGACGGATCTGATCATCGCCGAACCGCGCTTCCGCATCCCGAGCACGTTCCATTTCCTGGTGTCCGCGGACAATCCGCGCAACAAGATGATCCACAAGATCGCGGCGCCCGCCTATCAGGGGCGTTCGTCCTGGCCGACGTTCAACGTCGAGTTTGCGGATCGCATGCTGGACTTCGATGAGGCCTCAGGCAGCGAGACCTACCGCGCCTGCGCGCAAGGGATATTGAAGGACATCCGCACCGCGACGGAAGTCCACGGCGGATATCAGGAACTGATCTCGGAGCAGGGCCTGAAATATCGCACATGGGCCTATAAGGGCGCCGTGGCGCACTCCTGGTTTCCGCGCTTCCTGTCCGTCTGGAGGAGGGCGTATGGAACGCCGCTCCTCCAGTGGAATGATTGATCCGCGGACCTAGCCCGCCGTCACGTCTACGAGCTCGCCGCCTTCAAGCACCTTGGCCGCCTTGGCGCGGTCGAGGTCGCCTTCCCAAGCGGCCACGACGACCGTCGCCACGCAATTGCCAACGAGGTTGCCGACTGCGCGGGCCATGCCGATGAACCAGTCGACCGACAGCACCAGCACGAGGCCGATCGCGGGAATGCTCGGCACCGCGTTCAGCGTCGCCGCCAGGATCACGATGGCCGAGCCCGGCACGCCATGCGCGCCTTTCGACGTGATCAGGGAGACGCCGAGCACCAGCAACAGATCGCCGAATGACAACGGCGTGTTGGTCGCCTGCGCGATGAAGACGACGGCGAGCGTGAGATAGATCGAGAAGGCGTCGAGGTTGAAGGAATAGCCGGTCGGGATCACGAGGCCGACGACGGAATCCTTCACGCCCATCCGCTCCAGCTTCTTCATGATCTGGGGCAGCACCGCGTCGGACGAGGCGGTTGCGAGCACGACGGTGAGCTCCTCACGCAGGTAGGCGAGGAATTTTAGGATATTGATTCCGGCGAGCGCCATCACGCCGCCGAGCACGCCCAGCACGAAGATGCCGACCGAGACGTAGAACAGCATCACCAGCGACACGAGCTGCTTCAGCGAGCCGACGCCGTACTTGCCGACGGTGTAGGCGACCGCGCCGAGCACGCCAAGCGGGGCAACGCGAACGATGAGCCCCATGACGCGGAACAGCACTGTGGAGGCCGCGTCGATCATGTTGGTGACGAGCGCGCCCTTCTCGCCGCCGACCAGCGCGAGGCCGACGCCGAACAGGACGGCGAAGAACAGCACCTGGAGCACGTCATTGCGCGACAGCGCATCGAACGAGGTGGTCGGGATCACATTCATCAGGAAGGCGCCGATGCCGCCGCCGGAGAGCTTGTGGGCGTTGTCGGCGTAGGTGTTGAGCGCCTTGGCATCCAGCGTCGAGGGATCGATGTTCATGCCGTGGCCGGGGCCGAACAGGTAGGCGAGCAGCAGGCCGACCACGAGAGCCACTGTCGTCATCACCTCGAAATAGACCAGCGCCTTGACGCCGACGCGGCCGACCTTCTTGAGGTCGCCGGCGCCGGCAATGCCATGCACGACAACGCAGAACACGATCGGGGCGACGATCATCGAGATCAGCTTGAGGAAGGCGTCGCTGAGGATCTTGAGCCCGATGGCGAAGTCCGGGACGGCCATCCCCAGGATGACGCCAAGCGCGAGCGCGGCGAGAACCTGGACAAACAGGGACGTGTAGAGCGGCTTGGGCTCGGCGGTGGGCGCCGCGGTGATGGTCGACATGGTGGATTCCCCCGATTTGACGCGACTTGGACGTCAAAAGGAGCAACAACCGTGCCAGATTGTCGCGGACATCCCCCTGGGGGCCGGCTTATTCCGCTGCTTTCGCCGTCCTGCCGAACATGCGCGTCGGCGCCGGGAACCCGCAGGAGGTGCCATCGGTGACCTTGACCCGATCCTCCCAGGGCAGACGATAGGTGCCGGCGACCATGTCCTGCATGAAGGTGTAGGGACAGTCCATCGCGCCGCCCTTCACCGCGACATAGCCGCGGTGCCAGAGCTGGTAGATGTTGTTCTCGACGCCCCAATTGATCCGCGCCTCGCGCACGAGGTCGGGCCGCACCTCGGCGGTGATGATCTCGTCGGCGCGGCCGGTGGTGCCGTGCGCAAGCACGATGCCGTCGAAATTGACGATCATGCCTTCGCCCATGGAATCGAACGAGCCGTCCGAGCCGCACATGCAGACGTTCGCGGTGACCATCAGGTTCTGGAACGAATTGGCCTGGTTGGTGAAACGCCAGGCGTCGCGGATCGGTGCGGTGTAGCCGGCGGTGCGGATCATGATCTCCGCGCCCTTGTAGGCGCATTCGCGCGCCATCTCCGGGAACATGCCGTCATGGCAGATGATCAGCGCGATCTTCGCGCCCTTCGGCCCCTCGATCACGGGAATGCCGATATCGCCGGGTTCCCACGGCTCGACCGGAATCCAGGGATGGAGCTTGCGGTAATAGAGCTTGATCTCGCCGTGATCGTCGATGATCAGGCCTGAATTGTAGGGATTGCCCTGCGGGTTGAACTCCATGACGGAGAAGCAGCCCCAGATCTTGTTGTCGATACAGGCCTTCTTGAACGCCGCGACCTCGGGCCCGTCGAGCCGGCACATGATCTCGGGATTGGTGTCCATCGAGAGGCCGTGCAGCGAGTATTCGGGGAACACCACCAGATCCATGGTGGAGAGATTGCGGCGGGCCTTGCCGACCATCCAGACGATACGCTCGGTCTGTTCGGCCAGATCGGCGTGGGTCACGACATTCGGCAACTGCAACTGCACCAGCCCGATGACCACGCCCTCAGGCGATTTGTTCAACCCGCCAAGCCCGTTCATGATCAGCTCCGTTGCCGTTTCCTTGCCGTCCGCGCGGCGCCGTTGCGCGCAGTTCGCGGCAGAGCAAATCTCATTTCGGCGATACGCAAAAGTCCATTTTTCAGGCGGTAAGCGAAAGCCGTGCGTGTGAGGATCGCCGGCCGTCCGGGCGCGACGGCGCCCATTGTTGCGGCGCGGCCTGCCTCAAGTCTCGGCTTGACCCTCCAATCTGCCCGATGTCAGGCTTATGACATGAGTACAGCAAAGCGACACATCGTCAATCTTCGCGACGAATATGCCGAGATGACGCGGCAGCGCATCGTCGCGGCGTTTGTCGAGACTCTGGAGGATGAGGCCGCTGACGACATTTCCATGGCGGCGGTGGCCAAGCGTGCGAAGGTGGCCGAACGAACCATCTATCGGCACTTCAAGACCCGCGCCGAGTTGTTCGCGGCGGCCGGCGAATGGATCGAGGACAACGTCTTCAGCTATATTCCCTTCACCTCGCCCGACGAACTGCCCGAGATCTTCCGCAAGCTGTGCAAGCGGTTCGACCGTCATCCGCATTTGGCGCGCGCCATTGCGGTGACACGGGCGGGTCGCTGGGTCCGCGCCGGCTTCCGGCGACACCTGATCGACCAGCATCGCAAGGCAATGGCGCCGCTGGTGCGGCATCTCCCCGCCAAGGACGTCCGTCAGGCAGAGGCGCTCGCGTCTTACCTCAACAACGTGCTGGCCTGGAACGCGATGCGCGAGGATTTCGGCATGACGAGCAGCGAGATCGCCGATGCGATCGAGTGGGCGCTCACGACCCTCCTGAAGGACGTTCGGCAGCGCGATGCCGCCGCTGCTCGCAGCGGCAAGAGCGATAGCAAGGCCGGTAACAAGGCTGGTAAATCACCGCGGAAGCGGGCCGCGGCTGCGAAAGTGCCGGCATAGAGCGAGGCAAGCCATGAATACGATACCCGACGATCTCCTGATCACCGCGCCCGACGAGGTTCGCATTCGCCAGGACCTGGTGCTGACAACGCTGGGGCACCGCCCGGCCGATCGCGCCTTGCGGGTCGGCAGATTGCTCGACGTGCACAGCCGCACCTGGAGCGAGGATCAGGAGATCGTCTTCAAGGGCCGGCGTATCGCGTGGGTGGGGCCGGCCGGAAGCTATCCCGGCGAGGTCCGCGAGCGCGTGCATCGTCCGGATCTCGCGGCCGTGCCGGGTTTTGGCGAGGTGCACAAGCATATCGAAAGCTCGCATCTGACGCCGGAATGGGAGGCGGCGCTGGTGCTGCCGCATGGCAATACCTGGACTTGCGAGGCAAGCCACGAATTCTCCAATGTCGATGGTGCGCGCAATCTCGAATTCTGGTTCGAGGCACGCCGGCGCGGCTCGCCGCTCAAGATCTTTCCGCAGCCCGGCTCGGCGGTGCCGCCGACCGCCTATGAATGGGGTGGCGGCTGGTATGGCCGCGACGAGCAGGCGCGCTTCATGAGCGAAAGTCTGATGGTCACCGGCCTCGACGAAGTCATGGACTGGCCGGCGGTGTGGAATCCCGACAACCCGTCCTACAAGCGGCTCTGGGGCATGATAGAGGCGACGTTCGCGGCGCGCGGTGTGGTCGAAGGCCATGCCTCCGGCTTGCGGGATCTGCCCTCCATCAACGCCTTTGCCGCGGCCGGGCTGGCGTCCGATCATGAAGTGCAGACCCCGGAGGAGACCTGGGACAAGCTCACGCGCGGCTTGTTCGTCGAGCTGCGCGTCTATGCCATGGACGAGATCGTCAAATGGCTGCTCGCGAAGGGTCTGCAGGACTGGTCGCAGATCGCGTTCACCACGGATGACCGCAGTGCCAGCCATACGCTGGAGCTCGGCGCCAGCGATCACAATGCGCGGGTCGCGATCGGGGCCGGCCTTGCGCCGGAAATCGCAATCCAGTGTCTCACCATCAATCCGGCGCGGCACATGCGCCTCACGCCGTTCGTCGGCAGTCTGGCGCCGGGACGCTTCGGCGACGTCGTGCTGCTGTCGGATGTTGCCAAGCTCGAGATCGCCGAGGTGTGGGCGGATGGTGCGCAGGTCTCCGACGGCAAGCGCTATCTCGGCGAAGTGCCGGCGATCGCATGGCCGGAGTGGGCGACCAGGACGATCAACATCAAGCGCACGATCAAGCCTGAGGATTTCGAGCTGCGGGCCGAGCCCGGCCGGGCCACGATGAAGGCGGCAGTGATCCGCCCCTTCCATTGGCATTCTGAGTTCTACACTCTCGAGTTGCCGGTGCGTGACGGTGCCGTGCAGCGCGACGAGAGCGAGGCCATTACCAAATTCGCCATCGTCGACCGTTTTTCCGGCGATGGGCGTGTCGCAAAGATGTTCTGGCGCGGTTGTGGACCGCGCACGCCGGAGACAGCGGTCGCCTGCTCGGTGGCGCACGACAAGCACAATATCTGGGTGGTCGGCTCGTCCGACGTGGCGATGGCGAAGGCGGTGAACGCGCTGATCGAACTTCAGGGCGGATGGGCGCTGGTGCGCGAGGGCGAGCTCGTCGCCACCGTGCGCTTCGAGGTCGGCGGCTTGATGAGCTGTCGCTCGGCGCAAGCGCTCGATGCCGAGATGCAGGCGCTCTACGCGGAGGGCCGCAAGGTCGACTGGATGTACGAGCCGACGTTCCGGCCGCGCTGGTATCCGGGATTCCCGGAACGGCTGATGTTCGCAACGCTGACCTGCGCGCCCTGGAGCTGGGTGCTGGTGGCGCCGTGCGAGCAGGCGCCGCTCGGTTTCATCAACGTGCAGACCGGCGAAGCGCATCCGGTGGTCTGGTAGGGAGGGCAGGGGATGAACGAGATGGCGAAGCCGCAGGCTGCGGCCGCAGAGCCGGCAGCTACGGGGCCGCTCGATCGGGCCTTTCGCCTCACCGAGCGCGGCACGAGCGTCGGCCGCGAGATGATGGCCGGAGCGACGACGTTCGCGGCGATGGCCTATATCATCGCCGTGAACCCGGCCATCATGTCCAACGCCGGAATGGATCGCGCCGATCTCGTCAGCGCCACCGCGCTCGCGGCGATCCTTGGCTCGGTGATGATGGGGTTGTGGGCTAATCTGCCGCTCGCAGTCGCGCCCGCGATGGGTTCGAATGTCATCTTTACCTATGTCATCGTCAAGCAGATGGGCATGCCCTGGCAAGGCGCGCTCGCCATGGTCGCCTTCACCGGCGTGCTGTTCCTGATCCTCAGCCTGTCGAAGCTGCGCGAGAAGGTCGCGAAGGACGTGCCGGAAGCGTTGAAGATCGGCATCCAGGCGGCGGTCGGGACCCTCATCGTCTTCATTGCGCTGCGCGGCGCCGGATTCGTCGTCCAGAACCCGTCGACTTACATCGCCATGGGATCCCTGCGCAGCCCGGCCGTGCTGCTGACGCTGTTCGGCCTCCTGCTCACGCCGGTGCTCGTGGTGTGCCGGGTGCCGGCGGCGCTAATCCTGTCGATTGCGTTGCTGACCCTGATCGGATTCTTCGTTCCCGGCGCCAACGGCAAGATGGTGACATCGATGCCGTCGGCCATCCTGTCGTGGCCGCGCTGGCCGACCAGCACTTTCATGGCGCTCGACGTCGGCTATCTCTTGAGCCATTTCGTCGTGGCGCTGCCGCTGCTGTTCTATTTCCTGTGCGCCGAATTCTTTTCGACGCTGGGCACGCTGATCGGCGTGACGGGCGCGGCCCATCTGCGCAAACCCGACGGCTCGATCCCGAATGCCACCGCCGCATTCGCGACGGATGCGACGGCGTCCATCGTCGGTCCGCTGCTCGGCACGTCGGTCGTGACGGCCTATATCGAATCGATCACCGGCGTGCAGGCCGGAGGGCGTACCGGCCTGACCTCGCTGACTGTGGCGGCGTTCTTCTGCCTCGCGCTGTTCTTCTGGCCGATCTTCGTCATCATCCCGCCGCAAGCAACCGCGCCCGCACTGGTGCTCGTCGGCGTGCTGATGATGCAGGGCCTCGCTCGCATCGACATGACCGATCTCGGCAACGCGGTTCCGATCGTGCTGACGCTGCTGGTCACCGTGCTGACCAACAACCTTATCAACGGAATGGCCCTGGGCACGCTGAGCTACATCACTCTGGAAGTGGCCGTCGGCCGGCGGTCGCAGATTCCGGCGATGGTGTGGGGCCTCGGGGTGGTGTTCATCGCTTACGCGATCGTGATCGCGCAGATATTTTGATGCAGGCGTTTACGCGACGAGATCCAGCAGCCGGCACGATCCGCGTACCAGCACCTTGCGTCCGATCGGTGTCAACGCCGGTACGCCGTCATTGACGACAACCAGGCCAAGCTTGACGAGTCCTTCGACGAGGTAGGCTTTCAAGTGGCGACCGTTCGACACCGGGTTGCGAAGCGCCTTCAGCGCTTCCCACTGGTCCGGTGAAAGATCGAAGTCGAAATCGTTGCTCATGCTGCCTCAAGCAATAGTATCGTTCGCGCGCCCCTGTTAGCGGCGCTGCATGAAGACCGTGCGACGACAATGAGTCGGGAATTCGGTGAGCTGTTTAGAACGTCTCTTCACAAATTACCGCAGATCATTACGCCATAAGCGTTAAGATCGTTTGCGCACAGATATCGTCCCGAGCGGCGATCACTTATTGATGATCCGGGCTTGATGTTGCGCTGCGATTTGCGCGGTGCACGGGAAGCGTTGCTGTCCCATTCTGCGTCGCTATACGCACAGGATTGGTGAGACTCGCTGCTCGGGACCCTGCTAGCTTGATTGGTGGGAATGGCTTCACACGACAGGAGTGTGATTGCATGAAGAGACTGGTCGAGATTCGCAGCCAGGAATTCTTGTGCCGTGAGCGCGCTGCGCTCGATTCGGAACGCCGGACATTCTGGCTCGCGCAGGCCCAGGAATGGGAACAGCGCGCACTCGATGAAATCGCGTATCATTTTCGTGAGTGCAATCTCGCGCAGGCCGAGCTGAACGCCGCCTGACGCCGAGGGCGATCATTCTCTATTGATAAGTTGCCACGATATCGGACACCGCGCGCTCGAGCTGCTGCGCGGTAGCGCATTGCCGCACCGCGCTGCAGAAGGTCGCGTAGCGCGGCATCTCGGAATCGCCAAAGCCCCAGGCGAGCCGTCCTTCGGGATTGAGCCAGACCAGCCGCTTCGAGCGCTCGGAGATGCGCCGCAGGATGTCGGCGCGCGGGTCGAGATTGTTGCTGCGGGCATCGCCGAGCACGATCACCGTGGTCTGCGGCGTCAGCGTGCTCATGAAGTCCTTCTCGAAATCGACCAGCGAGGAGCCGTAGTCGGACGA
Organism: Bradyrhizobium sp. 18BD; assembly: GCF_054185225.1. NCBI lineage: Bacteria > Pseudomonadati > Pseudomonadota > Alphaproteobacteria > Hyphomicrobiales > Nitrobacteraceae > Bradyrhizobium > Bradyrhizobium sp. 18BD. The sequence continues at coordinate 244,968 of NZ_JAVAYL010000005.1, read as the reverse complement.
GCCGAAGCCGACCTTGGACATGATCTCCGCCATCGCTTCCTCCGGCGACTTCTTCTCCAGGATCTCGCTGACCTCGATCAGGTGCGAGGAGAAGGCGAAGGAGTGGACGTCGTCGACGACCTCGTGCAGCGAGTGGATCAGGAGCAGGAAGAAGTCGGACACCTGCGCGACCGAGCCGGAGACGTCGCACAGCGCCACGATCTTCGGCCGATCGCGATGCTTGCGCTTCCATGCGGTGAGGAAGGGCACGCCGCCCCAGGCGGCGTTGCGGCGAAGGGTGCGGCGAACATCGAGATGACCGCGGCGCTGGCGCTTGCGCGGCTTCGAATAGCGCTCGCGCAGGCGGCGCGCGATCTGGCGGATGAGGGCGCGCATCTCGGCGACCTGGCGCCGTTCGATGCGGGCGAGCGGCGCGTTGCGCAGGATCTGGTTGCGGAGGTTCTCGGCCTCCTCGCGGGCATAGAGCGCAAGGCCTTGCGAGACGGTGTCGCGCACGGCTTCGCGCAACGCGTCCAACGCGGCGCGGAGACGCTCGGCCAGCGACGGATTGGTTGCGGTGAGTTCGTCGAGATCGTCGCGCAGGCGCTGGAGGCCCATCGCGTCGAGGATGCGGCTGGAGAAGATGCCGCGCTGGGTGGAATAGCGGATGTCGGAGAGCGAAGCCGCGCCGGATGCGCTGGCGATGGCGGCCTGGATCGCGTTGCGGTCCTGCGACAGCAGCATCTGCGCAAGCGGGCCGAGGCCTTCGGGCGGCCGGCCTTCGTCCGCTTCGCCGGCCGAGCCGGATTGGGGCGATTGATCCGAACCTTGCGAAGCGTCGTCGTTGTCGTCGGCCTCGGGCGGGTCCTGCCGCGGCTCGGGCTGGCTGAAGAACAGATCGAAACAGTCGCCGAGCGCGAGCTTTTCATCCTGCGACTTGGCCAGCGTCAGCAGCAGCGCGTCGCGCAGGATGGTGCGGTCGGAAAAGCCGACCTGAGACACGGCGCGCATGGCATCGATGCTTTCGGCAGGCGAGACGTGCACGCCGACGCCGCGCGCCGCCCGAAAGAAACGATGAAGATTCTCGCGCATCGGCGTCAACCGAAGACGTTGGACCGTGCCGCCTTGGCAATGAAGGTCGTGATCTGAGGGTGAGCCGCCTCGATGTCGGCCTCGTATTTCAGGAGCACGTTGAGCGTGTCCTTGACGACGTCGGTATCGAGCTCGTTTGCCTGGAGCAGCACCAGAACGCGCGCCCAGTCGATGGTCTCGCTGACCGAGGGCAGCTTCTTCAGGTCGAGCGAGCGGATTTCGTGGATGAAGCCGACCATCTGCCGGCGCAGCGTCTGCGAGATGCCGGGCACGCGGCTCTCGACGATGCGCTCCTCGAGCCGCTGCTCGGGGAAGCCGATATGCAGATGCAGGCAGCGGCGCTTCAGGGCGTCGCCGAGGTCGCGTTCGCTGTTGGAGGTGAGGATCACCGTCGGCGGCGTGATCGCCGAGACGGTGCCGAGCTCGGGGATCGTGACCTGGAAGTCGGACAGGATTTCGAGCAGGAGCGATTCAAATTCCGCATCCGACTTGTCGATCTCGTCGATCAGCAGCACGCAGCCGCCGGGTTGCTCCAGCGCCTGGAGCAGGGGGCGCGGCTCGACGAACTCCTTGGAGAAGAACACGTCGCCGAAATCGTGCAACTGGTCGAGCGCGGCGTGCAGCGTCTGCGCGCCGCCGAGGACTTCGCCGAGCTTGTCCTTCAGGATCTGCGTGTAGAGCAGCTGCTTGGCGTATTTCCACTCGTAGAGGGCCTTGGCCTCGTCGAGGCCTTCGTAGCATTGCAGGCGGATCATCTTCATGCCGCGCCAGGCGGCAATGGCCTTTGCAAGCTCGGTCTTGCCGACACCTGCGGGGCCCTCGACCAGGATCGGCTTCTCGATCTGTTGCGACAAATAGACAGCGGTCGCGATCTGCCGGCTCGCGATATAGCCTTGCGCGGCGAGGCCGCTCTCCACTGCCTCGATCGAGGTCGAGGCCTTCTGATCAGCCACGAAATGGCGCTCCCAAAGGTCTTGCTTGAGGCTTGTTCTGCCTGCGTTCCCGGCAAAGAACAAGCCTCGTTTGGGAGGCATCAGGCCCGCGTGAACGGCGTTTTTTCCGCTGAACGCAAATACTTGGGCGGCTCGCCGGCCACCCGATCAGTGCCGCAGCAGCTCCGGCTTGCGGATGGTTTGCCGGACCTCGGCGCCGCAATCGGCGCATTCGTAGACGAAGTCGATCTTGGCAAGGCTCCAATGCGGCTCGACCTCGCGGACATACATCGGCAGGAACCCTGTGCATGTCGGGCAAATCACGGGCGCGATTTCGATGTCCTGATGATGCTGTACATAAGCGGGCATCTCGGCTCTCCTTTGCAGGCGACCACCAAACCCCGCGCAAACGTACTGCCGGTTGTGCGACGGCCGTCATCAACTCTTTCGAACAGAGGTGGAACGGCGGGCGTTTGTCGTTGGCTGTGACATTCTTGTTACGGCTTCTATACTGTAACGGGCGGACCAAATGCCTATTTCTCCGACCGATCAGGTTTTCTGACATTCACTGCAACGATAAGGGAGCAACGCCCATGACGCATGCCATTCGCTTTCACAAGACCGGCGGTCCGGAAGTCCTGGTCTGGGAGGAGGTCAGTGTCGGCAAGCCCGGGCCGGGCGAGGCGCGCATCCGCCACACCGCCGTCGGTCTCAATTTCGTCGACATTTACAACCGCTCCGGCGTGTATCCGGTGCAACTGCCGAGCGGTCTTGGCAGCGAGGGAGCCGGCGTCGTCGAGGAAGTCGGAGCCGGTGTTACCGATTTGAAGCCCGGCGATCGCGTCGCCTATGGCGCCTCGCCGCTCGGCGCCTATTCAGAGGCGCGGCTGATCCCGGCCGACCGGCTGTTGAAGCTGCCTGACGGGGTCGACGATAAGACCGCGGCGGCGATGATGCTGAAGGGCCTCACGACGCAATATCTGATCCGCCAGACCTATCGGGTGAAGGCCGGCGACACCATCCTGCTTCACGCCGCAGCCGGAGGCGTCGGCCTGATCCTGAGCCAGTGGGCCAAGCATCTCGGCGCGACCGTGATCGGCACCGTCAGCAGTGACGAGAAGGCAAAACTCGCCAAGGCGCATGGTTGCGATCACGTCATCATCTACACCTGCGAGGATTTCGTGAAGCGCGTGGACGAGATCACCGGCGGCAAGAAAGTGCCGGTGGTCTATGACTCCGTCGGCAAGGACACGTTCCTGAAGTCGCTGGACTGTCTCGCGCCGCTCGGCGTCGCCGCGCTGTTCGGCGCATCCTCAGGTGCGGTCGAGCCGCTCAATCTCGGCCTGCTCGCGCAGAAGGGCTCGCTCTATGTCACCCGTCCGACGCTGTTCACCTACGCAGCGAAACGCGCGGCCCTCGTCGCGATGGCGAACGAGTTGTTCGACGTGGTCAAGTCCGGCGCGGTGAAGATCGAGGTGCACCAGACCTATCCGCTGAAGGACGCCGCGAAGGCGCATGCCGACCTCGCCGCGCGCAAGACGACGGGATCGACGGTTCTCACGGTGTGATGTCGGATTGAGCCGTGGCGCAGGTTGCTCCAGCCTGCGTCACGCTTTCTCGTGCTTGCGCAAGTCCCGGGCGTGATCGAAGCGGATCGCCTGGAGGTCGACGTCCTCAGGCGGAATCTGGGGAAGGGCGGCCTCGATCAGGATCGCCTCGGTGACGTCCTCGACCGCATTCTCCGCGATCTCGTGGATGAACGAGATGTTCCGGTATTCACCCGAGGCGACGCGGGAGATGACTTCGCGCCTTGTGATCTCGGGGTCGACGATCGCCTCGCGGCCACGCCGCCCATAGTCGATCATCACGACGAAATACTGCATGAAACGATCCTGCCGCGCCCCAGGCGCGCGGCAGAGTATTTCCGAAAAACGGAATTAAGTCAAGCTCGATTTCCAAAAATCGGAAATCGACCTCACTTGCCCTTCTTGCGCGGGCGGGCCGATTTGGCCCGCAGTCGCTCGAGCTGGCCCTTGGGCATCGAGAGGCAGATCTCCCCGACCCAGTCGAGCTTGACGCCGACGATCGGCTTGGCGTTGAAGCTGGTGAGGTTGACGACGGAGGGCGACTTGCCCCGCTCGATGGTCTTCAGATAGCGCTCGCCGGTCTTGAGCCGGACCACGGCTTCTTCGCCGTAGAAGCTCGACAGCGGATGGCGCTGGTCCTTGTAGACGACGATCACATCGCCGCTCTCGTATTTGGGCAGCATCGAATCGCCCACGATCTCGAAGGCTACGGTCTCTTCCATGATCGGGAAGGGCAGTGCGATGTCGCCCAGGCCTTCCGGGGGAACCTGTTCATAATCCGGCTCGATCACGGCGCCGGCACCAACGCGGCCCATGATCGGCGCGAGATTGAGCTCGAGATATTCCATGATCGGAATGATTTCCGACGCCTTCACCAGGCGCTCGCCGCCGAGGATCTCGGAGACTGCGCCAGGGCGGACGCCCATGGCCGCGGCGAGACCCCCCTTGCTCTTGCCCGTCTTCTCCAGCCCCCGCTCGATCATCGCAACGTCCAACATGGTGATTCCCTCGATTGCCCATCGACTGTCTCCCCTTGTAGTCCGGAATTCGGAATTAATGCAATTATGAATATCAGAATTCTTGCTTGACTTTGGTTTCGGAATAACGGAATGTGCGCTCCGCCTTCCGATCGTGCGATCGGAGGAGGCGCATCACAGGACAGCATCATGGAACCGGGCCAATGGCCGTCGGAGCATTCCGACGCGCTGCGCGACTATTTTCTCAAGGGCATCTCTTACGCGGAGATCGGGCGGCGGATTAACGCAAGGTTTGGAACGGCTTACACGCGCAGCGCAGTGGCCGGCCGCGCCAAGCGATTAGGGCTCGTTACGCCGACATGGATGACGAGCCCGTCGATCGCGCCGTCCTTGCCGAGCGAGGCCGGTCCGCTTCCGCCGCGCCGGATGGCGTTGCCGTACCTGAATGTGCCGCCGCCGTCCGCAATGAAGCCTGTTGCGCGGGTGAAGTTGCGCTGCGTCGGCGTTCAGCCGCGCCTGATCCAGCTGATCGAACTTGGGAAGGCCGACTGCCGCTATCCCTACGGCGGCGACAAGGAAGGGGAGGACATCACCTTCTGCGGCCATCCGTGCCAGCCCGGCTCCAGCTATTGCGCTGCGCATGCACGCCTGACGCGCAGGTCCGGGACTTCGCCCGAGCGTGTCGCGGGTCCCGTGGTGCTGAAGCTCGTCTCCGCCGCCTGAAACCGCAGCCACCCGTTCAATTGCCTGCTTTGCAAGGAGTATCCGAGTGGCACGTGCCCGACGCAACAAGTCCTACAAATTGACTGCGATCCACGACCGGCGATCGCGCGACGTCCCGTTCAATGCCGAATTGGCGGAGGTCGAGGTCGACAATCCGCTGGCGCTCGATCCCGGCGAGAAGATCATGGCCGTCCGGTCGATCCGCAGCGATCCGCTCGGCCGGCTGCACTCCCACCACCAGATCGACGAGGCCCAATACCGCGGCGGGCGTGCCTTCCAGAACGATTGGGAGCGGGCGGAGCGAGGGCCTCAGGCGGTAGATCCGACTCGTGAATATGTCGACGGCACCGGTACACGCGAGCCTGTCACCGAGAGCCAGCGACAGGCGGTGCTGCGTCTCAATCGCGTCCAGCGTGAACTCGGCACCGACGGCTCGGCGCTGGTCTATGACGTGCTGGTGCTGGGCCTGACCATGAATCAGATCGGGGAGCTCCGGGCCGTCCGTACACAGCGCTGGAACGACTATTTCGCCCGGCGTTTTCGCGAATGCCTGGACCGGCTGGCGCTGATCTACGGCTTTGCGACGGAAACAGGGACACAGCGTGCAAACCAACGCAGGTGATAGCGGCACGCCGGCGGTTTCGATCGCCGGCGTGCCGGTCTGCTGCTTAGGGATGCGGTACGATCTGGTATGGGGTCGTGTAGGGCTCGACACGGAGCGAGGCGTTGGCCAGAAGTCCGATCTTGGCGGTCGGCGCCTGCTGCAACTCGCCGTTCGGGCCGCGATGCACGTTGTATTGCCAGACGGTGAGGTCGCCCTTCTGCGCCAGCGCATGCGCAACCGCGCTCGCATCATTGCCGCCGAGGGCCTGGAGCTCTTCCGCCGACAGTCCAACGACGATTTCGTCCTTGATGGTGATGATCTTGAACAGGTTCATTTTGGTCTCCTGCGCCCATGCGCCTTGAATCGAGAGGGTGAAAAGCGCGACCGCGGCGCCTTTGATGAGATCGCAGCGAGAAAGCATGCCGTCGTCCTTTGGTGCTGACGCGCGCCCGAATCGGTTTCAAAGTCCATCAGCCATGGCGCCCGTGATCTGCGTGGCCGTTTCACAACCGCTTGGTCGTTCGATCTTGAACGACGGTTCATGTGCGGAAATAGTTCGGGAGCGATGAACCTTGATGCGAAGCGGCGAGTCCAAGTCGAGAGCTCAAGGGGATATGTCAGATGAAGTTCGCCGGCATTGCTTGCCTTCTCGTGTCCGTCGGTGCCGTGGGCCCCGCTGCGGCCGCCGACCCGTTCTATATCGGCAGCTGGACGTTCACGACCGCCGTGGTCGCGCCATGGGCCGATCGGCAACGCACCCCTGACGGCAGCGAGCGGGCCCGGCTGATGGGCAAGGTGATCGTCCTGAAGACGAAGGAAATCTCGGGGCCGCGTCCCTTTGCCTGCGCCAGGCCGCAGTACAAGGTGACGGATTATGGCCCCGATATGATCTTCCAGGGTGCATTCGACGAGATGCAACGCGCCGACAAGAAGGCGGAACCGAAGGCGCTGGCCGTCTCGCTCGGCTTTGCCAATGGTCCGATCAGGACTTTGGAGACCGGCTGCGAGATCGACGTTCATTTCGTCGACGATACAACCGCCGAGGTCGGACTCAACAATTACGTGTATACGCTGAAGAAGCGCTAGGCCGGCTCCGCCAACGACCATTCATGTCGGAAACGTGCCGAAACGCTGCACCTGTTGACAGCGATCAAGGCCGCGTGCGTGATTGATGCTGCTTCTTGACGCAGGCGGGTGACGGCAGTCCATATTCCTGTTATCCGGAATTGCCGTGCTGCGATGCAGACGAAGCATCACTAAGCCGGTGGTTGGGCTTGCCGGAAGGGTTGTTCCTTGGCATAATTGCAACCTGATCGGTTGAGCCGGTCCGTATGGTTGTGTCGTTCAGCGTGCTAACCCGCCGGGCCTCCCGGCCGAGATTCGTCCGTGCCATGGCGTTCGGTTGTGGTGTCCGGTTCTCGCGCGGGACCCCGATGTCGAATCAGGAAGGCCGATGCTTGTCATAGGTGCGAGATGAAGAACCTCAATTTCGCGGCTGAACTGCACCTCAAGCTTGGTGCACCTGCGAGTGGCACCGTCGAGAGCCTGCGTTTGCTCCGTGCTTTTCTGAAGCTCGCGCCCCGGCAGCGTTTCGAGGTGATCAAGCTCGTTGAAGACCTCGCCACGGAAGAAGCCCTTCCCGAGCACCCCCTGTCCTGAGCTGGGACCGCGCGCCCGGAGCCCTTTCCTTCGTTTTTCTGCCCAAGCCGGACCGCCGGGGACGTTTGCCCCCGGGTTCGCCGCTGGAAGGCGGTCCGGCAAGTGTGGTATTCAGTTAAGAAAAAGGGAGGAGTGCGACCATGATCGAACCGAAGCTCGAAGTTCCGGCCGAACTGCGCGACCTGGCCGAGAAGACGATCGACCAGGCGGAAAAGGCCTTCGGCATGTTTTTCGAAGCCGCGACCAAGTCGATGTCATCGGTTCCCGGAGGAGCGGGCACCGAAGTCTCCAAGCAGGCGCTCGCCTTCACCGAGCAGAACATGAAGTCGGCGTTCGAGCATGCGCGCAAGCTCGTTCACGCCACCGATCTTCAGGAAGCGATGCGGATCCAGTCCGACTTCCTGCGCAGCCAGTTCACCAGCGCCGGGGATCACATGCGTCAGATGACCGGCAGTTTCATGCAGCCCCCGGGCAAGGGGAAATCCTGATTCCTCGTGGGATGCTGCGTGCCTACAAATTGATCTTGCGCAGTCCTGAGATCCGCACTTCGATGCTGGTGCAGGTCCATGATGGGCCACCGAATGGCTCACATTCGCCGTCCATCATCCTTTCTGCTGATCCCTGTCGGTCTCCGGCAGGGATTTGCATTTTGCGGGAGGTGTCGCGATTGCCCGGTACGCTGCTAGCGCAGTGATCCGATGTAGGCCGCGATGTCGTCGGCTTCAGTCCTGCTCAAGGGGAAGTTCGGCATCTTCGGATGCGGGTCGAGGAGGAAGAAAGAGAGCCGCTCCGGACTGAAGTCCGGCCTGCGCGCAACCGATGCAAAGGAGGGGACGTCAGCGCTCGCCTGGGCCTGCCCGTTCGCCACGACGTGGCAGCTTGCACACCAGCGTTTGGCGAGATCGGCGCCATGATCGGCGTCGGCGGCGAGAACGGAAGACGTGCCGAGGCTCGCGGCCACGACAAGCATCAGGCAGCTTGGTCTCAAATGCCGGCGCATCCGGTAACCCCATGCATGACCTACGGCCGCGTTCAGCCACAGCACGATCCCGGAAATTGCGAGAGATCGATGCGGGCGATGATCGATCGCAGCAGCTTGCGGGCCGAACGATAGAGATGCCGCGCGAATGCCGGCATCCGTGCGGCGGGCAGGCCAAGGCCCGTCATATCGGGGCTTTTGCTATCAAGGCTTTCGATGGAGTGCGACACGTGCCTCTCCGGGATGGTGAGGCCCTTCCTAGCCTGGCCGGCCGGGGCCAGCCTTGATCTGCCGCAAAGGATTCCGGCTAGTAGTCGCCGGGGTTCATGATCATCGGGCTTCGCGTATCGGCCGGCGCGAGCGCGCTGCTGGCGCTGTCACGCAGGAAGCGGTCGAGCGTCGCCTGGATCTTCGCCTTGACCGCGTCAGGGCCGCGATCGCTCATATCGGTGTGCTGCGCGCCGGTATGGACGATGTCGATGCCGCGCGCCTTGGCCTCTTCCGGCGTCGGCAGCACACCGGGATCGGTCTGGAAGTGCGGGTCCTTGGAGCGGAACGACAGGATCTTCAAGTTGTCGCTGAGCACGAACGGCACCCGCAGATTATCGAGCGTGATCACTTTCGACACCAGCTCGGGATGCTGATGGGCGACATACATCGAGACGTCGCCGCCGTTGGAATGGCCGACGAGGGTGATGTGGTCGTAATCGACGTTGTCGTGCCGCCGCTTCAACTCGTTGAGCGCGAACAGAATGTTGGCCTCGCAGCGGATATAGACCTCACGCCGGCCGACATATTGCTGGCCGACATGCGTCATCAGCGGCGGATCGCTCGGCAGGTCCTGCTGGATGCTCGCAACGAGATAGCCGCGCGCTGCGAGCACGTTGGCAAGGAAGGAATATTCGGTGGCCTTGACGGTGTTGCCGTTGCTGATGATGGCGAGCGGCAGCTTCCAGAGGCCGAGATTGGCCTTGGTCTCGTAGTCGCGCCGCACCGCGAGCTCAACTGTAATCGGCCGCTGGCGCGAGGCGTCGAACAGGGTCAAAACCTCATGGCGGATCGCGAACCGGCTGACGACGAAATACTGGCCGACAGCGAGGACGCAGAGGAACGCCAGGATTGCGAACATCCTTTTCATGGATCGGTCTCAAATCACTTTCGGCTGAACATGGTCATTTGGAACTCCCGGATCGAGCGATCGTGAGCAGGGTACGGGATTAAATTTAGGCAAGTCTGTGAGAAGCGCCGCAAAAGGGCCGCATCAAGGCATGCGACCAAAGTCGGGCGACTAGAGGCAGCCGCCCCTGCCGCGTTCGGGGCAGAGCCGGAACGCGCTCGACAGCGTGAACAGGAAACGCGGGCTTCGGCGCTCATTGTCCGGTGCCCGGTAGCTCAAGGGGACGGCCACGCCGAGATCGGCCTGGAGATCGTCCGGCAGGAAGAAGCGCACGCCGGCTCCGGCCGATGTCAGCGAGAGACCATCGCTCAGCCGGTAACCGTCGTTCCAGACTGCGCCAGCGTCGCCGAAGGCGTAGAGCTGATAGCCGGTCCAGTAGCGGAAGTTCAGCTTCTGGTCGAAACGGACTTCGAGCGAGCCGGCAAGGCCGTTGTCGCCGCTGATCTCGGCTGCGCCATAGCCGCGGCCGAAGGCGGCACCGCCGAGATAGAATTGCTGCGAGGTGAATAGCGGCCGCGATGCCGTCTGGCTGGCCGCGGACAGCTTGAGCGACCAGGCGTCGTTGAGCGTCTGATAGCGGGTGAACCAGAGGTTCAGCACCGAGAAGTTCGAGGCGGCGCCGTCGCGCGACAGCAGATCGTCGTCGAAATGCGAGGCGCCGAAGATGTCGAGGCCCTGGCGGTAGGTGACCGTCGCAAAATTGGTGCCGCCGAAGCGATCCTGAAGCCGGTAGTCGGCGGTCAGGCTCGCGGTCCTGATGTGGTCGTTGTACCAGGGGCCGTATAGATCATGCTCGGACACGTTGCTGAAGGTGCCAGCCATCGTCAACGTCAGCCCCGACGATTGCGACATGAAGGGCACGGTGCTGGCCCGTACTTCGAATGCTTCGGTCGTGGTGATGTCGCTGTCGAGGCGGCGGGCGTCGCCCGGCCGCACCGCGCTGTAGAGGACGGAGGCGCCGAGGCGCACGCCGTCGACGCCGACTGGGGCGTCATAGGACATCCGTGCAAAGCCGAGCTGGCGCGGGTCATTGGCGATGGTCGACAGGTTGACCGCCAGCGTGTCGCCGGGCGCGAGGTAGGAGTTGAACGCGCCGGTCGCGTAGGTCTGCCACGGGCCGACCGAGGACGAGCCCAGATTGTCCAGGCCGAACGACGAGAAGACGTGCCCGGTCTTCAAATAGACGGTGAGACGGAAGCGTCCGGTCGCACCGCCAATCTCCTCCAGCGCGGTATCGATGATCCGGACACCCGGCCTGCCGTTGATGAGGAAGAGCTGACGCTCGAGCGTTTTCAAGCGCGACGGCTGCTCGGCCAAAACCGGTCCGAGCATCGGCCTCACGCCGAACTGTTCGGCGCCGTCGCATTTCAGCTCGGCCTGCACGATGGCGCCTTCGATCACCTGGATCCGGACGCGGCCGTCGGCGATGTCCTGCGGCGGCACGATCGCGCGGCTCAAGTGAAATCCGGCTTCGCGGTAGAGATCGCTGATCGCGCCGGCGATCGCGGCGAGGTCCGCTTGTGAGACCTTCTTGCCGAGATAGGGCTGATACACCGCGGCGATGCGATCGCCGGGGACGGCGTGGGCGCCGCTGACATTGACACCGCGCAGTACGAATTGCGGCCTGGTGTCACCACCGGTGTTGGGCTGGCCGACCGACGGCAGCCGCACCGGCGGACGGCTCAGCGATTCCTGCTCGGTTTGGTTTTCAAAGTGTTTTTCCGGCTGCCGCGGATCGAAGCCGGGCGCGTTCGCCTGCTGCGCGAGCGCCTGCGAAACTCCCGTGAAAAGCGGTGCGATCAGCACCAGTGCGGTAAGGAGCTGCCGCTTCTCGATGCACGCATGGAGCCGCTCTCCGTAGTTTGACGGAGAGGTGTCCCGGAGACGGTAAGGGGTCGTTAGCCGCATGATTTTTCTTAGTTTTTTATGGTCAATGAACTGTTAATGCAGCCGCTCGTCTCACCGGTTCCCGCTAAGTCTCTCTTGACCGATTTCGGATACCCCTCAGCACCGATTGAAACGCGGACTGAGGATCGTGATGCTGCGAAAAGTTGGAATGCGGTGCGCCTTCGCGGCGGCGCTGATCCTTGGTATGGCCTCCGTCGCATCCGCTGCGGATGACGGTGTCTGGTCGGTCAGCAAGTCCTCGGGCGAGGTCTGGCTCGGAGCCGACGGCGCGCAACCTGTGTCACTAGGTCAGGAAGGCACGCTGAGGCCCGGCGACACCATTCGCACCGGACGCAATGGACGCGTGCTCCTCGTCCGCGGCGAGGAAACGATTCTGATCTCGCCGAACTCGGTGGTCGGATTGCCGGCCGAGAAGAAGGAGGGGCTCTCGACCACCATCATCCAGCAGGCGGGTTCGATCCTGCTCGAGGTCGAGAAGCGCAACGTCAAGCATTTCGAGGTCGAGACGCCCTATCTCGCCGCCGTGGTCAAGGGGACGCGGTTCAGCGTGACCGTGGGCGCCGGCAGCACCAAGGTCGGCGTGCTCCGCGGCCAGGTCGAAGTCTCCGACTTCAAGACCGGACAGATCGCCCAGATCATGCCGGGTCAATCGGCCACCGCCTTCGAGCACGGCAAGCCCGGCCTCAGCCTGAGCGGTACCGGGACCTTCAATCCGATCGAGCATGGCAAGCCGCGCGCCTCTACGATCGAGCGCGTCCCCGTGCCGAAATCGGGCCTGTCCGCGCCGCGTAACGCCGCGAACGGTCATGCGATCCATGCGCTTGGTCCGACCGACAAGGGGAGCAAGGCGGCCGGTACATCGAAGCAAGCGCATCAAGCGAGCGGAGCTCACGGACCCAAGGCCGGCGTCGTGCGCATCTCGAGCTCGCTCGGCGAGGTCAAGCTGAACTTCCACAAGGTCACGAACGGGCTCGCCCACGGCGCTGTCGTTCCCGGGCAGGTGCGCAACGCGAACGCCAGCAGCAATACCGAGACGGTCTGGAGCGATACGAAGGCAAGCACGACGACAGCGGCCGCCAACAGCTCCACCGTGACGGCGGTCACCACGAGCAGCAGTGCATCCGCGGCCGGTGCCGCATCGACGTCGTCGAGTACGACGACGACCGTTGCGACCTCCGCTGGGGCAACCAGCGATAGCTCCGGCAGTACCACCACCAGCACCAGCACCAACATCAGCACGAGCGCCGGAGCCGGCACCAACAACAGCGGAAACGGCAACAACGGGAACGGCAACAGCGGCGCCACCGGCAACGGCAAAGGTAACAACGGTAACGGCAACGGGAATGGCGGCGGTAACGGCAGCAACGGCAACGGTAACGCCTACGGTCACAACAAGCATTAGGGCGTTATTCTAAGGGGATGGGGGCGCGCCCGCGGAAGCGGGTGCGCGGGAGGATCGGGTGAAACGCTATCGGCCGCATATTCTTGTCGTGATCGCGCTGGCGGTCGTGCTGTCCACGGGATGGCACGGCGCGCTTCGCAATGCGCTCACCGATCTGCGGTTCGCCTGGCAATCGCGAGCGGCGACCGGCAACGTCGTCGTTGTGGCCATCGATGCGCCCTCGATCGACCAGATCGGGATCTGGCCCTGGCCGCGTCGCCTGCATGCCGACCTGTTGCACAGGCTCGAGGCCGCCGGCGCGCGGGACGTCGCCTTCGATGTCGATTTCAGCACGCCGTCCGATCCTGCTTCCGACGAGGCTTTCCTCAAGGCGCTTCGCGAGGTCGGCGGTTCGACGATCCTGCCGTCCTTCAAGCAGCCGGCGCCGAATAGCGGTACGGTTCACATCAATCGTCCTCTGAAGCCGTTCAGCAACCAGTCGTGGCCGGCCGTCGTCAATGTCGGGGTCGAAGCTGACGGGCTGGTTCGCCGCTATCCGGTCGGTGAGAAGCTCGGCGATGCCCAGATGCCGTCGATGGCTGTCGTGCTGGCCGGACAGGACGCCAACCGGCGGCCTCCGTTCCTGATCGACTTCAGCATTCGAGCAGCCTCGATTCCAAGCGTCTCCTATGCCGACGTCCTGCGCGGCGATACCGCGACGCTCGACAAGCTGAGAGACAAGAAGATCATCGTTGGTGCGACGGCGCTCGAGCTCGGCGACCGCTTCAGCGTTCCAAATGGCCGCATCGTGTCGGGGCCCGTCCTTCAGGCCCTCGCGGCGGAATCAATCCTGCAGAACCGGATGCTGCGCTGGACGTCCGATGTCGGCATGATCCTGGGTCTCGGCCTGATCTGCGTGCTCATGATGTATTCCTGGCGCCGCGTTGCACCGGGTGTCCGCGTCGCGGTCCTGGTCGTCGCTGGGCTGGGTGTCGAGCTGGTCGCTGCGCTCGTTCAGGCGAAATGGCCCCTCGTCATCGACACGTCCCTGTTTCACATTGCCATCGTGGCCTATCTGACGGCGATTGCGCTCGACGAGATCGACTTCCGCAGTCTGCTGGGGCGCATCGCCGAGAGCCGTTTTCATCGTATCGCGATGTCGCTCGGCGACGGTCTCGTCTGCACTGACGAGAAGCATCGGATTACGGTGTGGAATCCGGGCGCCAGCGCGATCTTCGGCTATATGCCGACCGAAATGATCGGGCGTCCGTTCGAAACGCTCTGTGCACTGCCCGCCGACGGCGGCGCGAAGGCGTTTGCCATGCGCGATGCGGCGCGCCAGGCGCTGCTGGTCCCCGGTGGGGCGGTCGTCGTCGAGTTCGAGGGCAGGCGGAAGAACGGTGAAACTTTTCCCGTCGAGGCGAGCTTCTCGGGCTGGCAGGGAACCGACGGCTTCCAGTACGGAGCGATCCTGCGCGATATCTCCGTTCGCAAGCGCGAGGCCGAACGCGTCAGATACCTGGCCGAACACGACGCGTTGACGGGGCTTGCCAACCGCAACATGCTGCATGCGGGCCTGACCGGCCTCATCGCCGCTGCGGAGCGGCGTTCTTCCGACGTCGCCCTGCTCGTGCTTGGGCTCGACGGCTTCCAGCAGATCAACGACATGCTCGGGCATTCGGCCGGCGACCTCGTGCTGCGGGCCGTTGCCGAGCGTCTCCGCAGCGAAGTCCACGGCAAGGCGGTCGTCGCGCGACTCAGCGGCGACGAGTTCGCCATCGCGCTCGACTGCGCGGACGCTGGCGAGCCGATTGCGCAGTTCGCCGAGCGGATCGCGCGCGCGTTCGAAGCGCCGCTCGCAACGGGTTCGCGACAGCACCGCGTCAGAGTGAGCCTCGGCGTCGCAGTCTATCCCGACGGCGGACACAACGCCGACGATCTCCTGAGCAACAGCCATCTCGCGCTCTCCAAGGCGAAGATGACACGGCGCGGCAGCCATGTGATCTTCGAGAGCTCAATCAGGCAGGAGCTGGAGAACCGGCTGACGCTGGAGAGCGAGCTAGCTCTTGCCGCGGATCGCGGCGAGTTCGAGTTGTTCTACCAGCCCCAGGTTCGCCTGGTCGACGGCAGCCTGGTTGGGGCCGAAGCGCTGATCCGCTGGCGGCATCCCGTGCGCGGCTACGTCTCGCCCGGCGAGTTCATGCCGGTGGTCAACACCTCGGCCCTCTCGGAGCGGATCGCGAACTGGGTGATGGAGACTGCCGGTCGGCAGGCGCGCGCCTGGGAATTGTCCAGACACAACGTGCGGGTTGCGATCAACCTGTCGCCGTCGCAGCTCGACTCCGGCGATCTCGCGCATTCGGTCGCGTCCCTGCTCGAAGCGACCGGACTCTCGCCCTCGCTGCTCGAGCTCGAGGTCACCGAAGATATCCTGCTGCATGACGAGGCTCGCGTGCTCGACATGTTCAAGCGGATTCAGCAGCTCGGTGTCCGCATCCTGTTCGACGACTTCGGCACCGGTTACGCCAGCCTGAGCTATCTGAAGAAATTCCCGCTCGATGGGCTCAAGATCGACCGGTCGTTCGTGCTCGATCTGCTTGCCGATTCCGACGACGCGGCGATCGTTGGCTCCACTATCGGCCTCAGCAAGCAGCTCGGGCTCACGGTCGTGGCCGAAGGTATCGAGAACCGCGCCACAGCCGATTTCCTCGTCAGCATGGGGTGCGGGGAAGGGCAGGGATATTTCTTCGGCCGTCCGATGCCGGTGGACGCCTTCGAGAAGCAATTCCTGACGGTCCAACTCGAAGCCGTCGGCGCCGCCTGAGGGGACCGGTTGCGCTGCTAGCGCCGGCGCGCCACCGCGACGCCAAGCAGGAAGGCGACGAACAGACTGGCTAAGGGCGCCTCGCGGGTGATCGCAGCGATTGTCGCGAGTGGCCGGCCGGGTTGTCGGGCTTCGTCGATCGCGGCCGTGAGGCGGTCGACTGCGGCGTGTAGGCCGCCCGCGACCTCGCCAATCGTGTGGGAGACGTCGGTGGCCACATCGATGGCGCGCTCGGCGACACCGGGCTGGGGATTGGGCTGCGGTATTTCCGTGCTCAAGCTCGCGACCTCCGAACCGACGAAGAGATGGAGACCGGCACCTTTGGCTATCCGCGCGAGCGCTAGTTTTGAACAGCGGGTCTGACGACCTTTGGCTATCCGCGACAGGCGCCGTTCTGAACGGCGGGTGCCGGCCTTGGATGGGCAATTCGGCGCACGGGATTTTGTTCCGGTCCGAGGAGAAACGCCTCCGTGAAACGACGGATGCGAATCTCTGTTAGGCTGGCGGCAGCCTTGCTGATCTCGGGAGACGGCCGTGACCGACCGGACCATGACGGATCGAACCCGGCGCATCGCCTTGCTCGGCGCTCCCATCGACATGGGAGCCTCGCAGCGTGGTACCCTGATGGGTCCTGCGGCACTGCGCACCGCCGGCCTTGCGACACTGCTCGAGAGCCTGGATTTTGAGGTCGTCGATTACGGCGATCTTTCCGTGGCCGAGGTCCGGGACCTCGCCGACAAGCCGCCCGAAAAAGCCAATCACTACCGCGAAATCCAGCGCTGGACGCGCGTGCTGAGCCGCAGAGGCTATGAGATCGCGAGCACCGGCGCGCTCCCGATCTTCCTCGGCGGCGATCACACGCTGTCGATGGGCTCGGTCAATGCGATGGCGCGCTATTGGCAGGAGCACGGACGCAAGCTGTTCGTGCTCTGGCTGGATGCGCATGCCGATTACAACACGCCGGAGACGACGATCACGGCGAACATGCACGGCATGTCGGCGGCGTTCCTGTGCGGCGAAGCGGGGCTCGATGGCCTGCTCGGCGATGATCCGCGCGCCTCGATCGATCCGGACAGGCTCGATCTGTTCGGCGCACGCTCGATCGACAAGCTCGAGAAGGAATTGATGCGCGCACGCCGGATCAGGATCGTCGACATGCGCCAGATCGACGAGTTCGGCGTCGCCGTGCTGATCCGTCGCGTCATCGAGCGCGTCAAGGCAAGCGATGGCGTGCTGCATGTCAGCTTCGACGTCGACTTTCTCGATCCTTGTGTGGCGCCGGGCGTTGGCACGACGGTGCCGGGCGGGGCGACCTATCGCGAGGCGCACCTGATCATGGAGCTGCTGCACGATTCCGGCGTGGTGGGCTCGGTCGACATCGTCGAGCTCAATCCGTTCCTGGACGAGCGCGGGCGCACTGCGCGGACCGCGGTCGAGCTGATCGGGAGCCTGTTCGGCCAGCAGATCACCGACCGTCCGACGCCAAGCAATGCGATCGCTCCCGGCGAGTGAATCGGGCCGGCGGCGTTGTGCGCTGCAATGAAAGAAGCTGCTCTTGCAGCCAGCGAATTTAGATCAGCCCTGATCGAAATCGCCTGCTTTTGAAACAGCAGCGAATTGCAAATGCTGCGGCCGGACTGTTTCATGCGGGCTCAGCGCCAGCCGAGGGCCCGTCATGAGCAGCACGATCCATTCCGACGATGATCCCGCAACGGCCACACGCCGCCGTTTCCTGATGGCCGGCACGGCAGCGCTTGGAGGTGCCGTGCTCGGTGCGGGCACAGCGGCGGCCGCGGAGCCCGACAACCTTCCGCCCAACGTTCCCGAATGGATGAAGGCGCCGGGCGATCCAACGGGAGGCCAGCTCTATGGAACGCCATCACCGTTCGAGAAGGGCGTCGTCAGAAACATCTCGAAGACCCTCAAGCAATATGTCTCTGCCTCCAGCCGATCGCCATTGCAGGATCTCGATGGCATCATCACGCCGAACGGGTTGTTTTACGAGCGGCATCATGGCGGCGTTCCGACGATCGACCCGGCGCAGCACCGGCTGATGCTGCATGGCTTGGTCGAGCGCCCGCTGATCTTCACGATGGACGACCTGCGGCGTTTTCCGTCGGAGTCGCGCATCCATTTTCTCGAGTGCTCCGGAAATCCCGGTTACAGCAAGCCCTATGGCAAGACGGCATCGGACCTCGTGGGTCTGGTGAGCTGCGCGGAATGGACCGGCGTCAGCCTGAAGCTGGTGCTCCAGGAGGCCGGGTTGAAGCCCGACGCCAAATGGGTGGTCGCCGAAGGCGCCGACGCTGCTGCGCTGACGCGGAGCATTCCGACCGAGAAGTGCCTCGAGGATGCCATGCTGGTTTACAGCCAGAACGGCGAGCGGCTGCGTCCCCAGCAAGGCTATCCATTGCGGCTGTTCCTGCCGGGCTTCGAAGGCAATATGAGCGTGAAATGGTTGCGCCGACTGCATGTAACCGCGGAGCCGGTTTATTCACGCGAGGAGACTTCCAAATACACGGACCTGCTGCCGGACGGCACGGCTCGCGAGTTTTCCTTCTACATGGAGGCAAAATCGATCATCACGCGTCCATCCGGTGGTCAGCGCCTGAACGCACCCGGCTTCCACGAGATCACCGGCATCGCCTGGAGCGGTCATGGCAGGATCGCGCGCGTGGAGGTGTCGGTCAATGACGGCAAGAGCTGGCAGGAAGCGCGACTGCAAGAGCCGGTGCTGACGCGTGCCCTGACACGCTTCCGCTTACCCTGGCAATGGGACGGCAAGCCCGCCGTGATCCAGAGTCGTGCCATCGACGAGACTGGGTACGTGCAGCCGACGTTAGCCGAGTTGCTCGCGGTACGCGGCGAAAACTATTTCTACCACAACAACGCGATCTGGCCCTGGCGCATCGCGGCTGACGGCGAGGTGACCAATGCGCTGGCGTGAGATTTGCGGTATCGCCTTTGGGCTCCTGCTCGGCGGCGCCTCGACAGGCGGGGCGCAGGCGCAGGGCGCTTACGGCATCGGGAGGGTGGCGACGGCCGCCGAGATCGCGGGCTGGAATATCGACGTTGGGCGCGACGGCAGCAATCTGCCGAAGGGAAGCGGTTCGGTCGGCCACGGACGCGAAGTGTTCGCCCAGCAATGTGCTTCGTGCCACGGCGACAAGGGCGAGGGTGGATTGGGGGACCGACTCGTCGGAGGTCAAGGCACGATCGGAACGCCGAAACCGATCCGGACCGTCGGCAGCTACTGGCCTTATGCGCCAACGTTGTTCGACTATATCCGTCGCGCGATGCCGCAGAATGCACCACAGTCGCTCAGCGACGAGGATGTCTACGCCGTGTCCGCCTTTATCCTCAATCTGAATGGGCTGGTGGGCCTCGATGCGACGCTCGATGCGAAATCGCTTGCGGCCGTAAAAATGCCAAATCGCGACAAGTTCGTCGGCGATGCACGTCCGGACGTGAAAAAGTGAACGCATCGCGCTGGCCAAGTTCCGTGCAATGGCTCGGAACTTGCTTAAGGCAAGACCGGAACTCGCAGGACCCAATTGAATTAACCTGTGAGAGGAAAAGACACGGACTCTTCGATGGCAACGGATCGCTTAGCAAACTCCATTTCTTCAGCACTTCGCCATCCTGGCGTGATTGCGCTGATTGTGGCCGGCTTGACGATCGCCGCGATGTTGATCGTCGACCACGGCCCGTGGAATCGCGCCAAAACCCAGCCAGCGCATGTCGCGATGTACGCGACCACGGGCGAGGCTGCGCATGCCGCTGGTGCCAGAGTGCTTCCGACCGAACCGAAATCGCCGGTCGAGCCGGAGCGGCCGGGGCCGAAGACGTCCCCGACCGTCAATCCCGTGACGCCGTAATCCGCCTCAGCCCTTGCGCCCGTAGTTGAGGAGCCCGCCGCTCGTCTTCGGCGGATGCGCGCGCAATGCCTCCTCGTTCGGCTCGGTGCCCCAGCCCGGACGGTCCGGAATGACCAGATGGCCGTTCTGGATATCGGGCTCGTGCGTGAAGAGCTCGCGGTCCCACGCCAGGCGATCGATGTCGATCTCCATGATGCGCAGGTTCGGCACCGCGGCGCAGAAATGCGCGTTCATCATAGAGCACAGATGGCCGTAGAAATTATGCGGTGCGACGTTGACTTCGAAGGCTTCCGCGGCGGCGGCTATCTTCATCGATTGCCAGACGCCGTTCCAGGGCGTGTCGATGATCGCGACGTCCATCGCCTGCAAGTGGAAATAGGGCAGGAATTCACGCAGACCCAATAGTGTTTCGCAGGACGAGATCGGATGCGGGCTTTGCCTGCGGATATAGCCGAGCGCTTCCGGGTTGAAGCTGTCGATCTCGATCCAGAACATGTCGAAGTCGGCGATAGTGCGGAGAATTTTCAGATAGCCTTCGGTTTTGGCGTTGAAATTGCAGTCGAGCAGGATGTCGACATCGGGGCCGGCGCCGTCGCGGATCGCCTCCAGATGCATGCGCAGATCGCGCAGGATTTTGCGGTCGACATTGATCTCCGGCGAGAAGGGCGAGCCGAAGCCGGGCCGCCAGCCCGTCGGCTTGCCGTCGTCGTAGGAAAGGATGTTGGTCTTGAGCGCGGTGAATTTCTTCTCGCGCACCTCGCGCCCCATCGCCTTGACGCCGTCGAGGTTTTCGATCGGCGGCTTGTACCAGGACGGATGGTTGATCCGCCACGTCGCACAATGCGACCAGTAGACCCGGACGCTGTCGCGGATCTTGCCGCCAAGCAGTTCATAGCAGGGGACGCCAAGGCACTTGGCCTTGGCGTCGAGCAGCGCATTCTCGATTGCGCCGAGCGCCTGCGGGGCGGGTGGCGGCGAACAGCTCGGCATAGATCCGTTCGTGCTGAAACACATTCTGCCCGATGACGCGGGTGGACAGGCGCTGGATCGCAGCGCCGACGCCGGGCGAGCCAAAGCCCTCGTCGAACTCGCTCCAGCCGACAGCGCCGTCTTCGGTCGTCAGCTTGACGAAATGATAGTTTCGCCAGCCGGCATCGCAGGCAAGGATTTCGAGGCTTGTTGCTTTTGAGGATTTGGTCATGACGCTCCCTGTGGCCCAGCCGGGCCTTGTTGTTCTTGTTGCCCGGACACAAGCCTGGCCCCAGCTGCAATTGTTAGGCTAGCGGTTGATCGCCGTGAAGCCCGCCGAGGCGCGACCGAAAGTGCCAGCCGGCCGCTTTGCGGGAAAAGCCTGTGGAATCCGGCGGGGATAGACATGATCTTGCCCGGGATCGTCCCGAAATTGCGCCAAGCCCAGACTTATTTGGCCACAATCGGACCCCATCCAGAGGGCATGCAGTTTCTAGCCATGATTTCCGTTCTGGCGCTTCTCACCATGAGTGGGGCCGCCGTTTCCGATCGGTTTCTGACCGCCGACCAGCACGTCGCGCAAGGGGTGGAGTAGCGCTACGGGCAAGGGTGCTTTTGTCTTTGGGGGAGACAACGATGCTTTCGGTAGACCAGTTCCTGCGGTTCATCAGCGTGCCGGCCGTGTTCGCGGCCTTCATTATCGCATCGCAAATCTCGGCGGCGTTGTCGCCGCTCTAGCTCAGCCGACCAGCGACGAGCCGAGCAAAGCGAGAACGGCCAGCGCCATGATGGCCGTGCCGAGCCAGCCCAGCACGACCAGCCATGAGCGGGCCTTGAAGCGGCCCATGATGGCGGTGCTCGCGACGATCAGCATCATCATCGCCATGATCGGAACGGCGACGATGCCATTGAGCACGGCGCTCCACACCAGCATGTGAATCGGGCCGATCCCGGTAAAGCCGAGGCCGAAGCCGATGATGGTTGCGGCCGCGATGATCGTATAGAAGCCGACCGCCTTCTCGGGCTTCGCCTCCAGCGTGGCGCGCCAGCCAAAGATCTCCGCAACGCCGTAAGCCGCCGAGCCCGCCAGCACGGGGATCGCCAGCAGTCCCGTGCCGATGATGCCGAGCGCGAACAGCGCGAAGGTGAAATCGCCGGCGAGCGGCCGCAGCGCTTCGGCGGCTTGCGTTGCCGAATTGATGTTGGTGACGCCATTGGCGTTCAGCACCGAGGCCGTAGTCAGGATGATGAAGAAGGCGATGGTATTCGACAGCAGCATGCCGACGATGGTGTCGGCCCTGATGCGTGCGATCTCGGGATCGCCGCCGCTCGGAAGGTCGCGCAGCGGCTTGTCGCGCTTGCCCTGGTTCATCTCCTCGACCTCCTGCGAGGCCTGCCAGAAGAACAGGTAGGGGCTGATGGTGGTGCCGAGCACGGCGACGACCATCAGGAAATAGTCGCCGCTGACATTCGCCTTCGGCCACACCGCGGCGAGCAGCGCCGTGCTCCATGGGATCTTCACGGTGAAGGCGGTGGCGACATAGGCGAACAGCGACAGCGTCAGGAATTTCAGCACCGGCGAATAGCGGCGATAGGGCACGAACACCTGGAGCAGGGTCGAGCCCGCCGCGAAGATCAGCGCGTGCTCGTGATTGAGCCCGCCGATCACCAGCGAGAGCGCCTCGGCCATCGCCGCGATGTCGGCGGCGATGTTGAACGTGTTGGCCATGACCAGCAGCGCAACGAGCCCCAGCACGATCCAGCGCGGCGCGAGCTGCAGCACGTTCGCCGCCAGCCCCTTGCCGGTGACCCGGCCGATCCGCGCGCTGACGAGCTGGATCGCGATCATGAACGGCAGCGTGAGAAACACCGTCCAGAGCAGGCCGTAGCCGAATTGCGCGCCGGCCTGCGAATAGGTGGCGATGCCCGACGGATCGTCGTCGGCCGCACCCGTGATGAGGCCGGGGCCGAGTCGTTGCAGCAGCGTCGGCGCGGATTTCGTGGGCTTGGGGTGGGGACGCATGGATGGGAGGACTCGATCGGGGCGGCGTTCTCATAGCAAATGCCGGGCAGGGAACATAGGTTCCTCGTCGGTCCGGGAATAATCGGCAATGGCCGTCATTTCCGATTATACGAAGCGAATTTGACCCGTCGGGCAAAACAGTGGTAGAGTTTCATCATCGCCCGCGTCGACATCTGTCGCGCTTCTTGCTCAAAGCTTGTTTTCAACTCGCACGCTCGCGCCGGCTTGCCTGCAGCACGTTGAGGTTGTAGGGAGCGGCATGAGCCATAATCCGCCTCCCACGAAGGTCGAGCCGCTGAACGCCGAGCAGGCCGCTCATCTCGACCGTGACGGTTACCTGCTGCTGCGCGGAGCGGTGCCTGAGGCGTGGCGCGATGCGCTGTGCCAGGCCTTCGATGCGGGCGTGGGGAGCGGCAATCAATGGGCCGCGCCCCGCGGCGCCGGCTGGCGCCATGCCCTCGTCGATCTCGATGCCATTGTGCAGCGAACCTGCCGGCTGCCGCCCTTGCTGGCGGCGGGCGCGCAGATGCTGGGCGGTCCGTTCTTTCTTGCCCAGGTCGAGGGCCGCGAACCGCTGAAGGACGGCGGCCACCAGCCGCTGCACCGCGATGGCGCCGGCGCGAAGGCCGTCGCCGCGCTGGTGTTCCTCGATGCCTATGGGCCGGACAATGGCGCGACGCGCGTGATCCCGCGTCATCGCGATCCCGGAGATCTCGAGCAAGGCGAGCGGGAGAGCCTGTCCCTGATCATTGCGGGCGAGGCGGGCGACATTCTGGTGTTCGACGCCGACCTGCCGCACGGGGCGACCTGCAACCTGTCAGGCGCGCGGCGGCGCTCGCTGCTGCTGAGCTTCATGCAGGAAGGCAATCGCGCGGCCTTCGAGGCGTGCCGCACCATCCGCAACGTGCGCATGGACACCAGCGAGGTGTTCGTTCCCTGAGCGCGCTGTTGCGTCCGCTCAGGACGACGGCGACAGATGCAGATAGCGCCCGTCGAACTGCGCAAGCTCCTGGAGCTTGTGCTCGTTGAGAATTGTCACCGTGCCGCGCTGCAGCTCCAGCACGCCGTCGATGCGGAGATCGCGCAGGATGCGGTTGGTGTGAACGCTGGTGACGCCCATGGCCTCGCCGAGCTGCTCCTGCGTCAGTGGGATGGCGAAGGTGTTGTCGATGACGCGGCCGACGATGCGAAGCCGCTCGCGCAGCTCGACGATGAGATGCGCCAGCCGGCTGTCGGTCGAGCGCTGGCCGACATTGACGATCCACTCGCGGGAAATGGCGGCATCCACCAGCGTGTCGCGCCAGAACATGTCGGCCACGCCCGGCCGCTCCCGGATCAGGTCCTTCAGCGCCCTGTGGCCGATGAAGGCGAGCATGCAATCGGACAGCGCGACGAGGTCGTGATCCACGGTCTCGTAATGCAGGTTCTGCAAATTGGGCAGGTCGCCGGGAATATGGATCGACAGGATCTGCCGCCGTCCGTCCGCGATCGTCTTGGAGCGGACGCAGAAGCCGTCGGCGATCAGGCAGCACTCGTTCGGCTGCTCGCCGTCGTGCAGGACGGTCTGGTTTTCGCGGTAATGGCGCAGGGTGAAGGGCAGCGCGGCCAGAGCCTGCAGATCCGCTTCGGCAGCGCCCGTCGTCGTTTTCAGGCGCTCGAACAGCGGCGGCCAAATCCTGTCGCTTGTCACTTCACTTGATCCCCCACGCGCCGGGGCGCGTCGGGAGTCAAAAAGCACAAAGGCGGCCTTGCTGTTGACAACAAAGGTTAAATTGAGCCGTCGCCGCTTCGCAACATTGTGGACGATCCGTTTCCAAAAGCGGCGAATACAACAAATGTTAAGTCGCGGGGGGCCGGGCCGCGCGCGCCGTCACTTAACATTTGTCACGAAGGCGTTCCGAAATAGGAACCAACCGGCGGTTGTCCCGTTGCGCTGCCAATTCGCTGCCAATTCACGGGCTGTCACCAACGCAGGTCCGTGAGGATGTCGCGCCTCAGTCAGGCTTTTCGAAAGGCCGAAGACCGGGGACCCGCGACCATCCGCCGTTCGGGCATGAACGTTGGGCATGGAAGGGGGGCTCATGGCCGCCGACCTGATTTTCAGAGTCGCCATCATCACGCTGTTCGTGTTCTCGGCGGTGCTCGCCTCGATGCTCTGGCTGAGCGTGTGACGTAGAAGGCGCTTGTGACGGGTGTAAGTCCGTGCGAGCCGGCTGTTTAGGAACGGCAGGTTCACGTTCGCGTTTTCCCGGGGAGAACGAGGACGAGCCGCATGGACCAATTGACGAAGCGCGAGCAGCCGGACCGCAGCAAGATCAACATGCACGAGGCGTTCGAGGTCAAGTACTGGGCCCACGCGCTCGGCGTCTCCAGGGAGGAGCTGCAGAAGGCCGTCGACAAGGTCGGCAATTCCGCCGCCACCGTCCGCAAGGAGCTGGGTCTGGGCTGACTAGGCCAGGATCTAGCAAGACGCGTCCAGGCCGATCATCCTCACCATTTTTTCGACCGGCTCCGGCCGGAACGAAAATCAGTGGTGCGGCATATTTAATGCGCGAACTCGAACCCAACGGTTAGGACCCGTAACCAGACGAGGTATTGCCATGCAGCGTCGCCGACGTTTCAAGCAAATCGATTCCCTTGAACAGCGCCTTGCCGAACACGCAAAACGCCTCCGTGAACAGGCCGCATCGCTTCCACCCGGTGCCGAACGCGAACAGATGCTTCGCAGAGCCCGCCAGACCGAGGCCGGCTCGCAGCTGAGCGAATGGCTCACATCCCCCGGTCTAACACCGCCCGAATAGCAGGAACGGACGCCGTGCGGTCCGACATGGCGATCGAGGCCAACCGAGAGCCCGTTTTGCGCCGCGCTGGTCTATCGCACGGACGGCCGCAGTGGCGCGCGGGTGGCCCGCTACTTGACGCTGACGAACATGCCCCAGGCGCCCGCCAGCGCCGCGCCGGTGAAGAGCAGCACCGGGCTGTCGCAGAACACGCTGCCATAGCTGCACACGTCCGAGCCGAACTGGCCGAGCTCGTGACGGCCGGCGGAGTAGAACAGTCCTGACAGTCCCAGCAATGCACCAGCGACGTAGTACATCGTCTCTCTCCGAAGCGTTTCGACCCTGCGCCCTTGGGCGACATGTCTCAGCTTGGCGCGAACAGATTTCGTTCCGCCGAATCCGGTCGTCCGCATTTGATTAAAGTTTGCGCCGTCGGGCAAAGCACTGGCATGATGTCAGGATCGCCACGCGTGGTTTGCCGCCAACTGGAGAAAAGCGCGATGATCCGGCGTGCCCGCGCGTCAGATATCTCCCGGGTGGCTGCTCTCTATCACGCGGTTTGGCACGAGACCCACGCTGCCTTCATGCCCCGTGCGGAAATGATCCGCCGGTCGATGGAGTTCTTCGTGGAGAGGATGACGGCACTCTCGCAGTCGACTTTGGTCACGGAGCTGAACGAAGAGGTCGTGGCGTTTTCGGCGTGGAGAGGCGGGCATTTGGGCCAGCTTTTCGTAGCGCTGCCGCATCGAGGGACGGGCGTCGCGCCAAACCTGCTGACAGCCGCCGAAATCGAGATGGCCAGGGAAGGCATTGCCGAGGCGGAGCTGCACTGTGCCGTTGGCAATGACCGTGCGCGCCGCTTCTACGAGCGCATGGGCTGGCACCACAAGGCGGACATCGTGGAACAGGTTGCCGGTGAGCATGGGCAAACCGATGTCGCGTTCTGGTGCATGACCAAGGTTCTCACCAGCTAGCACACGTCCATCGACCACTTCCGCTCGTGGGCCGCCGAAATCCTGCAATTTTGTATGGCGCCACACTTATTTTGCGATCATGCTGTTGGTAAATTGGCTGCGGGATTTGAGTTGGCCACGGGAGGCCAAAAATGGAGCGACCAATCGCGTTGTCGGCGTTGCTGACAATTGGCTTTCTGACTGGAAGCACTGGAGCGGGAAGCGCCGCAGTCTACTGCCACGACGTTGGCTATCCCGCTAATTGCGCCGCGCGTCCCGGGCTCGTAATCGCACCAAGCCACGAGCCTCGCCGAATCCCATCCTCAATTGATTCTCGCCCGAGCGGCGTTATTAGGCAGGACTTATTCGACCGGAATAACCCGAACAACCTGCGATCCGATTGGCCTAGTCCACCAGCTCAACCGGGCTGGTGAGCGGTCAGTCTGCTTCCGGCCCCGTTGCGGACGTCGCTCGAAGAACCGCCCTTGCGGCATCTTTGTTGAAGCTCGCCCAAAGTATCCTGACCTGCTTCACGTCGGTCATTCTCCGACGTTCAGTGGACAGCACAGGAAGCGTCTAAGTTGATGTGCCGACTGTGCTAACTCGCCTTCGGCGCAAATGACGTGTTTTACGGAACTTGAGTATTTCCTGGATAGTTCCGCGCCTGGGAACGAAATATATCACTGGTGTCATCACCGTTCGGGCCCCACACTCTGATCACCACCGAGCGACCCCCGGCCTTTATCGGTGATGAGAACGCACCGTAGCGCTCCCGCCTACTCAAACAGGGAGCAGCGCCATGACCCCGCGTCGGCGTCGTTTCACGCAAACCGAAACATTGGAAGAACGACTGAGCAAGGAGGCGATACGCCTGCGTGAAGAGGCCAAAAGTCTCCCGCATGGCGCCAAGCGCGAGGACGTGTTGCGGAAGGCCCGTCAGTGTGAAACCGGCTCGCATATGAGCGAGTGGCTGAAATCTCCCGGCCTGCAACCTCCGGAGTAGCCGAATGAAAGATGTGCTCGAACATCTCGCGACCTTGCGCGAGCAGATTGGGAAGTGCGAGGAGTTGACGGCTGCGGCGAAATCGCAGACCAAGCGCGCGGCCTTCGCAAGAGTCGTTGCCCACTACAGGGTCCTCGCCTCCGAACTGGAAAGAGCAATTGCGCGGATGGAGGCCGAGCAAGCGTCAGATGCAAAGCGCTTGCGCGAAGCTACGCTGATTCCGCCCGGGCCTTCGCGCGAGCAAGTCATGCGCAAGGCTCGCCAATCCGAGACCGGCTCGCACATGAACGAATGGCTACGATCGCCTGGATTAAAGCCGCCCGAGTGAGCCACTTCAACGAGCAACTGTCGCCTCGGGCTTGCGTTGACCCTTCATGGCAGAGTCGTTCGGTCATGAGTTTACTATCGTCGAGGTGACCTCGGATTCGGGGGCAACGACGGAGATATGGCTTGCTCTGGCTAAGCCCAAGCAGGCGGTGACGCTGGTCCTGGCAGCCGTGCCGGAAGGTTGGACAGCACGAATTCTACCTACCGTCCTTACTGAAGAGCAGCAAAGGACCTTCGAAGAAATCAACCTCGAGCCAGGTGACGTTTACAAAATTTCGTCGGAATGAGAATGCACCCCCGGCGCGACCCCCTGCTTGTCGCAGGATGTCTCTTCCTGGCCCACGGCGAAGTTCGATGCCCTTCGAGCCATCGCCGCAGGCGACGAAACCGTCCTGAAACAATCCTGAAACCCGATTGTCCTGAACGCCTTTCCTGCTCGCCTCGACCAACGAAGCGAAAAGGAGACAATCATGATCCAGGTCGGTTCGAAGGAAGAAGTCGCGTTTCTGCTGATGCTGTTCGGCACCCACACCCAGCCCGTCAAGCGGCCGAAGCCGAAGTCGCGGCAGGGTTGAAGCGACACGGCTGAGGCGACATCCATGCCCGGCTTGGCCGAATGCCAGAGCCTCCTGCGTCTTCTGATCGCAAGGGGCGATCCGAAGGCGATCCCGCAGGCCAAGGGCGCCATCGACCAATATTTCAACACGGCGCCGGTCAGCGCCCGCGGACGCGGCCTGCGCGTGCTCCAGCGTGATGCGCTCGACCTCCATGTCGCCGCCGTCGGCGTGCAGCGCTCCTTCGCCGAAACGGTGGACGCCTATATCGAAGGCAAGCTTGCGGAGGACTGAGCGCCGGCCCCACTTCGCCGCTCTCGTTCGCGTGAACGGCGCCAGGTCCTGTTCAGAGGTCCTGTTCAGAGGTCCTGCTTGGCATCCCTCTTGCTGCATACCGTCTCAATCCCGGCCCTATCCTGCGGGCTGACCCAGATTGAGGCGATTAACATGCAAGCAGCGTCCCGTTTCGAAGCGACCGCGTCCCTCCAGCTCCACGCGCTGATTTCCGACCTGCAATGGCGGGTTCAGATGCTCGAGGGCGACCTCCTCGAGGAGGAGCGCAAAGCCGGCAATGCCGATCCCGCCAGTTCCACCTATTCCATGCTGGCCCAGAACCTGCGCGCGCGCCGGGACAATCTGCGGATATCGATCGCCTTGCTGGAGGCGCGGACCGGGCGGGCGGGGCTGTCGCACGCAGCCTGACCGGTCCGCATCTCATCGCGCTTTAGTGGCGAACCACCGGCTCGCGCCGCTCCGGCGGCGCGTTCGGTGGCGAATGGCCTGGTCCCCTGAGCAGGCCGATCTTGCGGCCGAGCTGCCAGACCTCGACGTCGCCCCGGCGCGTGTATTGCTGCGCGACGACGAGCGCGTCCGCATCGGACTGCGCCTCGAAAGCTTCGGCTGATTGAAAGATGCCGTTCTCGCCGACGAGGTAGGCGCGATAATGCTGGCTCATGTCGGCGCCCTCAGGCCGGGCGAATGCAGCCAGGCCTCGATCCGCATCGCCATCTCGTCCTGCCGCGCCCGGCGCAGCAGCAGCTCGCGACGGCGTCCCGGCGGCAGCGCGCGCGCCTCGTCGCGCAGGCGTCGCGCCTCGTCTTCGAGCCGCTGGTTGAGAGTCCTGGTCTGTTTGAAACGACGGCGCCTGAACATGGCGCTGCTCCCTGTTCGCGTGAGGCGGGAGCGCAACGGGCGTTCTCATCACCGATTGATGCCACGGGCCTTGCGGTGATGGGTTAACCATAGCCCTGCTGGCAGTGCGGGGCACTATCAAATGTTGGTCGCCGGCAGAAAATTCGAGCGCGGGTTGTGGCGGTTTTTGAGCGGTTTGAGTGGGTTACTCATCTTCGGACCTGGCTCTGCTGCATTGCTTCCAAAGCGTGCTAGGACGCGGACTCATTAAGGCGCAGCCATAGCCTGATTGACGCGAGTTGAACGAATGCGAATACGGCGCTTACGGACAGGAGCGGACATCAACCAGTCCTCAATCTCTGCCAAATGCGTCGAAAATGACCCATTGCAGACTTCGCTGAGAGTTGGCATCGTCCCGCAATGATTAACGACTGGCTTGCCGATATGCGTGCGTGGGCGCTCAGCTTGACCGTCTATTGCGTTGCTTGCACCAGCGCAGTTGCCTGCATGCCAAGTACAGAACGAGGCATTTTATTCGAGCACGTTCCGACCGACATCGACGCACCGGTCGTCATAGAAGCGACCATCTATGACCAGACGCAAGTGGGCGACGCCCGTGGCGATCAGATGATCTTAATGAACGCGCGGGTTGATCGAGTGATCAAGGGATCAGTCGATGCCAAGTACTTGAGGATATTTGTCTACAAGGGAGGCTGCACCCGCGTTGGCATCGGGCAGGGTATCGTTCTCGGAAAGCTTCGTGACGATCCTCAGCGCGGAGTTATGTTAGAAGCAATCGAGAGGGCTGACATGCGAGCGTGGTCCAAAGACTTCTCGCAAAAGCAAACGGACATTTTTGGTACCGCAAAGTGCGTGAAAAACGAGTTTGGTGTCCGTGAGTGCCGCCTTACCGGTACTGGCCCGGAGTGGACCAAACCCTAAGTACCCGATCGGGTCTGCTTGTGGCCCATCGCGACATATTGCGCTGCCGCCCGAAGTCGGTCGCTAGAGGGGCAAAGCAGACATTGCTTTTAGTCGCATCACGCCGCCGGGTTTATGGGTACACGGCCTAGCGTTCGCCGGGCCACCAGTGAGATGCGGGGTGGCTAGCCGAGATTTTCGTCGGCCTTAGCGCCACAAGCGAACTTCGCTTGTAGGGGTAATGTCTCAACTGGGAGCAGTCTTTGCACCGCAGGTACCGTTCGAGTTCATGCACCGGCGTCGTTTTGGGTCGCCGGATGATGTCGAGCGCCACGGTCTGGTTGGTGTCGCAGCCGAGACAACGGACCTCGAGGTAAAGGTATCCCGCATTGATCGCATCTCCGATGGTCGGCGATGGCTGCGCGGGACCTTTGTAGCCGAGCATCCGCTCGTTCCACGCTACGCAGGCGAGCTTGTCAGCCTCCTTGCGCGCTTCCTTGGCACGCTCGGCCGACATCTTGATCTGAGTGCCAAAGAGATATTCGCGCGACTTCGTGGTCATCCCGGCATAGAGGTCATGAGCTTGCGCTGTTGGCAAATCATCGATTCCTAGGGGGTGCCGGTGGCGTTGGGCTACTGCTTCTCGTGGGTGTGGAAAACGTTCAGGACTCAGCGCTCTGTCGGCTCCGCGTCGGCTGTGAAGAAAGCGGCCAAGAAGCTCGGCAGCAGCAGAAAGAAGGTCGAGCGCAAACTCGGGCGCAAAGGGCGTTAGGAACTTTCAGTTCCAGCACACGCTTGATTTCGCGCCGGCATACCGCCGATTGGCCGGCTGGAATGGCGGCTCCGACGCGACGTGTCCCCCGTCCCACGCCGGGGCCGCTTTAAAGAGCTTGCGGCGGCGGGCAAAACACTGGCATACTCGTATCGTTGAAAGGTGTGGTTACCCCGCGCGGAGAAATCCGCTGCGGGATTTTTTGTTTTCGGAGATGCATTTGCAATCATAGGGTAATTGAAATGACTAGATTCAAAAGGCGGACGGAGCTTCCACCTCCCGTCGCTCAACGTAGTGTCAAAGAAGATCTCTTGGCTCCAACGCTGGCGCAAATTCGGACTTTGGCAAGAAGCAAGACCGAGGCCGCGATCAACGTGCTAGCCGCAATCATGTTCAGAGAGACCGCCAATGCGTTTGCGCGTGTGGCCGCCGCGAACGCTCTCTTGGCTTGGGGCTGGGGTAAGCCGGTGCAGCCATTGGCCGCTGATGAAGGCCCGCTCGAAATGATACATCGCATCGAGCGCGTCATTGTCCATCCGAACCAACCTCCGGCACTCACCAACGAGATCAACGACCGTGAAGCGCTGCAAGCGCCGCAAGCGGCTGCACCTCTCGAGAAGGTGCTGCGATGATCACGAAACCGCCGATGCCTCCTTCAGGGGCGCCCACAGCGGCGCCGGCGAAACAGGAATTAAATCTGGCCGCTTGGCCTCAGTGGATGCGGGAGGCACTATCGTATGTGCGGGACGCCGCACCATCTGAGGCCGTCAAGAGCGAGCCAGTCCGCGTTGACCCGGCGGGCGTGCGAATTCTCAGCCGAATATCTACGTCGCAGCGGCCGTCCCGAACCAGGTGATCAGCGCGTTCGCAAGCCCGTGCTGGCGCTCGTCTCCGACCCAGGCCACATGCCCGTCGGGACGCACCAGCACGGCCTTTGGCGCTGCGACCTGCCCGATGGCGGGAAGCTCCCACGGGCCGTCGTAAATGGCATCGATGAACTCGATACGATCTGCCCAGGGAGCAAGGTCGAGGGTCCACGCCTCGCCGAAATTGAGCAGCACGCCGCGCGCGTCGTGCAGCAGCGTGAACAGCCTTGTCGCGCGCCCTTCGATCGTCAGGTCGAGATCGGGCATGCGGCGTCCGAGCAGGGCATGTCCGTCGCCGAGATCGTAGCGGATGTCGAGCCCGCTCATCATCGCGCCGATGCGTTGTCGCGGCTCGTCCATGGCGAGCAGATCCGACACGACGTCGCGCGCGGCCTTGCGGCCGTCGTCGTTGCGGCGGAGCAGGGCGATCTGGGCCATGGTGTTGCGCAGCAAGCGCGCGCCGACCGGGTGGCGTTCGGCATGATAGGTATCGAGCAGGCTGTCTGACGACATGCCCTTGACCACCTGCGCCAGCTTCCAGCCGAGATTGACGGCGTCCTGCATGCCGATATTGAGGCCCTGTCCGCCGACGGAGTGATGGATATGCGCGGCATCGCCGGCGAGCAGCACGCGTCCCTTGCGATAGGACGAAGCCTGCCGGCTCGCGTCGGTGAAGCGGGAGATGTAGGACGGGTTGTGGGCCCCGAAATCGGTGCCGTACACGGCGACGAGGGCGTCGCCGAGATCGGGGAGCGTGGGCTCGCCGGTGCGGTCGAGCGTTGCTTCCGTCACGAGGACCAGCACGCGGCCGCTCTCCGCTTTGCTGAGGCCGTGGAAGCCGAGCGCGTCGTGGCGCAGGCCCCATGCGGGCTCTGCCGTCATCTCGACCTCGGCCATGAGGTTGCTGAGCGTCGGCTCGAAGCCGACGAAGTCGACGCCGGCGGTCTTGCGCACCGGGCTACGGCCGCCGTCGCAGCCGACGAGATAGTTTGTACGCAATGACACGCCGCTGGATAGATCGACGTCGACGTGGGTGGCGTCCTGGACGAACCCGGTGACTTCCGTGTTCCGATAGATCTTCACCGCGAGCTCTTCGACCCAGTCGGCCAGGATCTGCTCGATGCGGCTCTGCCGCAGGGCGAGCCCGTAAGCGTGCCTTGTGGGGAGATCGCTGATGTCGAGCCTGGTCCAGGCGAAGCCGGCGAGCTGGACGATCTGTCCTTCGCAAAGGAAGCGGTCCGCGACGCCGCGCTGATCGAGGATCTCGATGGTGCGCGCGTGCAGCCCGCCGGCGCGGGTGCCGATGAGCTCCTGGTTCGCGCGCCGCTCGATCACGGCGACGTCGATCTGCGCGAGCGTGAGCTCCGCGGCCAGCATCAGCCCGGTCGGGCCGGCGCCGGCGATGATGACGGAATGATCGTTGCGCCTCGCGCGATTTGCGCTGGTACGGCCGCGCGGCCGGGACGTCGGAAGCAACACAGGCATGTCGTGACCCCCTCGACTTGTTGGTTGGGGGGTTCTACGCGATGGTCGGGGACTTGAAGCAAGCCCGTTGCGCACCACATGTTGAGTTGGGAGGAAGAACTTGCCGTTCGGTTGACACGTCGGGCAAAACACTGGCAGAATAGCATCATCGAAAGAGTTTGGTTCAGCCCGCGCGGAGCGATCCGCTGGCGGGCTTTTTCATTTCGGCGCCGGGGCGGAGTTAGCTTCCCGGGAGCGTCCAGCCGCATCCTCAGGCACCGGTGAAATCCCGAGCTTCGTCGGCGAGCACCGGAGACAATGTGATCAGCAGCGAGAGCAGGACAACCAATCATCTCATCGGCGGACGCCTCCTAGAGTGGATGTGACGGAGGCTTAAGGCAGTTCGTCTTGTCCTTGCGTGATCGCCCGCACACGGGTCAATTTCGGTTAATCAAAATATCGGTTGACCCGTCGGGCAAAACACTGGCATAGTGGCATCATCGAAAAGTTCGTAGCGCCCGCGCGGGAAGC
Source organism: Bradyrhizobium sp. 18BD (assembly GCF_054185225.1). NCBI lineage: Bacteria > Pseudomonadati > Pseudomonadota > Alphaproteobacteria > Hyphomicrobiales > Nitrobacteraceae > Bradyrhizobium > Bradyrhizobium sp. 18BD. Next base: position 210,975 of record NZ_JAVAYL010000005.1, on the reverse strand, counting down.
ATCCGCGGCGGGCTTATTCGTTTCCAATTCCAGAATCGGACGGTGGCCCACGCATCACGGCCACGCACTCGCTTGATACGCGTTCCTGGAGCGCCGATCGGCGTGCCATCGTCCGAACCATTGCTGGCCGTGCACGCGCGAACGTGCCGGCCTCGCGGCGCTGGGCGCTGTTCGCCCGCGCCGCTGCGGTCTCCGGGCTTAACGGAGATAGGGTTCGCGCCCGAAACGATCGCGCTTCGTCACGCGATCTGCCGCGCATTTTGTTTATCGTGGAGGGACGATGACGGCCTATCTGATATCGCTCGCGCTTGCGGGTCTTGTTGCAATCGCGCTGTGGGAGACGTTCTCGTGAGCGAGGAGGTCGAAGGCGAACTCGCGAGCGAGCCGCCACGCTCGCCCGCGCGAAAGAGGACGTCCAGGGCGCGAACGTTGACCGAGATACGCTCGCTCGCGCGCAGCCACACCAGGACGGCGCTCCGCGTCCTCGTCGGCATCATGCGCAGCGACGACGCGACACCTGCGGCGCGCGTCTCGGCGGCCAACGCCATTCTCGATCGCGGCTGGGGCAAGGCCACGCAGCCGATCGAGAACGGAGACGATGGCCCGCTGGAGCTGGTTCACCGGATCGAGCGCGTCATCGTTCATCCGGAAAGCCCGGGTAGTGACACGGGACGCGATGGCTGAGTTGCTGGAGAATTCGATTTGAGGTTCGGTTGAATTTTGCCGTTTGACTCGTCGGGCAAAACACCGGCAGAATGGCATCATCAACACGAGTTGGTTCAGCCCGCGCCGAGCAATCGGCCGCGGGTTTTTCGTCTCGATCATTCTTTCGGCTAGTTCCTGGTCTGCTTGTTGGTCCTGCGCTGCCCGGCATAGTCCCGTTGGACCTGGTCGCTGCAATAGGACAGCTTTCGGCCATCGCCGGTAAAGTGTCCGTTGTCGATGATCCAGAGGATGACGGTATTGTCGTCGATCTTCTTGAACATCAAATTCTCTCCGTCCGGCGTTAGGCCCAGATGCTGCACGCTGACGGCCTCCGGGCCGGGAGCCGGCTGCGGTGCACAGGTCGCGCCGATCCTGACTGTGTCGGGAAGCTGAACCCGCGTCTTTTCAATCTTGCAGATGTTCGAGGCTGTCGTGATCGACTTTTCGGAGAATGCAACGACAGTGTCGTTCAACTTGGTGCAGCGCTCGTCGAAATCGGTGCCTGCCGCCGCGTAGACGCCATCCCGCGGGTGGGCGTTCGCTTCGGCTTTGGCTCTCAGCTCAGGTTCGGCGCGGGCGCGCTGCGTCTCCAGAGGGCAGTAGGCCGCACGCCAGGGGTTTACCATTCAGGCTCTTCTGAACGGAGATCGTCGCATCATCGATCCGCTTGATGAACATCACTTCCTTGAACTTCCTGGTCTCCCAGTTGGGATCGCGAGGTTCGAGATCCTGCGCGAGATTGTAGTCATTGCAAATCATGTCGAGCTTCAGCGAACCTTGCGAGAGATCATTCATTTTCCTGACGGTGCAGCCCCATTCGTAGCCGTGGACCGATTTGCCGCGGAGATCGATCGTCATGTCCTTGAGTTCGTTGCAGGACGACTGGAAGTCCTTGCCGGGCGCGGCATAGGCGCCGTCCTTTGGGCGCCACCTGTCGGACGCTGTCTTGGGGCCTTCCTGCGCGTGGATAGACAGGCCAGCGCACGACAGCAAAAGCGTGGCAAGCGCCGACAACGAGGTGAGGCCCTTCACCCGATCCAATCTCACGAAGCTATTCCTGCACACGGGGAAGCTGCCCGAGGACGTCGGCCTCAGAATAGCGGATCGACCATAGGTTGAGCAAGTGGCGTGGAAATGTGCGCCGCCTAGTTTGCCCTCAATACATTCTATGATGTGGAGATTCATATGTCTTGGGAAGATGCTCTGCGACGGATGTTGCCGCCGACCGAGGGCTTTCAACCGCACACCACCAGCCCATACGCTGCAATTCGAAAGCGTGGCACATCGCCCCATCGTGGTGTGGATGGGAACTACAGCGTCGGGCCAAACGGATAGCAGGGGATCAATCTGAGGCATCCCGCATTCTCCAGTCGATGGTCTCGTGACGAAGGCCGGTGAAGGAACCGCAGGTCGCATAGCGATCAGGGACGCAGATTGTGTCTCACACGAGCTGCTGCACACGCACCGACAGTATGTCAGCATCGGCGATCGGGTTGTCGCGGGACAGATGGTCGGCACGATGGGCAACATGGGAGTGCTCAAGGACCGCGTGGAAAATGGCGATCATCATCTTCATTATCAATTGATCGATGCCGCGGGCCGTCGTCTCGATCCTCAGGCTTTTTGGAATCAACGAGAATTGCCTGCGCCGAGCCCGCCAGCGTACGTTCCGGAGCATCAGCGGTATCTCCAGGACGCTGACCTCGTCGCCGCGACCCGCCCGCAGGATGTGCGGGTTCTGAGGAGAATGACTGTCGAACGATCGGATCGATCCGCTTTCAATTCGAGTGATGGTGTGCCGGTGCCCTTTGTTCCTCCCGACGCTTCATTCCCGCTTTCGACGCAGAGCGACTTCGAGAGACGATTCGGATCGTGGCCTACGTCTCCCGGCGGCGTCCTTGCCGGTTCCAATCAAGCTCCGCAGGGACAACCCGACACACCCAACAACGAAGACCGGTCCACGATCTGGCGTAGGCGCACCGGCCTGCCCTAGGGCGAGCGAGCGCATCCATTGTCGATTCTGAAAATTCCGACCGCCAAGATATTCGAACCGCTGCTGCAACCTGCGCGCTACAAGGGCGTTTACGGCGGACGCGGCTCGGGAAAGTCGCATTTTTTCGGCGAGCTCCTTGTCGAGACCTGCCAGGCGGAGCGCGGCACGCTCGCGGTTTGCATCCGCGAGGCGCAGCGGACGCTGGCGCAATCCTCGAAGCGCTTGATCGAGGGCAAGATCGCGAGCCTTGGTCTCGGCCACGGCTTCAAGCTGTTCAGTGACAAGATCGAGACACCCGGCGACGGGCTCATCATCTTCAGGGGACTGCAAGACGACGCCGGCAAATACCGGCTGATGATGAAGGCGAGGGATGCCGTCGCGGCGAAGCCGATGCCTGTGGTGCAGAGACCGGGCCTGGCGGCGGGCCGAGGTGAGCGCGATCAGCACGACTTGCGAACGTTGAGCGCCCGGCTTTCGAGCACGGGCGATCTCAAGGATGCGGTTGCTCTCTATCAGGCTAAGACCGCCGCTCGCAGATGAGTGATGTGTACCGGCGAGCCTTCGCATATTATCAAGGACATTGAACGTACCTTCTTGGCTCTGGATAGAGACGTTGTGCATACAGGACAGACAGGATGCCCATGCTGTTGAGACGTGTTTTGTCAGTCATGATGATCGCGGCAGGCCTTCTCTCATCGGTCGATGTGCTTGCCGCTGACTATACTGTTTCCTATGCGTTCGATGGCACGACCCGGGCGGATGTTGCCGCAGGCGCGACGAGCGTGCTCAACGAAGAGGGGATTGCGAAGGAATGCCGGTATGAAAGGTATTGCACCATAGAGCTCACGAAATCGGATCTGACGATATCGATCAAGGTTGAGCGTTCCGGGTACCACAAGGCGGTTGTCTTTGCCGACGGCGGCCGTAGCCGGGACATCGAGTGCTGCTATTTTTCGGACGGCGACCGTATGGCGGCGCGCGAGCTTACCCAGCCACTGCTCCGCCTGTACATCTACGAAGGGCACGCTCGCAAGAGAAACGAGTACGTCCAGAATCTCCCTTTGGGGCTTCTGTATCTCCAATTTTCTGACTTGAAATAGTCTGGCGTCCGGGCACGCTGCAGCCCGCTCTTATCTCCTTTCATCGTCGGCCGAATTCTCCTGCGATCATTCGTTGAACGCAAGGTCGGATCGGCATGCTTCCACAGAGGCTCATCATGGCCACCATCGAACGGCAGTACTTGCCTCCTCTAAATCCGGAGACGACGATCGCTGAGGCGGATCGTCCACGTGTCTACGATATCGTGCGTAGGCAATTGGCGGAACTCCTGGACGGCGACCAGTCCTACTATCCGGATGGGGTCCAGAAGGATTGGCAGGCACGGGCCGAAGATCTCGATGGATATATTAGATCGTTCAAGAGCTTGCGAGGACGAGCCAATGATCCTGCTGACATCCTCGGAGAGTGATCAGGTATCTGCGCCGGCACGCCAAGACCTTCCGCGATCAAATCGGAACCGCGGGGCCCTCCGATCCAATCGAGCTGCCGCCAGCACTATCACCAACGACCCGGGACAAGAACGAGCTGTATCTCGAGCCGAATCCGGTTGCACCGCCGATGGATGCTGATCCTCAACCGCGAGAGCGGTGGGCAGTTTCGACAACCTCCAGGGGTCTGCCCGACAGCGGGACGATCAGGCCGGAGCGGCGCATCGCGCCACCAATATTCTTCCCGCTTTAGGGAAGCTCTCGCCGTACCGGCCAACTGGTCAAAGTGAATCCAAGACAGGGATACGCACCATGAGCGAGGACGACCGAAATCTCATCGAACGCGCCGAGTCCATTACCGGAAATCTCTATGGCGAACCTATGTCGCCGGAGCGGATTGCGGAGAACTTCGCACTCTACGGCCTGAAGAAGCGTGTAGCCGCGCTAGAGCGGTTCGACGCCGAGCTGGGCGGTGAGATCGACTCGAGCCCTCACAGCTTGCGAAAGCGCGTTCAACTGGTCAATCTGCGCCGGCGCATGGGCAGTCTGCACGAGGCACTGCGCAAAGCGAAGCGATGACCCATCCGCTGCTGACGGCGCTTGCCCAGGCGCGGCTACGCGACGCGCCGATGTTCGTCAAATGGTGCGAGCTGAACGGTGTGACCGCCTGTCCGGCGACGCCCGCGTCGGTCGCGCGTTTCGTGACCGACTGCGCGTCGCTCGGCATGAGCCGGCTCTGGCCGGCCGTGCAGGATATATCCCGGATGCACGTGTCGCTCGGCCTCGCCGATCCCACGCTGGGCGGGGCGGCGGCAAGCGCGATGAGCGTGATCGCGGCCATTCCGCCGCCACGGTCCTGGCCGGGGTCGTTCAAGGAACGGTTCAGCGCGCTTCCCTACGACATCCAGGTTCATCTCGCCTCGCACGAAGCTCAGCGGGAACGCGCGCTGCGGCGCGCGCAGAACGAGGCTGCTTCCGCCCGCCAGAAGCTGGCGGCATTCGAGGCTCAAACAAAGGACGAAAAGACCAATGGAAATGAAGCAGCAGCGCGCGACAAGAATTGAGGAACGCATCGAGGAGCTGCGCGCCGAAATCGACGGCATCATCGACGCGCGCGTCGCCAGGATCGCAGGCGACAGCCCCGGCGTCCCCGCCGGTGTGATCCGCAACCTCCTGACAGCCCGGGCGCCGTCCTGTCGCTGCGCGCAATATATCGAGCTGTGCGGCGGAGAAACGAAGAATTCGGACTGACTGTCGCTGGGCAGATGATGCCCTTGGATCCACAACGGCGACGATGGCTGCGCGCCTCAATATTCGGGAAGCAAGATGACTCTCTACAAATGGTCTCAAACGGCAGGCAACAATGCGAGTGCGGACAGCACGATCAATTGGGCCGAAGGGCAAGTGCCTTCCAGCATCAATGACTCTGCTCGCGCGATGATGGCTAGCCTAGCGAAATATCGAGATGATACTTGCGGGGGCGGGCTCGGTACGGGTGGCACCGCGACGGCCTATACGCTCGCGAGCAATCAGGTTTTCGACTCCACCGCGCACATGGCCGCGCAGGAACTGACAGTCTACTTCCACGCGACCAGTGGCGCCAATCCAACGTTGAATGTTGACAATCTCGGAGCCTTTCCAATTGTTACCGACGGGGCCGGTACGCCGGTCCCTTCCGGCACGCTGATCGCGGGAACTCCGTATGAACTAACTTTCGTCAACACCAGCAGCCATTTTCGTTTGAAAAACTTCTTCGTAGTCCCCTATGTGATGCCGATCGGCGCGGTCATGGAGTTTTACGGCTTCTCCGTTCCCAACGGCAATTTCGCATTCCCGAATGGCCAGGCGATCTCGCGCACGACATATGCCGCGCTGTTTGCGTTGATCGGAACGACTTACGGGACTGGCGATGGCTCGACGACCTTCAATCTGCCCGATCTCACCGGCCGCGTAACGGCGATGAAAGAGGCGATCGCCTCCCGTCTGACCGCGAGCTATTTTGGCGGCAATTCGACGGTGTTGGGCTCTGTCGGTGGCTCGGAAGCTCACATTCTCAGTGCTGGCGAAATCCCGTCGATCACGTCGGCTGACGTCAATACGATCTCAGTTCTTTCGGCCTCAACCAACGTTGTCTCCGGCAATCTTGGTAACACTACCGCTGGCAATTCTGGTCCAATCACGGTGTTTAATCCGGGACAGGCAACCGCCGGACAACTAAGTTCTTCGGGAAACAACACCATCAGCGTCACGTCTAGCAACACCGGCGGCGCTGCCCACACCAACGTGCAGCACACGATCATCTGCAACAAGATCATGCGGATCATTTGACAGCCTCTTGACGATGGAGGCTGCCATTCTAATTCCTGGCCTCTCGATGAATTTTTGGGTCAGGTAAGACAGCGCGAACACCACCGCAAAAAACGATGGTGTATCAAGTACGTCTGGCAGCCTTTCATAAGGAAGGTAGTCAAGCACTACAGCGTGAACGAGGTAGAGCGAGAATGAAATTCGGCCTGTCCAAGCTATAAAATTGTCCTTCAGGACAGTTTTTGATGCTTCGTGATGAAGGATCGCGACGGCGCAAAGCAATGCAGCGATGCTCATTTCAAGGTGCCAGTGGCTGAGCGGCGCAAGTTTGGCGATCATTAAATTGGCCGTGAGCCCTCCCCAAAACCAAAGGCGCGAGGAAAACAGGCGGATCAGGCGAGCCTTCTTCTCGACAAGAAGCGCACAGATTGCTCCGTACATGAGTTGATCGAGATAAAGCACCGTCAACCATTGGTCGTTGCCGAGAGGCCAACTCTCCGGCGTCCCGCCGTCACGGACCTTTGCCCAAATACTGACCCCGATCAAAAGTGCGATTACAAGCGGCAACAGTCCCCGTCTGTAAGTGAGCACGAAGACCACCGGGAACGTGAGGTAGAACCAAAACTCTGCATGCAGGGACCAAGCTACCGCTGTTGCATAGCCTGTGCCGCTCGGCAATTGGGTGAAGGTCAGTAACCCCGTCAGGCCACCGATTAAACGGGGCAGCATGTCTGGGCGATAGACCCAAGCCAAAATAATAGCCGCAGTTAGCGTCACGGCATAGAGCGGGAAGATTCGCATGAACCTTCGAAAAACGAACCCCGCGATGTTCGGCGCCGAGAGGCTGGGGAGGTGTATCAAGATACGCGTAATTAGAAAGCCGCTGAGACAGAAGAAAATGCTCACGCCGATCGAGCCGCCGGGCATTTTCCCCTTGTGGCAGAACAGGACCAGCAAGGCGGCAAATGCGCGGATGTAGTCGTAATAAGCGTCCCTCTGACCCATTCATGGGTTCCTACCGCAACCCCTAACAGAGTCAACCCATGGTAGATCATAACGCCCTCGCGGCGGTCGCGATGCCGTGCCTTCTGGCCAGCGCTCAGCCCTGCCCTCCCTATTGGCAGTGCAACGGGAAGCCCGAGCAGAACCATCCTGCATGCGCAGTGTGCGACGCATGACGGACCTCATTGCATTGCAGCGGGCCAATGAGGCTCGCTGGCTTGTGGCCAAGCCGACCCGACGCACCGAGGCCGCGTCAATTGCGGCGCGGCTCTACAAGGCCAAAGCCAGATATCAGGCCGTCGAGCGAGAGACGGGGGTGCCCTGGCCGGCGATTGCGGTCATTCACGAGCGGGAATCTTCCCAGGACTGGCGGGCCTCCCTGGCCCAGGGCGATCCCTGGAACCGCGTATCGGTGCACGTGCCGGCGGGGCGAGGCCCGTTCGATTCGTGGGAGGCCGCCGCAATCGACGCGCTCGTCAAATGTCCGCCGTTCCTCGCGCGCCACAAGGACTGGTCGATCGCGGCGGCGTTGACGGCGCTCGAGACCTACAACGGCATCGGGTACGCGGCTCGTGGCGTGCCGTCGCCTTATCTCTGGTCCGGCACCGACCAATATCGTGCCGGCAAGTACGTCCGGGATGGCGTCTACGATCCGAGCAAGGTCGATCCGCAATTGGGATGCGCGGCGCTCGTGATCGCTCTGATGGAGCTCGATTCCGGGATCGGGTTTGCGGGCACGAAGGTCCCCAAGAGGCCGTCGGCCGACGCTTCAGTCGAGCCTTCACTGACAAACCCGTCGAAGGGCTCGATCGGCGCGTTCGTCGTCAACCTTGTCAGATCAATCCTAGGAAGGAAATGACCATGCGGACGTTTGTCGACATCATCGCTTTCGCCGCCGGCTTTGGCGCCTGCTGGGTTTGCAAAGACCCGATCCTCCGGCTCGTGACCGGCACGGGCACTTTGATCAAGTCGCTGGAGGCGAGGCTTGCAGTCCTGCGGGGCAAATCCTGATGCTGGCAAAACTCAAGGCAGCCTGCCTGCACTCGTTGACCATAGCCTGGAGCTATTGCATCGCGCTCGCGGGCGCGCTGGCGTCGATCATCGACGACCTTGCCGACGCGCTGGGCGATCCAGGCTTCAAGGATCAGATCAGCGCGGCCATCGGCGACGTCAAGGCGACGGGGCGGATCATGCTGGTGATCTCCGTTGTGACGATCATCGCGCGTCTGCGAACCCTTCGGAGGAAAGACCAATGTGGATGACCATTATCTCGTTCCTCGGTGGTCCTGTCGTCAGGGCGCTGATCGAGGCCTACAGCGCGAAGTTGAAGGCCGAGAATGTCGACACCAAGATCGCGGCGGACCTCGCGGCGGGCGAGATCGCATCGCAGACGGCCGAAACTAAGGCCATCATGCAATACAGAATTGCTGAGATAGGGCACTGGTATGAGCCCGACAAGCTGATGGGGTACTGCGTCGCTCTCTATTTCGCAAAGCTTCTCGTCTTCGACAAGGTGCTTGGCCTCGGATCCACGGATCCTCTGGCGGGATTTGCGGCGGTTACGGCCAATCTCGTCGTCTCCTTCTACTTCGCCAAGCGCGGCTTCGAAAATGTTGCAAGGATCATCAAGCGGTGAAGATTCCAGATGACGAAATCCGGGCGATCGTTGCGGAGACGCTGAGCGAGCAGCATAGGCTGCAGCAGGACAATATCGATGCGATCGTGTTGAAAGCGGTGGCGTCGGTGCTGGCTTCATTCGGAATCGAGGATGACGACCGCAAAGAACTCAGGGCCGACTTTCAGCATCTGCGAAGGTGGCGGAAGAGCGTGGAGCAGGCGCAGAGTTACACCTTCAAGGCCGTCATTACGGTGCTTGCGACCGGCTTGATGGGGGCCGTCTGGCTCGGCGTCAAGGTCGTGCTGGGCAAATGAGCCTTGGAATCGCCGCGCGAGCACTCACGTCATTCCTTGCGAACAGGTCGTCTCATGTACAGAATTCGTATGGTCGATGTGTCTGATGATGACGTTGCAGATACCCTGGCCGATCTGCATCGGCTGACGTTCTTCGATGCTGCTGCGATGCCGGATTTCGATCTCGGGGCGTGGTGGCTTGCCTATTGCGGTGATGATCCCGTCGCCTTCGCAGGCGTCGTGCCTTCCACTCATGCACGAAATTGCGGCTACCTCTCGAGAGTCGGCGTCTTGCAGCAGCACTGGGGAAGAGGACTTCAGCTCAGGTTGATGCGGGCTATCGAAGCCAGGGCGCGGCGCGTCGGATGGAATAGTATCGTTTCGGACACAACGGATAACAGCTTCTCAGCGAATAATTTCATCAAGGCGGGCTATCGGCTGTTCGAGCCCGAGGTGCCCTGGGCCTGGTCGCATACGCTCTATTGGCGAAGATCGCTTAGCTGAGCAGGGTTTCCCGCGGTGCGGAACGCAGCCTTCATGCGTGGCGGCGCAAGCTGTGGTAGAATCTGGTGCGCGGAATGTCCAAGGGACCGGCAGCTTGACAGCTGCCGGGTCCTTCTTGCGTATTCAAGCGATGCGGGTGAGGTACTTGCGAAGTTGGCAGCGCCGGGCTTTAAGTTTGCTCTCGCAGGAAATTCGGCGACCACAAGCCGATGTAAGGGAGCGCTGTCGATGCCCACCAAGCCTCAATTGCCGGAACGTTCGTCGCGGGCGACGGGCGCGCCTACCGCGCTCGATGGTCTCCTGGTCGTCGATTTCACGCGCGTTGTGGCGGGGCCGGCCTGCACGCAGACGCTTGCGGATTTTGGCGCGCGCGTCATCAAGATCGAAAATCCGGACGGCGGCGACGATACGCGCGCCTACGAGCACGCCGAAATCGGCGGCGAAAGCGCCGCCTATCTCAGCTTGAACCGCAACAAGCGCGGCATCGCGCTCGACCTCGCCGTGCCGGAGGCCCGCGAGATTGCGCTCGACCTGATCCGCAAGGCCGACGTGGTCGTGGAGAATTTTTCCAGCGGCGTCATGAAGAAATTCGGTCTTGATTACGAGACGGTCGCACCGCTCAACCCGCGGCTAGTCTATTGCTCGATATCGGCCTACGGACGGACCGGCCCATTTGCCTCGCGGCCTGGCTTCGATCCCATTACGCAGGCGGAAAGCGGCTTCATGTCGCTCAACGGATTTGCCGATGGTCCGGCGGTTCGGACCGGCCCGCCCATCGTGGACATGGCGACGGGGATGTCCGCCTGCAACGCCATCCTGCTGGCGCTGTTGGCGCGGGACCGGCTCGGCCGCGGACAGCATGTCGAGGTCGCCTTGTTCGACGTTGCCATGGGCATGACCGGCTTCTACGGCATGGCCTATCTGATCAACGGTGAGAACCCCGGCCGGTTCGGCAATTCGCCGAGCGGGTCCCCCACCGTCGGTGTCTACGAGGCCTCCGATGGGCCGCTCTACATGGCCTGCGCCAACGATCGGCTCTATCGCCGCCTGGTGGTCGAGGTGCTGAACCGGCCCGATCTGATCACCGATCCGCAGTTCGCCTCGCGCAAGGCGCGTTCCGAGAACAAGGAGCTTCTGCGGGCAGCCATTGCGGAAGTTTTCACGAGCGATACGCTCGAGAACTGGATGGCGAAGATGAAGCTGGCCAATATTCCGGTCGGCTATCTCCGGACGGTAGAGGAGGGGTTCAATGCGCCCGAGGCTCGCGAGCGCCATCGCCTGAGCCGGATTCCTCATCGTACGGCGGCATGGGTCCCTAACATCGAGCCGCCGATCACCATGAGCGTGACCGGTGCGATCGATCCCGTTGCTGCGCCCCTGTTAGGTGAGCATACCAAGGACGTTCTACGCGACACGCTCGGTTACGATGAGCGCCGAATTTCGGAGTTCACCCAAAAGGGTGCTTTTGGATCAGGCAAGCCACCGACGTCGGTCTGAACCTGATCCATCCAAGGATCTGGCATTCTACGCCGGTACCCGCATCTGCTTGATTTGGCGAGGTTCCCGCCGCATAACTATATCAAAGCGAGGAACACGAATGGCGCCTGGTCAAGAGCCGAGTATGGGCCAGCCGACGGAGCAGGAAGCCGGCGAGCGCGCGTATGCCGCCATGATCGCGAGAGCTCAGGCGCTCGTGCCGCGGCTGCGAGAACGGGCCGCGCGGACCGAAGAGCTGCGACATCTGCCGCCGGAAACCGAGAAGGATCTCCACGACGCCGGCCTGTTCCGGATGCTCCAGCCGAAGCGCGTTGGCGGCGCCGAGCTTGACTACGTCGCCCTCGTCGATTGTGCCGAGCTGCTCGGCCGGGCGGATGCGTCGGTGGCGTGGAATTTCGCCAATCTGGCGAGCCATCACTGGATGCTCGGCATGTTCGAGCACAAGGCGCAGGATCTGGTCTGGAGCCGCGATCCGGATGCGCTGATTGCGTCCTCGTTCATTTTTCCTGCCGGACGTGCCACGCGAGTCGAGGGTGGATACCGCTTGCACGGGAGCTGGCCGTTTTCCTCCGGCGTTGCCTCCTGCGAATGGAACATGCTCGCAAGTGTCGTCTACTCGGACGACGAGGCTGATGGCATCGAGTATCGAATTTTTCTGCTGCCGAAGAACGACTACAAGGTGCTGGACACCTGGAACGTCGCTGGCCTGCGCGGGACCGGTTCGTGCGACGTCGAAGTCAAGGATGCCTTTGTGCCCGACTACATGACGGTCGCTGTCGGTGATCTTACCGGCGGTTCGACGCCCGGGAGCGCGATCAATCCCAATCCGTCCTATAAGCTGCCGGTGTTTTCGCTGTTTCCCTACGTCCTTTCCGGCGTAGCGCTCGGGAACGCGCAGGCCTGCCTCGACGACTATGCGGAGGTCGCGCGGCATCGCATATCGACCTACAATCGTGCCAAGCTCAGCGATTTTCAAAGTACGCAGATCAAGATCGCAGAGGCGTCGGCCAAGATCGATGCGGCGCGCCTGATCATGCGCTCTGCCTGCATCGAAGCGATGGCGGATGCGCGGCGCGGTCATATTCCCAGCATGGCTGCCAAGACCAGGTACCGGCGCGACGGAGCGTTCTCGGTCAATCTGTGCACCGAGGCCGTCTCGATGCTGTTTGCCGCGAGCGGGGCGCGCGGCCTGTTCACGACGGGCGTGTTGCAGCGGCAATTCCGTGATGCGCACGCGATCAATTCGCATCTCGCGTTCAATTTCGACGCGGCTGGAACCAACTATGGACGTGTAGCACTTGGCCTGCCGTCCGAGAATCTCACGTTGTGAGGCCGGCCGATGACTGATCTGCCGAAGCAGCCGGCCGTCTCCGATCCCGCCAATGAACTCGCGAGCGACAGTTCGTCGATCGATCCCCGCGACTTTCGTAACGCGCTCGGTGCCTACGGAACGGGCGTGACAATCATCACCGCCATGGCTGCTGACGGAAAGCCTTATGGCATCACCTGCAATTCGTTTGCCTCGGTCTCCCTGAATCCTCCGCTGGTGCTCTGGAGCCTTGGAATCTACTCGTCGAGCTTGCCTGTGTTTCAGAACGCCAGCCATTTCACCGTCCATGTGCTCGGCACAGCACAGCAGGCGCTTGCGAACAAGTTTGCAAAATCGTCCGAGGACAAATTCGCCGGGGTTGACTGGACACCGGGCCTCGGCAGCGCTCCGGTGCTGGCCGAGAGCGTCGCCAATTTTCAATGCCGATCCGTGAACCGTTATTACGGTGGCGACCACGTGATCTTTCTCGGTGCCGTCGAGGCCTATGCTTACAACGCGGCGGAACCTCTGTTGTTCTCGCGGGGGATGTATGGCCGGTTCCTGGCCGGCGACGAGCGCAAGAAGTAACCGTAACGGTTCAGCGCACTGCCGCCGAAAGCTTGTAGATCTCCAGCGCATCGGCCTCTGCGCCTCGTGCGGCCTTGGCCAGTCTGAAGATCTGCCCGGCGAGCGATGCCATCGGTATCGGCGTCGACGTTGTCTGCGCGACGTCGGCGACCGTATCGAGGTCCTTGAGCATCGTGGCGATGTGACCCAGTGGCGGCGAGTGAATGCCCTGGGCCATCCGCGGCACGAACAACTGAAGCGGAATGGAATCCGCAAAGCCGCCGGCGAGTGCTTCGGGCAATCGGTTGGCGTCAATTCCGGCGTTCACCGCAAGGCGCGTCGCTTCCGCAAGCACGGCCATTGCGCATCCGACGATCACCTGGTTGCAGAGTTTCGTGGTCTGGCCGGCGCCGGTCGGACCCATGTGGGTAAACCTGCGAGCCATGGCCAGCACATAAGGCCGTGCCCGCTCGATGTCGGCCGCTTCGCCGCCGGCCATGATTGCAAGCGTGCCTTCCTCAGCGCCCTTAGTGCCGCCGGACACCGGCGCATCGATCCAGCCGGCGCCATTCGCCGCCTTCAGTCGTGTTGCAAGGTCGCGCGCGGCATCAGGATGAATCGATGAGAAGTCGACCACGAGCTTGCCCGCACCGGGAGCCGCTGCAAGACCTTCGGCCCCGAAAATCACCTCTTCGACGGCCGCAGCATCCGTCACGCACATAAAGACGATATCTGAGTTCGCGATCACGTCGCTGGGCGAGGCTGCGCGTTTGGCGCCGGACGCGACCAGCGGAGCGACCTTGCCTTCCGAGCGATTCCAGACGCTGACCTGATAGCCGACCTCGAGCAGGCGCCGCGTCATCGGCGTCCCCATCAATCCGAGGCCGAGATAGCCGAGCCGCTCGACGCTTTGCGGGTTTGTCTTGCTCGCATCAGCCATAGGTTGCCTCCTTCTGTCGCAGCGCAAACGCAGCCTTACCATACATTGCAGGCCGGGCCGCGAAACCGCCCCGCTCGCATGGCTTGCCTGATTGTTTGAACCATGAAACATTTGCGGCGGTCGGGTTGGATGGCGCCGGTCGGCGCCGGAGCAGCGGAGTGGGCACGATGCGAACCGTTTCGAAGTGGATCCTGGCTTTGGGGGCCGCAGCGGCCGTAAGTTCGGGCGCAGGCCCGTCGTGGGCACAGCAGACGATCCGCGTGGGCTGGACCATCCCGGCCGAGGAATCCAAGTACTGGATGATGCGCCGCCCGGCCGAGTTTCCCAATATCGGCAAGACCTACAACATCGAATGGACCCAATTTCAGGGCACCGCGCCGATGACGCAGGCATTGGCCGCCGGCGCGCTGGATTGCGCGACGCAGGCGCCGTTGTCGCTTGCCAACGGCGTGGTCGGTGGCAATCTCAAGGCCTACATCGTAGCGCAGCATGTGTTCGAGAAGCCGGGCGGCTTTTCGGTCTATTGGGCGGTGATGGACGACTCACCGATCAAGACGATTGCCGATCTCAAGGGCAAGACGGTCGGCATTTCCGTGATTGGCGGCGGCACGCAGGGCCCGTTCAATCTGCTTCTGAAGCAGAATGGCGTCGATCCGGCCAAGGACATCAAGCTGGTCGAGGTCGGTTTCGCCGTCTCCGAGGACGCGCTGCGCCAGGGCAGGGTCGACGCCGTCAACATGAACCAGCCGTTTGCCGCACGCGCGGAGGCGAAGGGCGGCACCCGCAAGCTGTTCTCGCTGTCGCAGGCCATGCCGAACATCGTGCACATCCTGGAAGCCTGCCGAGCCGATTTCGTCGACAAGAACCCCGAACTCGTCAAGGCCTACGTCCGCGACATCACGTCAGGCATGAAGAAGGCGCTCGCGAACCGCGAGGAGACGCTGAAGGTCGTCAACGAGGTCCTGAAGGCGCCCATTCCGGTGCTCGAGACCTATCTGCTCAAGGACAACGATTTCGGTCGCGATCCCGGTGCGGCGCCCAACTTTCCTGCGATCCAGAAGATGCTGGACATCTATGCCGAGACCGGAATGCTGCCGAAGCTGGACGCCGCGCAGTTCAAGCACCCGACGATCGTCGCGCCGCTGGAATAGGCGCCCGGCGATTTATCCAGGCAAAGAGATCGCAATGTTCCGGGCAATTCGGGACGTTGCACGAAGAAGATGCACGTATGAAGAAGTTGCGATCACGAGTCACCACAGACGGCCTCGACCGGGCTCCGCACCGCGCATTCATGCGCGCCATGGGGCTCGATGATGTTGCGATTGCCAAACCGATGGTGGGTGTCGTCAGCATGAAGGGCGAGCAGACGCCCTGCAACATGACCCACGACTTCCAGGTGGCCGCGGCCAAGACGGGGATCAAGGAGGCCGGCGGCACGCCGCGCGAATTCTCGACTGTCTCGGTGTCCGACGGTATCAGCATGAATCACGAGGGGATGAAGTTCTCGCTGTTCTCCCGCGAGCTGATCGCCGACTCGATCGAGGCCGTGGTCCATGGTCTCGCCTACGATGCGCTGATCGGATACGGCGGATGCGACAAGACGCTCCCCGGCGTGATGATGGGCATGGTCCGCTGCAATGTGCCGTCGATTTTCATCTATGGCGGCAGCTCGCTGCCGGGGCGTGTCGATGGGCGAACCCTGACCGTGCTCGACTCCTACGAGGCTGTCGGCAGCTTCATGACCGGCGAGATTGACGGCGCCACGCTCGAGCGAATCGAACGCTCTTGCCTGCCGACGATCGGTGCATGCGCCGGTCAGTTCACCGCGAATACGATGGGGATGGTCTCGGAAGCGATGGGCCTGACCATTCCCAACGTCTCGATGGTGCCCGGTGTCTATGCCGAGCGCGCACAGATATCGCGGCGCGCGGGCCGGCTGATCATGGAGATGCTGGAACGCGGCGGGCCACTGCCGCGCGACATCGTAACGCGGAAATCCCTGGAGAACGGCGCGGCGATCGTTGCCGCGACCGGCGGCTCGACCAACGCCGCGCTGCATCTGCCGGCGATTGCGAACGAAGCCGGCATTGCGTTCACGATCGATGACGTTGGCGAGGTTTTCGCCAGGACGCCGCTGATCGGAAACCTACGACCGGGCGGCAAGTACACGGCAAAGGACGTCTACGATATCGGCGGTGCCGCCGTGGTGATCCGCGAGCTGATCCAGAGCGGTCATATCGATGGCGGCTGCATCACCATCACGGGGCGCACCCTTGCTGAAGAATATGGCGCGGCGAATGCGCCCGATGGCGAGGTCGTTTACGCGTCCCGTGCGCCGATCATGCCCGATGGTGGCGTCGCCGTGCTGAAGGGCAACCTCTGTCCCGATGGTGCGGTGATCAAGGTCGCAGGTTTGAAGAGCCAGTTCTTCGAAGGTGTGGCGCGCGTCTTCGAAGACGAGGAAGCCTGTGTCAAAGCGGTTCGTGACCGCAGCTACAAGGCGGGCGAGGTCCTCGTGATCCGCAACGAAGGGCCGGTCGGCGGCCCCGGCATGCGCGAGATGCTCGGCGTCACGGCACTGATCTACGGTCAGGGCATGGGCGAAAAGGTGGCCCTGATCACCGATGGCCGGTTCTCCGGTGCGACCCGCGGCATGTGTATCGGCTACGTGTCGCCCGAGGCATTCGTCGGTGGACCGCTGGCGCATGTTCGTGACGGCGACAGGATCCGGATCGATGCTGCAAACCGGCGCATGGATATGCTGGTCGACGAGCAGGAACTTGCCACGCGGCAACGCGATTGGAAACAGCGCCCGCCGCGTCACCGCGCAGGAGCGCTCGCAAAATATGCGCGATTGGTCGGTCAGGCGCCAGGCGGAGCCGTCACGCATGAAGGCCCGGCAGAATGGCCCTGGTTCGAATGACGCGCTGGACCCTGTCTGGCAAGCTTCTTGCTAAGCTCGTGCTGCTGATGGAGGACATTCAGCAGGTAGGTTGAGTAATGTCCGCGCGCGAGTGAGACGAGAGACGTGATGAAGGTAGTGCCTTCGAGATCGAATGAATGGGTGAGCCCGGTGACGTTGCAAAAGCCGGCTTCTGCGATCATCGAGATCGACCGCGTCTCGCAGGTCTTTCAGACCTCGGCGCGCAAGGACCATTTGGCGTTATCGGACATTTCGTTGACGATCGAAGAGGGCGCCTTCGTCTCCATCCTCGGCCCGTCCGGTTGCGGCAAGTCGACCCTGCTTTACATCGTTGGCGGCTTCGTCAGCCCGACCAGCGGCGCGGCCAAAATCAAGGGGCAGGCGATCACGAGTCCGGGACCGGATCGTGGTCCCGTATTTCAGGAATTCGCGCTGTTTCCTTGGAAGACCGTGCTGGGCAACGTGATGTACGGCCCGCGCCAGCAAGGCGTGCGCGCGACTGAAGCGGAAGCGCAGAGCCGGGCCCTGATCGAGATGGTCGGCCTCAAGGGTTATGAGAACTTCTATCCCAAGGAACTGTCGGGCGGTATGAAGCAGCGCGTGGCACTGGCCCGGACGCTGGCCTACCATCCCGAAGTCCTGCTGATGGACGAGCCGTTCGGCGCGCTGGACGCTCATACCCGGACGCGGCTGCAGAACGATCTTCTGAACATCTGGGAGCGCGATCGCAAGACGGTGCTGTTCGTCACCCATTCGGTCGACGAGGCCGTTTTCCTGTCGGACAAGGTCGTGATGATGTCGAAATCGCCCGGCCGCATCCGGCAGGTGATCGACATCGATCTGCCGCGGCCGCGCAGGCGTAACGAGCTATTGCTCGACCCCCGCTACCAGAAATACGTCGTCGACATCGAACGCATGTTCGACGAGAGCGACAAAGCCGGGCCCGCCTCATGATATCGCCGGCTGCCATGGTCAAGCGCGCCGCTCCGGTGCTTGCCTGCATCGGGTTGCTGGCAGCGTGGCAGGTCGCCTCGCTCGCGCTGAAGAACGACAGTTTCCCAACGGCGCTCGAGGCGATCCGCGCGATCCCGGACATCCTGGGCGACAAGGAGTCCCTGATCAACATCCTCGCCTCGCTTCACCGCATGGCAATCGGGTTCGGTATCGCCGTGCTGTTTTCGATTCCGCTTGGGTTGTTGATGGGACGCAGTCGCGGCGTCGCGGCCTTCTTCAATCCGCTCCTGATGGTGATCTACCCGGTGCCGAAGGCAGCCCTGATGCCGATCATCATGCTGTGGCTGGGCGTCGGCGATATCACAAAGACGCTGGTGATCTTCCTCGGTGTCAGCCTGCCCGTGATCTACCATAGCTTTGAGGGGGCCAAGGCGGTCGAAGAGAAGATGCTGTGGTCGGGCGCAGCGATGGGGCTCTCGCCGCTGCAACGCCTAGTGCGGATCGCGTTGCCGGCTGCACTGCCGGAAATCCTGACCGGGTGCCGTACCGGGCTCGTACTGGCGCTGATCACGATGATCACCAGCGAGATGATCGCCCGCCAGTCCGGCGCCGGGAACATCCTGTTCAATGCGCTCGACATGGGTCAGTACGACACGGTCTTCGCGATGATCATCATCGTGGGGGCGATGGGAATTTGCCTCGATGCTATCTTCGAGCGGGTTCGCGCACGGCTGGTGCGCTGGTCCGAGCCTCAGTTCGACCTGCCGCTGAGCTTCTCATGACATCGCGCCTCCTTCCAGCAAACCTCATCCTCGGGCTGGCGCCGATCGTGCTGGTGATTGCGCTGTGGCAGGGCCTCGTGTCATTCGGCTTTGCGCCTGCGGTCTTGCTGCCGCCGCCAGGATACGTCTTCAGCCGGTTGCTTCGGCAACTCCTGACCTGGACGTTTCAGCAGGAAGTCGCGGCGACCCTGATCCGGCTGTTTGCCGGCTTTGCAATCGCGGTCGTGTTGGGCGTCGGCATCGGCATCGCCGCGGCTGCCAGTCCTGCGATCAACGCCGTGGTTCGGCCGATCGTGCGCGTCTTGGCGCCATTGCCGAAGGTGGCGCTCTATCCGGCGCTGCTGCTTTTGCTCGGCTTTGGCCACGGATCGAAGATCACGTTGGTTGCCGCGGACGCTCTGTTTCCCATTCTGCTGTCCACCTATTACGGTGCTTCGACCGTCGAGCAGAAGCTGATCTGGTCGGCCATGGCGGCGGGGACGCCGCGGTACGAGATCCTGTTCAAGGTGGTGCTGCCGGCGGCGATGCCGTCCATCCTGACCGGCTGCCGGATCGGCCTTGTCATTTCCTGCATCGTGGTGTTTCTGGCCGAGATGATCACGTCGACGGACGGATTGGGTCACGCGCTCGTCACCGCGGCCCGGACCTTCCAGGCCGTCGACATGTTCGTGCCGCTGATCACGATCTCGCTGCTGGGACTGATCCTGAACGCCCTCTTGGGTGCCGTGCGATCCTACCTATTGCGGGGCTTCCCCGAGGCGTGATCTGACGAACAAGAAACCAGATGACCGGGAGTGAACTATGCTGGCTGATCGCATCGAAGCAAAATGGATCGACGCGTTTTGCGAGATCTTTGAACGTTGCGCCGTCAAGCCCGGCGATACCGCCGCCATCCTCTCGGAAACCCAGTCGCGTGCGCTGAACGTGCATCTGGCGGAGCTGGCCCTGTTGCGAAAGGGAGCGAAGCCGTTTCATGTCGTCATGCCGACGCCGCGCAATCGGAATATCGTTCCGGTTCGCTCGACGGGAGCGAGCGAGGCGATCCAGAAGCTTGGTCCGGTCATCACCGCGCTTCAGCAGGCCGGCTTTGTGGTGGATTGCACCATCGAGGGACTGATGCATGCGGTGGAGACGCCGGAGATCCTCAAGGCCGGAGCCCGCATCCTGGTGATCTCGAACGAGCATCCCGAAGCTCTGGAGCGGATGGTGCCGGATCCGGTGCTGGAGAAGCGCGTCCGCGCGGCTGCGAAGATGCTGCGCGGGACCAAGCGGATGCGGGTCACTTCGAAGGCCGGCACGGCGCTCGACGTGGACATGGTCGGTGCGTCCACGGTCGGCGTGTGGGGCTGGACCGACAAGCCGGGCACGCTGGCGCATTGGCCCGGCGGCATCGTCGTCAGCTTCCCCAAGAGCGGGACGATCAATGGCACGCTGGTGATGGCGCCCGGCGACATCAACCTGACCTTCAAGCGCTACCTGACCTCACCGGTGAAGATGACCTTGAAGGACGACTACGTTGTCGAGCTGGAGGGCGAGGGCACGGATGCTGCGATGATGCGCGCCTATCTTGCTGCCTGGGGCGATCGCGAGGCCTATGCGGTCTCGCATGTCGGTTTCGGCATGAACCCGGGCGCGCGCTACGAGGCTCTGTCGATGTACGATCAGCGCGACACCAACGGCACGGAAATTCGTGCCGTCTCCGGCAACTTCCTGTTCTCGACCGGCGCCAACGAATTCGCGGGCCGCTACACGGCCGGCCATTTCGACTTGCCGATGATGGGGACGACCATCGAGCTCGATGGGGTCGCGGTCGTGCGGGAAGGCGTGCTTCAGGACGTCTTCGGCTAGCTGCGATCGAGCACGGGCGGGCGAGCCAGGTCGAAGTGCCGGAGCAGGTCGACCATGGCCTGGAGCCGCTTGACGCGGTAGGCGTCGACGTCCATGCCGGAATAATCGAGGAAGCCGGCGCCGGTGCGCAGGCCGATCCGTCCCTCATGCATGTTGCGGGAAATGACATCGGGCGCGCGATAGCGGTCGCTGCCAAGCGCGCCTTCGAGATAGCGGCTCGCATAGTACAGAATATCGCCGCCACCCCAGTCGATGAATTCGAGCAATCCAAGCACGGCATAGCGGAAGCCGAAACCGTAACGGATCGCCTTGTCGATCTCTTCGGCGCTGGCGACGCCTTCCTCGACCATGCGCGCGGCTTCGTTCATCGCGAGCGCCTGGATGCGTGGGACGATGAAGCCTGGTGTGGCCGCGCAGACGACCGGCTTCTTGCCAATGCCCTCCAGCAGCGCCTTGACCTCATCGATGATCGCGGGATCGGTGGCCTTGCCGGGCGAAACTTCAACCAACGGGATCAGATAGGCCGGATTGAGCCAGTGCACATTGAGAAAGCGGCGTGGGTTCTCGATCGCGCCCGAGAGGTCGTCGACGAGGATGGTTGAGGTCGTCGATGCGATGATTGTGTCCGGGCCGACCTGCTTTGAAGCCGCCCCCAACACCTCGCGCTTGAGCTCGACGACCTCAGGAACCCCCTCGAACACCATTTCGGCCACGGCCAGCGCTGCGTCGCTTTGGCTGGCCGGAACCACCGATACGCGTGCAATGAGCGGAGCGACATCCGCTTCGGTCAGCAAGCCCAGCTTCGACAGACTGGCAAAAGTTGTCCTGACTTCGCCGAGCGCGTCCGCCTCCAGCTTAGCAAAATCCTCCGCTGAACGTGCCTTGATGTCGATCATCGTGACCGGATGTCCCGCGTAGGCGAACGCGACGGCGATGCCGCGTCCCATGCGGCCGGCGCCGAGACAGGCAATGTTGGCGCGGCTGGTCATCGATCAATATCCCTTGCGAAGAAGCGTCTGCAGTTCGGCCTTGCCCAGTTTGCCAAGCCCCAGCGTCTCGAGCGTTCGGCCGCCCTGCGCAAAATCCTCGCCGCAGACGGCGCCGCCGATGGCCAGGAATGCCTTGGCGAGCGGCGTGGCCACACCGGCCAGGCCGGCGACGGAGACCAGCAGCGACAGCCCGAGCCGCAAATCCTCGCGCATATAGCGGTGCTCGGTCAGAACAATCCGCTCGCGCCAGTCGCCGGAATCAGTCAGCCGGTCATGCGAGCCGCGGCCGTACATCCAGATCTCGCCTTCTTTCGCATAGTGGTGCGCCAGCGGAAAATGCGGCGCGCCGTATCCGAGCGCCTCGCGCACGGCGATCCGCTCGCCATCTAGTGCGTCCGTCACGCGGCGGATCGCGGCCTGCGTTCCTTCCTTGTGAATATCCCATCGCTCGAAATGCTCGATCGGACCTGCATTCATCACGATCAGCGGCGGATGGATGATCGGACCCGCGTTCATCAGCGCGCCGGACAACGCATCTCCGCACGGCTCGATGGCATCCGGGAAGGCGCGTCCGATCACTTCAAGTACCTGCGGCGCCTGATCGAGCGGGAATACGCCGACCGGCAGCCGTTTGGCCCGGATGGTGATCGCGACCTCGAACGGCCCGTGCTTGCGTGTCAGCCAGGGCAGCGTACCGGTTTCGGCAAAGCTCGCCTTGGCGTGGTTACCGGCATCCCGTGCTGCCTGAGCGAAGATCATTGACCCGAATGTCGCCGGCGGCAGGAATACGACCTGGCCGTCGCGCAAATGCGGCGCAAGCAGGCGGGCAATGTCGGGCTGCGCGAAGGCGGGGGCAGGGCACAGGATCAGCTCTGCGCCGCTGACGGCTTCGGCGATGTCGGTCGTGACCAGCTCAAGCGTCACATCGTGCCGGCCGTTATGATCCTTCACCAGGATGCGCGAGCCGGCCGCGCGATGGGCTGCGACCTGATCGGCGTCGCGGCGCCAGAGCCGGACCTCATGGCCCGAGAGCGCAAAATCGCCTGCGGCCGCGAAAGAGCCGTTTCCCCCACCCAGAACCGCAATCTTCAAGATGCTTCTCCTTGCGCGCGAGACTGCGCATCAAGCTGCTTCAGCAGGAAGTGCTGGACCTTGCCCAGCGCCGTACGCGGCAGGTCGGTGACGAAGACGATATCGCGTGGCACCTTGTAGCGCGCCAGTTGCGCTTGAAGGTGCGTTCGCAGCTCATCCGCGTCGAGCCGGCAGCCGGATCGCCGGATGACATAGGCGATCGGGACTTCGTCCCAGCGCGGATCGGGCCGGCCAATCACGGCGCATTCGCTGACATCGGGGTGTTCGAGCAGGACACGTTCGACCTCGGCCGGATAGACGTTCTCCCCGCCGGAAATGATCATGTTCTTCCTGCGGTCGCGAACCCAGAAATAGCCGTCGGCGTCGCACAGGCCGATGTCGCCGGTGCGATACCAGCCATCGTGAAGCGCATCTCGCGTGGCGTCCGCATCGCCCCAATATTCGAAGAACACGTTGGGGCCGCGCACCGCGATCTCGCCCGGCGTGCCAGCAGGCACTTCATTGCCGGCCTGATCGATCACCTTCGCTTCGCAGCACAGGCCGGCAAGTCCGGTCGATCCCGCACGCGAGAGATCGCCGCCCATGCGCGTGTAGACCGCGATGGGGCAGGTCTCTGTCGAGCCGTAGACCTGGAGTACGGGAACGCCGCGTGCAACGAAACGCTCGATCAGATGTGGCGGTACGATGGTCGATCCGGTGGCAACGGCCTTCAACGACGAGAGATTGGTCGTCGTCCAGGCGGGATGCTCGCTCACGGCCTGAATGATCGCCGGCACCATCACCGTCAGCGTCGGCCGCTCACATTCGATCGCGGCGAGCGCGCTATCCGGCGTGAAGCGAGCATGAATTGTGACAGTCGCGCCGAGCTGGAGCGCAGCGGTGGTCTGAATGTTGAGGCCGCCGACATGGAAGAACGGCAGCACCGTCAGCACATGATCGTCGGACGTCATGTTGTGCATGTGCTGGCTCATGACGCCGTTCCAGAACAGCGCCTCCTGCCGGAGCACAGCGCCCTTCGGCCGCCCGGTCGTTCCTGACGTGTAGACGATCAGAAGCGGGCAGGAGAGATCGGTGCGCGGATTGCGGCCTTTGCCCTCGCTGCGAGCCAGCAGGCCTTCGAACGTCGTTCCGCGCGGCGGCGCGAAATCGAGGCCGACGACGGCAGTCCCCGGTGCGAGCTCGGGAAGAACTCCCTCAAATGCCTGCTCGAGCACCAGGACTTTGGCGCTGGCATCAGTGAGGATGAAGAGCTGCTCGGCGACGGCCAGCCGCCAGTTCAGCGGCACCAGCATCGCGCCGAGCCGCGCGCATGCGTAGAGAAGAACCAGGTAGTCCGGCCGGTTCAGGCTCAGGATCGCGACGCGGTCGCCGCGGCCGACGCCAAGCTCCTGCTTCAGGGCTGTCGCGGTCTGTTCAATGCGCGCGGCAAAGGCCGCATAGCTCAGCCGCTCCCCTTCAAAAGCGATGGCTGTCTTGTCTGGCGAAAACGCCGCGTTGCGATCGATCAGACTGCAGAGGTCCACCGTCAGTCGTCCGTCTCGCCGGTCTCGTACAGCGCCTCGCGGCCGATCCGGTCGAGGCAGAGCTCGGCTGTCCAGGGCAGCATCAGCGAGCCGCAGCGGCTGTCGCGATAGATTCGCTCCAGCGGCAGCGAGCGCAGCATGGCCTGACCGCCGCACGTGCGGATCGCGAGCGCCGCGAGCTCATTGGCGCCTTCCATGACCGAATATTGCGCAGCATAGGCGCGGAGTACCTGTTCCTTGCTCGGATTGGCACAGGCTTCGGTGACGGCCTGGAACCAGATTCCCTTGATCTGCTCCAGCTTGATCTGCATCTGCGCGACCGCGATCTGCTTGGTCGGATACATCCGCCGCTTGACCGGCGGCATCCCCGGCACTTCGCCCCGCAAATAGCGCACGGTGAAGTCATAGGCGGCCTGCGCGAGGCCCATATAGGTCGGTGACAGCGTCAGGAACATGTGCGGCCAACGCATCGCCGCCTGGAAATAGACGCCGCGTGGCATCAGCGCGGAATCCTCCGGCACGAACACGCCCTTAAACAGCAGCGTCCGCGAGACCGTGCCGCGCATGCCGAGGGGATCCCAGTCGCCGACAACCGAGACGCCCTCCGATTTTGCGGAGATCGCGAGGTAGAGGGTATTGCGGCGCGACGCCTTCTCGCCTTCCTCGATCTCGGTGCAGAGCACGCCGTAATAGTCGGCGTGGCCCGAGAGCGATGCAAAGATCTTCTTGCCGTTGACGATCCAACCGCCCTTGACGGGCTTTGCTTCGGTGCCGAAGGCGACGCCGCCTGCGGCGGCAGCTCCGCCTTCCGAGAAGGGTTGTGAGTAGATCGCGCCATCCTCGACGATACGCTTGTAGTGAACTGCGCGCCGCTTTTCGTGCTCGGCGCGAGTTTCCGCGTCCATGTCGAGATCGTCGGCGAGCAGGCCCGACCACAAGGTCGAGCAGACATGCATGTTCCAGGTGAGCGCGGTGGCGCCGCAATAGCGGCCGATCTCGGCGGCTGCCATGGCATAGGTCTGATAGTTCGCGCCGAGTCCGCCATGCCTCTTCGGGACGGCGATGCCGAGTAGGCCGGCACGGTGGAGGTCGCGGTAATTCTCGGTCGGGAAGACCGCCTCGCG
Source organism: Bradyrhizobium sp. 18BD (assembly GCF_054185225.1). Classification (NCBI taxonomy): domain Bacteria; kingdom Pseudomonadati; phylum Pseudomonadota; class Alphaproteobacteria; order Hyphomicrobiales; family Nitrobacteraceae; genus Bradyrhizobium; species Bradyrhizobium sp. 18BD. Next base: position 185,518 of record NZ_JAVAYL010000005.1, on the reverse strand, counting down.
ATCATACGTGGCGGCGCGGCCGGCGAACACGCTCTGGCCGATCTCGCGAGCGCGCGCGATGATGCCCGCCTGCTCGTCGCTCAGGCGGAATGCTACGGGATCGAAGATCGGCGCATCCAGCGCGACCTTGCCGGTTGCGCCGATGGTCTTGCTGACTTGCATGGTCATGGCGCGGTCACCCGTGTTTTGCAGCGACAGAGTCGAGGAAGCCGCCTAGCGCCTTGTCGAAGGCATCCGGACGTTCGAGATTGGCGAGATGGCCGACGCCGGCCAGCTCGATATATTCAGCAGCCGGAATGTAAGTCGCCGTCTTCGCCATCATCGGCGCAGGCGCGTTGCTGTCCTTGGAGCCGGACAGCAACAGCGTCGGCACGGAAATGTCCTTGAGCGTGCTGCGCTGATCGAACCCGATCAAGGCCAGCATCATGGCGCGATAGCTCGCTTCCGGCACGCTTGCCATGCACTCGCGCGCCAGCTCCATTCCCTTGGGGGCAGGATCATCGCCGACAAGTTCCTTCACCAGCGAAGGCGCCAGCGACTTCATCGTTTCGCCGCGGTCGAGCGGCCCAAGCCGCGCTGCGATGAACGATCTTTGCCAGTCGCCGTCGGCCTTGCCGAAGGCCGGGCTGGTTTGCGCGAGCACTACCGCGCGCGCAAGCTTCGGCGATTGCACCAGCCATTTCTGGATGATCATGCCGCCGATGGAATGGCCGACCAGGATGGGCTTGCTCGCACCGAGCTGCTCGATGAATTGCTGGAGTGCATCGGCCAGGGCAGCGATGCTGACGCTGGCGAGCGGCGCCGATCCGCCATAGCCGGGCATGTCCCATGCAATCGCGTGGAAGCGGCCGCTGAATGTGGCGAGCTGCTGCCGCCAGGCCCGCGCCGCGCCGCCGATGCCATGCAGGAAAATCAGAGGTATCGCGTCCGGATCACCGGCGGCTTCATAGGCGAAGCGGCCGTCCTTTGTTATCATTGGCGAAGGCTGCGACACGCGACATCCTTTGGCTTGGCCCAGCGATGCTAACAGGCCTGTGAGGGATGGGAAGAGATAATTTTATACTTAAAGCAATTTTCGGGCCGGTCTGTTGCGAGAGGCGTTCATGGCATCGATCGGCCCGCTCGTTGCAAAAGCTTGAAGGTTAAAATATATCGGAAGAACGATCAGCAGACTTCCAGGGAGCTCGCGCATGTCCGGATTGCCGCACTCGTCACACGCGCTGGTGACCGGTGGTGGCCGCGGCATCGGCCGGGCAATCGCGGCGTCTCTCGTCGGCGCAGGTGCCACTGTGACGGTGCTTGGCCGGAACGCCGCTACTCTTGAGGAGGCGGTCAGCGCAGGTGCTGCGCATTTTGCAGCCGTTGCCGACGTGTCGAACGAAGCGTCGATGAAAGCCGCGATCGCCGAGGCGCATGCGCGAAAGCCGATCGATATCCTGGTTGCCAATGCGGGCAGCGCCGAATCCGCGCCATTTGCGAAATCAGACAGTGCCTTGTTTGCGCGCATGATGGATGTCAATTTCATGGGCGTAGTCCATGCCGTCCAGGGTGTTCTGCCGGGCATGAAGGATCGTCCCTACGGACGCATCGTTGCGGTAGCCTCGACAGCGGGGCTCAAGGGTTATGCGTATGTCAGCGCATATGTCGCCGCCAAGCACGCGGTGGTCGGGCTCGTGCGTTCGCTCGCGCTCGAAATGGCCGGTAGCAGCGTGACCGTGAATGCGGTTTGCCCCGGATTCACTGACACCGATCTGGTCGCGGGCAGTATCGACAATATCATGAAGAAGACGGGACGAACCCGCGAGCAGGCGATTGCCGAGCTCGCCAAACACAATCCGCAGGGGCGGCTGATCTCGCCTCAGGAAGTGGCGGATGCCGTGCTCTGGCTGTGCGGCGAGGGCGCCGGCGCGATCACCGGTCAGGCGATTGCCGTTGCTGGTGGCGAAATCTAGCGGCTCGGAACAAGGAAAAGGACAACGCATGAGCAGACCCGCCAATCCCGTGACCGTGCCGCTCGCCGATTATTCGCCGCAGCACTTTCTGCTGGCCGTGGTCGATGGTGTTGCGACCGTGACGCTCAATCGTCCCGAGCGAAAGAACCCGCTGACCTTCGAAAGCTACCGCGAGCTCACCGATTTCTTCCGCGCCTGCGCATTCGACGACGAGGTCAAGACCATCGTCGTCACCGGCGCCGGCGGCAATTTTTCGTCCGGCGGCGATGTCTTCGAGATCATTGGCCCGCTGGTGAAGATGGATACCAAGGGGCTGACCGCCTTCACCCGGATGACCGGCGACCTCGTCAAGGCGATGCGGGCTTGCCCGCAGCCGATCGTGGCGGCGGTCGAGGGCATCTGCGCCGGTGCTGGCGCGATCATTGCGATGGCGTCGGACATGCGCCTCGCTGCGAGCGGGACCAAGGTCGCATTCCTGTTCAACAAGGTGGGTCTTGCCGGGTGCGATATGGGCGCCTGCGCGATCCTGCCGCGGATCATCGGGCAGTCCCGTGCCTCCGAGTTGCTCTACACCGGCCGGTTCATGACCGCGGAGGAGGGCGAGCGGTGGGGCTTTTTCAGTCGCATCCTGACGCCCGAGCAGGTGCTGCCCCAGGCGCAACTGCTGGCGAAGCAGGTCGCGGAAGGGCCGACTTTCGCCAACACCATGACCAAGCGGATGCTGGCGATGGAATGGGCAATGTCGGTGGAGGAAGCCATCGAGGCGGAGGCGGTTGCCCAGGCCCTCTGCATGACAACGGCGGATTTCGAGCGTGCCTTCGAGGCCTTTGCCAACAAGGTCAAGCCGGTCTTCAGGGGCGACTGAGTCCCGGCTTTGCATGCAGTTAAGGCTAAGCCCAAGACCTCGGGTCGAGGGCAGGGCGGAGGCGACAAAGCCGCTTGCGGCGGAGTGACCGCCCATGCGACGTTAACCCCGTTGCCTGTGTATTGAGTGGAGTAAGGGCGATGAAGGCGATTATCGTCGGTGGCGGTATCGGTGGTCTCACCACGGCACTAATGCTGCGGTCACGTGGCCTCGACTGCGAGATTTTCGAGCAGGCCGACACCATTCGCGAGCTTGGTGTCGGCATCAATACGCTGCCGCATGCGATGCGTGAGCTCGCTGGCCTCGGCCTTCTCCAGAAGCTCGACGACGTCGCGATCCGCACCGACCAGCTCTATTATCTCAATCGCCACGGCCAGGAAGTCTGGCGTGAAGCGCGCGGCGTCGATGCCGGTCACGACGTGCCGCAATTCTCGATTCACCGCGGCCGCCTTCAGGGCGTGATCCATCGTGCCGTCGAGGAGCGGCTCGGGCACGAAGCGATTCACACCGGTTGCCGCCTTGGCGCGTTTACGCAGGACGAAGGCGGCGTCACCGCCTATTTCTTCGATCGTGCCGGCACGCACATCCATACCGCGCGCGGCGATATCCTGATCGGCGCCGACGGCATCCATTCGCGCGTGCGCGACACGCTGTTCCCGAACGAGGGGCCGCCGTGCTGGAACGGCTTGATGTTGTGGCGCGGTGCGCGCGACTGGCCGCTGTTCCTCACCGGCAAGTCGATGATCGTGGCCGGTGGGCTCAATGCCAAGGTGGTGATCTATCCCATTGCGGAGGGATCGAGCCCTGCGAGCCGTCTGACCAACTGGGCGGTGCTGGTGAAGGTCGGCGAGGGCAATGCCCCGCCGCCGCGGAAAGAGGACTGGTCACGGCCGGGCCGCCGCGAGGAGCTGATGCCGCATGTGGCGCGCTTCTCGGTGCCCTATATCGACGTGAGGAGCCTGATCTCGGCAACGCCCGAATTCTACGAATATCCGACCTGCGACCGCGATCCCTTGCCCTATTGGTCATCGGGGCGCGTCACCCTGCTCGGCGATGCCGCGCATCCCATGTATCCGGTCGGCTCGAACGGCGCGTCGCAGGCGATCCTCGACGCGCGCTGCCTGGCCGACGCACTGGTGCGCGCCGAGCATCCGTGCCAGGCGCTGATGGAATACGAGAAGAAGCGTCTGCCGATGACCGCCGACATCGTGCGTTCGAATCGGCGCGGCGGCCCCGAAGGCGTCATCGACGCCGTCGAGCAGCTTGCGCCCGATGGCTTCGACAATGTCGATAACGTGCTGAGCTATTCCCAGCGCGAGGCGATCGTGCGCGGCTATGCCACCAAGGCCGGCTTCGCCGCAGTCCCGGGACTTGCGGCGGTGCGCGCCTAAATAGCGGCTAACCGGCGCCGGGAGGCGGCGGCAGGAAGTGGATGTTGAACTCGGCCGCCATCGCCACGACGTCCTCCGGCTTCTGCTCCTTCATGTTGTGAAGGCCCCAGAATAGGTCGAACAGCTTTTTGGTTGGTGAGACCCAGAACAGCACCTTTGCGGTCTGCTCCGATTTGTTGAAGATACCGTGCGGTACGCCCATGCCGAGCCGGATCAGATCGCCGGCGGTCGCCTGCGCCTCCGAATTGCCGAGCACGAAATCGAGCTTGCCCTCCAGCATGTAGAGATACTCATCCTGGTCGGGATGGATGTGCGGCGGCACGAACGTGCCCGGCGGCAAGGTCGCGTGCCAGGAGAAGCTGTGCTCGGTCTTGCTCTTCGGTAGGTAGGTCTGGCCAAGGATGTTCCAGGAAATGCCCTGGATCCCCTCATTGGCCCGGGTGATGCCGGTGATTTCGCTGCTCATTGAAGTCCTCCCTTGACGCGACGCGCGACCTTAGTTCGCCTTGCAGTCCTTGGCATAGCGGTCGCCGTAATTCTCGAAAACCTTCTGGACGATCTCGGTCTGGAACTTGCCGTCCGGACGCTTGGCGACCTTGGTCAGGTAGAAATCCTGGATCGGATAGCCGTTGGTATTGAACTTGAAGGCGCCGCGCAGCGAGGTGAAATCGGCCTTCTTCAGTGCGGCCCCGACAGCGTCCTTGTTCGAGAGGTCGCCCTTCACGCCCTTGATCGCGCTGTCGATCAGCATCGCGGCGTCATAGGCCTGGAAGGCGTAGGTGCCGGGCACGACGTTATAGGCGGCCTCATAGGCGGCGACGAACTTCTTGTTCTGGGGATTGTCGAGATTGGGTGCCCAGTTTGCGCCACCGAACATGCCGACCGCCGCGTCCTGCTGCGCCGGCAGGGTCGATTCATCCACCGTGAAGGCCGAGAGCACCGGGATGCTGTCGGCAAGGCCCGCCTGCCGGTACTGCTTGACGAGATTGACGCCGAGGCCGCCCGGCATGAAGGTGAAGAGCGCATCAGGCTTCTGCGAGGAAATCTTGGACAGCTCCGGCTGGAAGTCGAGCGTGTTGAGCGGCATGTAGGATTCCTCGACGATCTCGCCCTTGTAGTCGAGCTTGAAGCCGGCCACCGAATCCTTGCCGGCCTGATAGTTCGGCACCATCAGGTACATGCGCTTGTAGCCGCGATCCTGCGCGACCTTGCCGAGGATCTCGTGGACCTGGTCGTTCTGGTACGACGTGACATAGAAGAACGGGTTGCAGTCCTTGCCGGCAAAAGTCGACGGGCCCGCATTGGGGCTGATCAGGAACACTTTCGATTCCGTCACCGGTCGGTGGATCGCCTGGAGGATGTTGGAGAAGATCGGGCCGACCACGAAGTCGACCTTGTCGCGCTCCAGCAGGCCTTTGACCTTGGTCACCGCAGCATCCGGCTTGAGCTCGTCGTCAACCACGACGACCTCGACATCGCGGCCGCCCATCTTGCTGCCGAGATCCTTCACCGCGAGCGCGAAGCCGTCGCGAACCTGCTGGCCGAGCGCGGCGGCGGGTCCCGACAGCGTCACGATCACGCCCAGCTTGATCTTCTCCTGGGCGAGGGCCGGGTTCATTGTTGTGCCGAGCAACAAGGCGGCTGCGGTCAAGGTCAATTGCGTCTTCATGATCTGTCCCCTCGTGACGATCGGGCCTGCGCTGCAAGCCGCGTACTCCAATTCGAAGCTTATGCCGATGATGGCTGCCGCGGCAAGCAAGCTCAAGGCGTCGCCATCCCGCGAGGAAGCGCGCATGCAAGCCGCACGCCAATTATTTGAAGCCTAAAGAAATCGACGTGCGGTCGATTGCTGCAGCTTTGGACTTGCGGCCGGCGCCGATTTATTTGAAGCTCAAAACGTTAGGGAATCCGTGCCGGCGCTAATGCCGCCCGTGAGTGATTGCACCGAAATGCTCGATTCCGAGACCAAGGCCGTCGAGACGCCAGAGGACCATGCCGAAGAGCTTCGGCTGTGGTTGCGCCTGCTCACCTGCACGACCCTGATCGAAGGGGAAGTGCGCGGCCGGCTGCGGCAGCGCTTCGACGTCACGCTGCCCCGTTTCGACCTGATGGCGCAGCTCGACAAGGCGCCTGATGGCATGACGTTGTCCGACGTCTCCAAGCGCATGATGGTGTCCAACGGCAACGTCACCGGCCTGGTCGAGCGTCTCGTGGAATCCGGACATCTCGACCGGCGCACTTCGGAGACGGACCGTCGGGTCCAGGTGATCCGCCTCACAAAACTCGGTCGCGCCGAGTTCCGCAGGATGGCTGCGGAGCATGAGACCTGGATTGCCGATCTCTTCGTCGACCTGACACCGAAGGATGTGCGCGAGCTGATGCGCCTTCTCGCCAAGACCAAGGCGTCGGCGCAGAAATCGGCCGCGCGCCGCCGGCCCTAGGGCCGCGATCGGGCTGGTTCGTCAATCCCTCTTCGCCGCAAGAAAAAGCACGGGGCGCCTAAAATCCACTATTGCGCCAAATTATTTTAAGCCTAAAATGTTTTCCAGATAGTGCTGCCGGGTGCTTTCCATGCGCAAAGGAGCGTGCGATGGCCAACGCCGCCAAGGTTCAGGTGACGGGTGCGAGTAGCGGCGACGCTGCGACGGCCCATGTCGATACATTCGCACGGCAGCATTTGCCGCCGCGCGAGCTCTGGCCCGAGTTCGTCTTCACACGGCCGGAGCTGCACTATCCGCAGCGATTGAACTGCGTCAGCTATTTCCTCGATCGCTGGGTTGAAGAGGGGCACGGCGATGCCCCCTGCGTCATCAGTCCCGCCGTCAGCTACACTTACCGCGAGCTGCAAGCGCTCGTGAACCGCATCGCCAACGTGCTGGTCGGCAAGCTAGGCCTCGTATCCGGTGGACGTGTGCTGCTCCGATCGGCCAACAACCCGATGATGGTTGCGACCTATCTCGCGGTGATCAAGGCGGGCGGAATTTGCGTGGCGACGATGCCATTGCTGCGCGCCAAGGAGCTGTCCTATCCGATCCAGAAGGCGGAGATCACGCTCGCACTCTGCGACGGAAAACTCTCCGATGAGATGGACAAGGCGAAGCTGACTGCGCCCGGTCTGAAGCACGTCGTCTATTGGGGCAATGGTGCTGCCGACTCGCTCGAGGCTCTGATTGCGGATGCGAGTCCGGAGTTCAGGGCTATCGATACCGCCGCCGATGACATCTGCCTGATTGCCTTCACGTCGGGCACGACCGGCGATCCCAAGGGCACCATGCATTTCCACCGCGACATGCTGGCGGTGTGCGACGGCTATGCGCGTAACATCTTGCGGGCGGAGCAGAAGGATCGCTTCGTCGGCTCGGCGCCGCTCGCCTTCACTTTCGGCTTCGGTGGCGTGCTGTTTCCGATGCATATCGGCGCCTCCTTCGTGGTGCTGGAGAAGACGACGCCGGACGAGATTCTGACGGCGATCGAGCAGTACAAGACCACGGTTTGCTTCACCGCGCCGACCGCGTACCGCGCCATGATCGGCAAGCTTCCGGGCCGCGACATCTCCTCGCTGCGGAAATGCGTCTCCGCCGGCGAGACGTTGCCCAAGCCGACATTCGACGCCTGGCTCAAGGCGACCGGCATCAAGCTGATGGACGGCATCGGCTCGACCGAGATGCTGCACATCTTCATTAGCGCGACCGAGGACGAGATCCGTCCGGGTGCGACCGGCAAGCCGGTGCCGGGCTACGAAGCGAAGATCGTCGATGATTCCGGTGCCGACGTGCCGCCCGGCACGATGGGACGCCTTGCGGTGCGCGGACCGACCGGCTGCCGTTATCTCGCCGACGAGCGGCAGCGCAAATACGTCCAGGACGGCTGGAACGTCACCGGAGATACCTACCTGATGGATGCCGACGGGTATTTCTGGTACCAGTCGCGCTCCGACGACATGATCGTGTCGGCCGGCTACAACATTGCAGGCACGGACGTTGAGGCGGCGCTGCTGACCCATCCGTCCGTCGCCGAGTGCGGTGTCGTCGGTGCGCCGGACGAGGCGCGCGGGATGATCGTGAAGGCCTATGTCATCGCCGCGCCCGGCGTGACGCCGGATGCTCAGCTCGCGGCCGAACTGCAGGAGCATGTCAAACGCGAGATCGCGCCGTACAAATATCCGCGCGCGATCGAGTTCGTGACGCAGCTCCCGAAGACCGAGACCGGAAAGTTGAAGCGCTTTGCCTTGCGGCAACTGGCGCAGGCCGCAGCGACGTCCTCAGGCGTCGCGGCGGAATGAGAGAGGGATAGAAAATTGTCTGTGACGACGCCGAAAGGCCCGCAACTCGCGGTGCTGCCGACCGCAGCCGAAGGCGACACGAGTTCAACGGTGAAGGTGCTGCAGCCGTCCGGCTGGCCGGTGCCGAAAGGCTATGCCAACGGCATGGCCGCCGAGGGGCGGATCGTCGTCACCGGTGGTGTGATCGGCTGGGATGTCGAAGAGCGTCTGGCGGACGGCTTTGTCCCGCAGGTCCGTCAGACCCTAAGCAACATTGCCGCGATTCTGGCCGAAGCCGGCGCGCGGCCCGAACACCTCGTGCGCCTGACCTGGTACGTCGTCGACATGGACGAGTATCTGGCGAACCTGAAAGAGCTCGGTAAGGTCTACCGCGCCATCTTCGGTGCACATTATCCGGCGATGGCGCTGGTTCAGGTCGTCCGCCTGGTCGAGAAGGCGGCGCGGGTCGAGATCGAAGCCACCGCCGTCATTCCCAGCTAAGCCAAATCTGGCCTGCGGCTCGTCTCAGCTTGCCTTGTCTCAGCTTGCCTTGGCGAGATCATCGTCCTCGGGCGAGTTCAGATAGACGCCCGTCATGGTGTCGACCCAGCAGAGATGGTCGTGAACCTTCTTCACGCCTTCGACGTTCTCGGCCGCGACGACCGCGGCCTGCCGCGCGCGTTCTTCGGTGATGACGCCGCTGAGGTGAACGATACCGTCGCGAACGATGACGTTCAGCCCGAACGGACACCAGTCGTTCTTCTCCATGGTGTCGATGATGCGGCTGCGGATGTGATCGTCGTCGGCCGTCGGATCCGGCACCTCGCGGGCAAGCCCTGCCACCGCCTGGAGCAGGTTGGCGCGGGAGATGATCCCGACGAGCTTGTCGCCGCGGACCACCGGCAAGCGTTTCACGTTGTTGCGTTCCATGAGATCGACGATTTCCGCGAGCGCGGTATCCTCGGTGATGGTGACGGGCGAAGCGGTCATCACCTCCGCGACCTTGCGGCCGCGCTCCTGAACGAAGTCGCTGGCGGACTGGCCCGGCCCAAGGATGAATCGCAACCAGCGTCCCCGCTTGCGTCCGGTGCCGATTTCGCTGCGGCGGATGAAATCCCCCTCCGAGACGACGCCGACCAGCTTTCCGGTCTCGTCAACGACGGTGAGGCCGCTGACGTGCCGCTTCAGCATAATGTTCGCCGCCTCGACGATGCTGGTGTCGGGGGTAACCGAGATGACCGACCGGGTCATGATCTGGTGGGCGCGCATGGAGAACTCCGCTGGCTTTCGAGTTTCGATGCACGGAGCGTAGTCCGGTGGTCGCGGTGCGGCTTGACCCAGGTCAAGCCGCCAGACCCGTTTGCCCTGGTTGCGAATTCGTGATCCCCGACCTGGATTTGATGCAGCTCAACGCCCATTGGAGACGTCGCCATATTCTGCAGGCAGCGTAGAATGGAAGCCTGCAGGAACATTCAGCCATGAGCATCGTGAAGATATTTCCACGAGCCGATGAGTCGCGGGCTCTCTCCGCCAATCCTGTCGCCGAGGCCCCCGCGTCGATTCCCGAAAGGTCTTCGGGGAAGCCCGTCGGCCCCAGAGTCGAGCCTGAGCCGTATCCCGCTGACCGGGCGTTCCACGCGATGCTGGCCCGCTTCACGGGCGGAATTTCACCTGTGGCCCTGTCGCTCGCCTGGCTCGACTGGAGCTCGCATCTTGCGGCGGCGCCGCAGCGCCAGATGGATATTTCCCGCAACGTTCTTCGCGATACAGGCAGATTCCTGGAAGCAGCTACGCACGCGACGTCGCAAAAGCCGTGGTCCGTGATCGCGCCGCAGAAGCGTGATCGCCGCTTCAAAGAACCGCAATGGGAGGTCGCGCCGTTCAATCTGCTGGCGCAGGCATTCCTGCTGACGGAGCGCTGGTGGCACGATGCCACGACCGGCCTGCGCGGCGTGTCGCACGCCAATGAAGCCATCGTCGAATTCGCGGTACGCCAGATGCTCGACATGATGGCGCCGTCGAATTTCGCGGCCACCAATCCGGAAGTGCTGGAAAAGGCGTTCCAGAGTGGCGGAGAGAATTTTCTATTCGGCTGGCAGAACTGGTGCAGCGACCTGATGCGAATGCTTTCGGTTTCGAAGCCTGACGGGCAGTTCATCGTTGGCAAGAATGTCGCTGCCTCGCCCGGCAAGGTCGTCTACCGCAATGAGCTGATCGAGCTGATCCAGTACCATCCGACCATCGCGCAGGTGCGGCCCGAGCCGATCCTTATCGTCCCGGCCTGGATCATGAAGTACTACATCCTCGATCTGTCGCCGCAGAACTCCCTGGTCAAATATCTAACCGATCAAGGCTTCACCGTGTTCGCTATCTCCTGGCGCAATCCGGATGCGAAGGACCGGGACGTTGCCTTCGACGATTATCGCAAACACGGCGTGATGGCCGCATTGGACATGATCGGAAGCATCGTGCCCGGCCGGAAGATCCATGCGCTCGGCTATTGCCTGGGCGGCACGTTGCTATCGATCGCGGCGGCCGCCGTGGCGCGCGACGGCGATCATCGTCTCGGCACCATCACGCTCCTTGCCGCCCAGACCGATTTCACCGAGGCCGGCGAATTGACGCTCTTCATCAACGAAAGCCAGGTCGCCTTCCTCGAAGACATGATGTGGCAGCGCGGCTATCTCGACACCTCACAAATGGCTGGAGCGTTCGCGCTCCTGCGCTCCAACGATCTGATCTGGTCGCGGCTGTCGCGTGATTATTTGATGGGAGAGGCGGCGGCGCCGAACGACCTGATGGCCTGGAATGCCGACGCTACGCGGCTGCCCTATCGCATGCATTCGGAATACTTGCGCAAACTGTTCCTCGATAACGATCTGGCCGAGGGGCGTTATCGCGTTGAGGACAAGGCGGTCTCGCTCTCCGACATTCATGCGCCGATGTTCGTGGTCGGCACGCTCGCAGATCACGTCGCGCCGTGGCGGTCCGTCTACAAGATTCACTATCAGGCCGATGCCGACGTGACCTTCCTGTTGACCAGCGGCGGACACAATGCCGGCGTCGTCGCTCCGCCGGACGAGCCTGGGCACAGCTATCAGGTCATGACCAAGGCGGCGGATGGGCCCTATGTCGGCCCGGACGAATGGCTGAAGGCGGCACCGCATGTCGAGGGATCATGGTGGCCGGAATGGGCCGGATGGCTCGCGGCGCGCTCAGGCGTGCTCTGCGACCCGCCTCGGATCGGAAGCGATCTGCCCGACGCCCCGGGAGACTACGTCCACACCTAGTCCCCGGGCTCCGCATTCGGCGCGAGATTGGAGGAGCGGAACGGCTTCGCCTTGTCCAGCTTCCGATAGGCTTTCGAGGCGGTTCGGAGCAGCTTCGTTTCCCGCTTGCGGTCGAGGAAGCGAATGCCTGCCTCGGGGGCGGCGTCATTCAACGAGGCCGCCAGCGCTTGTCCGCGCGCATCGTCGTTCAACTGGCCGAGCGACTTTTGCGCCTTGCGCAATTGCTTGAGGACCGACTTCTGCTTCGTTAGGGATTCGTCGGCGAACAGGTCCTGGAGCGACTCGACCGAATAGGTCATCCGCTTGTTGAGAAGCCGCAGCTTGTGACGCTTTTCCACGTCGAGCTTGTGGAGCTTGCGCGCTTTCTTGAGCAGCGCCGTTTCCCATTCGGCGAGCTGCGCCGTCGCATGGTCGGCGAGCGAGCAGCGGCGCAGCCTGATAGCCTCCTTGCTGCGCCGGGTCGACCAGGGGCCGCTCTCGATCCAGCTTGAGGTCTGCTCGACCAAGCGGCGATACCGCGCAGATTGCAGCGCGCGCGCCAGCAGGCGATGGCTCTCGGCGCGCCTCTCGTCCCAATGCTGGAGCTCGGCTATCACGTCGAGCTCGCCGCCGCTCTCGGCGATGACCCGGTCGATGGCGACGTCGAGGTCGCGGACCATACCGAGCTGGCTGTTCAGCCATTTCAGCTCGGTCCAGACCTGCGAGCGTAACCCGTCATCGACCATGGGCGAAAAGAAGCGGATGGCGGTGCGCAAATGGGTCAATGCGATCCGGATCTGGTGCAGCGCCTCCGGATCGCCGTGGCAGGTGCCGTCGTGCTGCGCGAGGACGGCATCGAGATGGCGGCGGGCGATGATCCGGAATGCCGTATCGCAGGCCATGCCGGGGCTGAGGCGACCGGGCAGGGCATTACGCCGCGCCGCAGGCGGGCGTGCGGTCGCCGTCGAACTCTTGCTGGGTCGCGCCATGCTTGCCCGCGCCAATCAAATAGCCTTAACTGCCCTCTGCGATCGCGTCCCGGCAGCGCTGGAGCGTCTGCTCTTGTGTCCCGGATGCATCGATGCTCGCCCAACCAATATGGCCGATATTATAGTGCTCTTGCAGCGCGGCAACCTCTTGCGTGGCGTCGGATGCATCGCCGCGGCGGCCGCCGATTCGTGCCTGGCGGGTCGCCAGGTCGGCGACCAGGAATAATCCGTTGAGCGGCACGCCGCGCGCCTTGGCGAGCGCGGCCAGTTCGTCCCGTTCAGACTCGCGTGCGAAGACAGCGTCGACGATGGCGGAATGGCCTTGCGCCAGCACCTGCCGGGCGCGCTGGACCAGCATGTCGTAGACCTGCGCCGTAACTTCGGGCCGATACGTGGACGGTGGCAGCCGGTCGGTGTGCTCGACCCGAAACAGCTCCTTTCGGATGACGTCGCTGCGCAGCACGACAGCTCCCGGCTGCGGCGCGACGTGGGGCGCCAGCGCGCGGGCGAGGACGGATTTGCCGGTGCCCGACAGTCCACCGACCGCAATCAGGCGGGGAGCGGGAGGATGCATCAGCGCTAAGGCAAGATCGAAATAGCGGCGCGCCTCGCGAACAATCCCGGTTCGATCGGCCCCAGGCCGCGCCAGCACCACCTGGGCGCGGATCCCCGCGCGAATGGACATGAACAGCGGCAGCGCGGAGAGTGCGTCGAGATTTTCGGTCGGCGTCGCTTCGAGATATTGGTTCAGGACGATATTGGCAGCGACGCGTTGATCGTGCTGGAGCAGATCCATCAGCGTGAAGGCGAGATCGTAGAGCACGTCGACCGTTGCGATTTGCACATCGAACTCGATGGCGTCGAACAGGACCGGCTGCGCGTCGATCGCCACGATATTCGCAAGATGCAGGTCGCCGTGGCAGCGGCGTACGAAACCCTGATGGCCGCGCAGTTCGAGCAGCGGTCGCAAGCGCAGGAATGCCGCGTGCGAGGCTTCTCCGAGCTGCTCGATCTCTTCAGCCTCGAGTTGCTGGCCTTTTCGCAGGCCGTCACTGTTCTTATCGATCAGGCCGGGGATGGAGGAAACCCATGCCTTGCCGTCGGCGCGAGATGCTGTCGCATGCGAGGCCACGATGGCGTCAGCCGCGGCCGAGGCGAGGTTCGCATCCAGTGGCCCTGCCTTCGCCAGATGATCCAGCGTCCCGCTTTCGTCGAAGCGCGACATGTCGACCGCATACTCGACCGGCTTACCGCTTCCGTCGACCTTCAGCGATCCGTCTGCCTCTTCCGTGATCGCGACGACGCGATGATAGATCTGCGGGGCCAGCGGCCGGTTGATCCGGATCTCCTCCTCGCAAGCCGCCTTTCGCTTCGCCAGTGTCGAATAATCAAGGAACGGAAACCGCACGGCCCGCTTGATCTTCAGGGCGCGCGTCCCGTCGAGCAAGACCGTGGCGGCATGCGTGTCGATTCGCTTCACGTCCGGATGGCTGACGGAGTCGGTGAGCACCGCAAAGATCCGGTCCTGGGTTGCGGAATCGTCTGTCATCCGTGCTGGCACGTCCAGATGTGTCGGAGGCGGTGCGGCCGCCGACGAGGTTAACCCTTAGAATACGCGCGCGGCCAGTCCTTGACTTCGGTCAATGCCCGTCACGCACCCTGCGCAGCTTGCCCGAGGCTTGACGAGGATCAAGGGTCCCGGCGCAGGCCATCCTATTCTGGCGGCCAAGGAGAATCCCGATGCCCATCAAGGACGTCTTTCTGCCGCTTGTCGGCCAGCCCCGCGGGCCGGCTCTTGCCGCGATCGAGAAATGCGTGGCAGTGGCCGCCGATCTCGGCGCCAGGATCAGCGCGCTTGGACTCGAGGACGAGGTCTTCGTGCGTCCTCTGGTGATGCGCCCCGATGATGCGGGCTCCGTTGCGGCCGACGCCGCGGGGGATATGCAGCTTCTCCTGAACGCATTCACGAGCGCGGTCTCCCGCGCGAACATTCGGGGTCAAAGCCGGTCGGCCAAGCTGCCGGAAGACCAGACCGCATCGATGCTGGCCGAGCATGCGCGCTTCAGCGATCTCACGCTGCTCCCTGTGAAGCCGCATGACAGCCGCACCGAGCACATCGTCGAGACCCTCCTGTTCGAATCCGGGCGGCCTTTGCTGCTCTGTCCCGAAGAGCATGTGGACGTGCTGCGACCGGAGTTCGAGAATGTGATGATCGCCTGGGATCACTCCGCGCGTGCGGCGCGGGCGGTGGGCGACGCGATGCCGATCCTTCAGGCTGCGGCCACGGTCCGCGTGCTGACGGTGGCGGACGACAAGACCGATGCGATCGTGCAATCCGGGGCGGCTCTCGTCAGCCATCTGAGGGAACACGGCGTCTACGCCTCGTTCGAAACGGCGAAGGGTAGCGGCAGCTCGATCGGCAAGGTGCTGGGAAGCTGGGCGAACTCCAATGCCATCGACGCCATCGTGATGGGCGCCTACCATCATTCGCGCCTGAACGAGATTGTTTGGGGCGGTGTGACAAAGACCGTCATTGGCCAGCCGCCATGCTGGGTTATGATCTCGCACTAGACTTGTCGCACGTCTAGCGGCCTCATCTTCCAACCAACGGAACCGCCATCGACCGGGCGCATTTGTTGTCATGTCCACCTATCGCTTGAAGAATCTGCTGTCGCCGCATTCGGTCGCCCTCGTCGGGGCGAGCTCCCGCCCGGTCTCCGTGGGGCGCGCCGTTCTGGAGAACATTCGCAACGCCGGATTCCAGGGAAAGTTCGGTCTGGTCAATCCACGCCATGCCGAGGTCGGCGGCATCGCCGCGGTGAAGAACTTGGACAAGCTGGACTTCGTGCCCGAGCTCGTGGTCATCACCGCGCCGGCGGGGGAGGTTCCCGGCATCATTGATCAGGCTGGGCGTCGCGGCTCGGCGGGGGCGCTGATCGTTTCGGCCGGACTCGGTCACGGGCCGGGCTCGCTCCAGGAGGAAGCCGTCGCCGCGGCCCGCAAATACGGCATGCGGCTGATCGGGCCGAACTGCCTGGGCATCATGATGCCCGGTGTGAGCCTCAATGCCAGTTTTGCCGCGCATATGCCCAGCGCGGGAAATCTCGCTTTGATCTCGCAATCCGGCGCGATCGCTGCCGGCATGGTGGATTGGGCTGCGCAGCGCGGCGTGGGCTTCTCCGGCATCGTCACGATCGGCGACCAGATCGACGTCGATATTGCCGACCTGCTCGATTATTTCGCGATGGACCACAAGACCCACGCGATCCTGCTCTATATCGAGGCCATCAAGGACGCTCGCAAATTCATGTCGGCGGCGCGTGCCGCGGCGCGCGTCAAACCGGTCGTCGTGGTGAAATCCGGCCGCATGGCGCAAGGCGCGAAAGCGGCGGCGACCCATACCGGCGCACTCGCGGGCGCCGACGCCGTTTATGACGCGGCGTTCCGCCGCGCTGGCGTCTTGCGGGTTTCGGATCTGCGCGAGCTGTTCGACTGCGCAGAGACGCTCGGCCGTGTCGAATCGCCGGCCGGGAAGCGCCTCGCCATCCTCACCAATGGCGGCGGTATCGGTGTTCTCGCCATCGATCGACTGGTCGAGCTTGGCGGAGTTCCGGCGTCGATCTCGGCGGATGCGCGCAAGAAGCTCGATGCTGTGCTGCCGCCGACCTGGTCGGGTGCAAATCCGGTCGATATCGTCGGTGACGCCGATGCAGCACGCTATGCCGCAGCATTGCAGGTACTGCTCGACGACCCCGACAACGATGCAGTCCTCGTGCTCAACGTGCAGACCGCAATCGCCTCGGCCACCGATATCGCCGCAACCGTGACGGAGCTGGTCGGAAAATATCGCAAGCAGCACGGCCGATGGGCAAAGCCCGTGCTGGCCGCCTGGGTCGGGGCCAATCATGACATCATTCAGGCGCTCTCCGAGGCGAGCGTTCCGAATTATCCGACCGAGGATGATGCGGTGCGTGGCTTCATGCATCTGGTCCGGCACCGCGAAGTGGTCGAGGAGTTGAGCCAGGTTCCTCCCGCGATGCCCGACACGTTCGTGCCCGACGCCCGTGCGGCCAAGCAGATCGTCGCTGCAGCCATCGCCGACGGCCGCAAATGGCTCGAGCCCGTTGAGATCAAGCACCTGCTCGAAGCCTATGACATCGCGATGGTGCCGACCTATGCGGCAACAGACGTCGAGCAGGCCGTTGCTTACGCGGGAGAGATCTTTGCACGAGGTGGAACCGTCGTCCTGAAGATCATGTCGCGCGACATCGTGCACAAATCCGACGTCGGCGGCGTCGTGCTCAACCTCACGACGCCGGAAGCGGTGCGTGCCGCCGCCACCGACATTCTCGCCAGGGCGAGGAAGCTGCGCCCCGAAGCCCGCCTCGAGGGCGTCATCGTGCAGGCGATGGTGGTCAAGGCGAAGGCGCGCGAGTTGATCCTCGGTCTTGCCGACGATCCGACCTTCGGCACAGTCGTTGTTTTCGGCCGCGGCGGGACCGCGGTCGAGATCATCAACGACAAGGCTCTCGCGCTGCCGCCACTGGACCTGCAACTCGCCCGGGACCTGATCGAGCGCACGCGCGTGTCACGGCTGCTTCGCGCTTACCGGGACGTTCCGGCGGTGAAGCCCGACGCCGTCGCCATGGTGCTGGTCAAGCTGGCACAGATGGCGGCCGACATTCCCGAGATCCGCGAATTCGATATCAACCCGCTGCTCGCGGACGAAACCGGCGTGACCGCCGTCGATGCCCGGGTCGCGGTGGGGCCGCCGCAGCGGAAATTCGCCGGCTCCGGCCCGGCCAATTTTGCCGTTCGCGCCTATCCCTCTCAATGGGAGCGGCGCCTCAAGCTCAAGGACGACTGGCGCATCCTGGTGCGGCCCCTGCGCCCCGAGGACGAGCCCACCATCCACGAATTCCTGCGTCACGTGACGCCTCACGATCTTCGTCTGCGCTTCTTTGCACCGATGAAGGAGTTCACCCACGAATTCATCGCGCGCCTGACCCAGCTCGACTATGCGCGGGCAATGGCCTTCATCGCATTCGAACAGGCGACCGGCGAGATGGTCGGCGTCGTCAGGCTCCATTCGGACTCGATCTACGAGAGCGGCGAATATGCAATCCTGCTGCGCTCCGATCTCAAGGGCAGGGGGCTTGGATGGGCCCTGATGCAGTTGATCATCGACTATGCGAGATCGGAAGGCCTGAAGGTCATATCGGGCGACGTGCTGAAGGAGAACACCGCGATGCTCGATATGTGCAGGCAGCTCGGTTTCGAGGTCAAGCCGGACCCGAGCGAGCCTGACATCTGCGACGTCAGGCTCAAGCTCTGACCGTGCCGGCTAGGAGCGCGCCTCGGCCGACGTTGCCGCGGCGCTCTCCTTGGCTGACTTCCGCAGGCTCTTCACGACGATTGCGATCAGCGGCACTAGCACCGGTACGACCGTGCTCAGCGGATGATGCACCGCGCCCGACACCTGGGCCTGAAGTGCACGTGCCTCGATCTGCAGGGCCTCGATGGATGCGCCGTGAATTTCATTGGCGAGCTCGATGTCGCGACCGGACGGCGGGCGACCGGCAATGACGAAGAGAACAGCCGCGATGGCAAAATTGACGGCGCCGAGGATGGCGGCGGCCGCAATGGCACTCCAGATCTGCACCAGGGCGAAATAGGCCGACAGCTCCAGCATCAGGAGCCCGAATGCGGCGATCAGCGCGGCGAAGGCGCGCAGGCCGAAGCCAGTCAACAGATGGCGCAGTCTGATCTCAGCGATGATCCTGTCGGTACGCCACAGTGCGCGCAGATGTTTGACGACATTCTCCGTATTCACCTAGTGTCTCCTCAGCATGAAGCCGACGACCACGCCGAGCGCAAAGGCCGAGGCGAGCGAGGTGATCGGACGATCTGCGACGAGGCCCTCGAGCTGCTCCTGCTCCTCGCTGACGGTTTCGCCGAGCTCGGCCAGTGCTGCCTTGATCTGGTCGGCAAGCGCCTCGGCCCGGTCCTTCGAGCTCTCGAACATCTCCTCACCGGCCGTGTTCAGCAGGCGCGTGACGTCGACCTTCAACGTTCGTAGTTCTTCGCTCATTGTGTCGCTGTTGAACATGGATCTGATGCCTCCATTGAATGAATCGAACCTAGGGCCCGCCGGGGCGGCCGCGCTTGATTTGCGTCAAGGGACGGCGCGAGGGCCTCGGCGTTGAGACAGGTCAAACCGGCCGCCACATGCTGGCCTAGAAGTGGCGGCTGAATGGGACCAATTGTCCCGATGAGGTGGAAGCGTGAACTCCGAACCGCTGTTGCTGGCAACGCCCTCTGGCGATGCGCTGAAATTGCGCCCGGAAGGGCCCTGGACCGCAGCGAACGTGACGATGCTTGAAACGCTGTCCCGATCGGTCGGGGCGGATGTCGACAGATCCAGAGCGGTGACGCTCGATATGTCGGGCGTCAGCGCGCTCGACACGCTCGGCGCCTGGGTCCTGGAAAAGCTGTCGCGCAGGGCGGCGTCATCAGGCAGATCGGCCGAATTCATCGGTGTGGCCGACCATTTCACTGGCCTGATGGACGAGGTTCGCCAGGTCAACCGCCACACGCCGCAGCCTGCGGCTGCGCCAAATCCGGTGCTGCTCAGGCTCGGCGATCTCGGCAAGTCCACGGTCGGTGCGCGCGAAGACATCACGATTTTTCTGCAAATGCTCGGCGCATTGTTCATGGCCGTGGTCGGCGTGCTGCGCCGGCCGCGCTCGTTGCGGCTGACATCGCTGGTCTACCAACTCTACCGCATCGGCTGGCAGGCGATCCCGATCGTCGTGCTGATCACCTTCCTGATCGGCGCCATCATCGCCCAACAGGGCTTCTTTCACTTCCGCCGGTTCGGGGCGGAATCCTACACCGTGGACATGGTCGGCATTTTGGTCCTGCGCGAGCTTGGCGTGCTGATCGTCGCCATTATGGTCGCGGGGCGTTCGGGCAGTGCCTACACCGCCGAGCTCGGTTCGATGAAGATGCGCGAGGAGATCGATGCGCTCTCGACCATGGGCCTCGATCCCGTCCACGTCCTGATCCTGCCGCGCGTTGCGGCTCTGGTCATCGCATTGCCGATCCTGGCCTTCATCGGATCGGTCGCCGCGCTCTATGGCGGCGGTCTGGTCGCGCAATTCTACGGCGACATGGGGCCGGCGATCTACATCGCGCGGCTGCATGAGGCCATCTCCGTCACCCATTTCGAGGTGGGCATCCTGAAGGCGCCGTTCATGGCGCTGGTGATCGGGATCGTCGCCTGCAGCGAGGGCTTGCGCGTGAAGGGCAGCGCCGAGTCGCTCGGACGGCAGACCACGACGTCGGTGGTGAAATCGATCTTCCTGGTGATCGTGCTCGACGGCCTGTTCGCGATCTTCTTCGCCTCGATTGGAATGTGACGATGGAGGCGACGCAAGAGGAGTTCGCGATCCGCGTCCGTGATCTCGTGGTCGGCTTTGGTCGCCAGACCGTGCTCAATAAACTGTCGCTCGACGTCCGTCGCGGTGAGATCCTCGGGCTCGTCGGTGCGTCCGGTGGCGGCAAATCGGTCTTGATGCGCACCATCATCGGCCTTATCCCGCGCCAGGCCGGCACCATCGAAGTGATGGGCCAGCCCATCGATGGTCGCAAGGAAGGCGCGGCCACGACATGGGGCATCCTGTTCCAGCAGGGCGCGCTGTTCTCCTCGCTGACGGTCCGGCAGAACGTCCAGTTTCCGCTGCGCGAAAATCTCGTGCTGTCGCAGGAACTGATGGACGAGATCGCGATCGCCAAGCTCGAGATGGTCGGGCTGCGGGCGCAGGATGCCGACAAATATCCGTCAGAGCTCTCCGGCGGCATGACCAAGCGTGTGGCGCTGGCGCGCGCGCTCGCGCTCGATCCGCCGATCCTGTTCCTGGACGAGCCGACCTCCGGCCTCGACCCGATCGCCGCTGGCGATTTCGACGCCCTAATCGGGACGCTGCAAAAGACCCTGGGGCTCACCGTGTTCATGGTGACCCACGATCTGGCGAGCCTCACCACGGTCTGCGACCGCGTCGCTGCGCTCGCCGACGGCAGGATCGTCGCAATCGGCCCGATGCGCGAACTGCTGCAATCCGTGCATCCCTGGGTGCGCGCTTATTTCCACGGCAAGCGCTCGCAGATGCTGCAACACGAAATGAGATAAGACATGGAAACCCGCGCTCCCTACGTGCTGATCGGCAGCTTTGTGCTGGCCGCGATTGTCGCGGTGTTCGGCTTTGTCTATTGGCTGAACAACACCGGCGGCATCGGGCCGCGCACGAATTACCGTGTGCAATTCCAGGGACCCGTGCCGGGCTTGCTGGTTGGCGCCGGCGTGCTGTTCAACGGCATCCGGGTCGGTGAGGTCACGCAGCTTGGTCTTGCGCCGGACAATCCGCGCTTCGTCAATGCGACGATCTCGGTTGCCGCCACGACGCCGGTGCGCACCGACACCAAGGTCGGGCTCGATTTCCAGGGGCTGACTGGCGTGCCCGTGGTGACGCTGGAGGGCGGCATGATCGTCGCCAAATCCGGAGAGCCGCTGACCTTGATCGCCGAGGCCGGTGCAGGCCAGAGCATGACGCAGGCGGCGCGCGATGCGCTGCGGCGGGTCGACAGCGTGCTGGAGGACAATTCCGGTCCGCTGAAGGACACCATGGCGAATCTGAAGACGTTCTCCGACGGGCTGGCGCGCAACACCGGCAAGATCGATGGCATTTTGGCGGGCCTCGAGAAGATGACCGGGGGCGGTACGCCCGCGCAGAAAATCACCTATGACCTGCGCACGCCTCAGAACCTCGGGCCGGCCGGCAGGACGCTCTCGGCGTCATTGGCGATTCCCGAGCCGACTGCGGTTGCGATGCTCCAGACCCAGCGCATGCTGTTTTCGCCCGTTGGCGATGATCCGGGTTTCGCCGAATTCCTCTGGGCCGACAGCATTCCCAAGCTAGTGCAGGCACGCCTGATCGACAGTTTTGAGAATTACGACATCGCCCATGCACCCTTGCGCACGAGCGATCTCGGCCAGGCGGACTACCAGCTCCTGATCGACATCAGGCGCTTCCGGATCGCCACCGAGGGCGAGACGCGGGTCGAGATCGGTCTGTCGGCGCGGATCGTCGACAAGAACGGCAAGGTGGTTGCGTCCCGCCTCGTCGAGACCAGCGAGAAGCTCGACAAGGTCGAACCGGCCGCCGCGGTCGCGGCGTTCGACGCGGCCTTCGCTCGCATCGCCAAGGAGCTGATCGGCTGGACGGTGCAGGCGGTCTGAGGCCCGCTATTCCAGCGTCTTCAGGTAGGACAGCAGGTCGTGGATCTGGCTCGGGGTGAGCTCGAAGGCGGGCATGTCGGGATGGCCGGTCGAGATACCTTCGGCCAGCGCCTCCTGCAGGGCCTCGATCGGATAACGCTGGTGCAGCGTGCGCAGCGGTGGCGCGATCCCGAGCGGGCTCTTCGAGACCCGATCGATTGCATGGCACCGGGCGCAATTGGCCCGCGCAAAGGCCTTGCCGCGCTGTTCGGCGGTCGGGGCCGCCAGCGCAGGCGTGATCAGGAGCAGCCCAATCAGGCCGTGGCGCAGCGCGGTTTGCAGCATGGAAGGCGATCCCCTCGAACTCTGGAATGAGAATAAGGCGGGGATGTCCGCCAAAATTGATCTGGGTCAATTGGGTTTGGCGCAGTGCAGTAAAATGCAGCCAGCGCGGTGGACCAAGCCCGATGCGGGGCAGCCGGCGCTTGGAGCGGTGGATGAAGGCTTCCGTGGTGACGATCGAGCCGAGCGGGCATTTCTGTAGCGATTGTGCGGTCCGCGACTTCGCGGTGTGTGCGTCGCTGGACTCGGCCGAACTCAGGGAATTCGAGCATCTGGGCCGCCGAGTCCATTTCGACGGGGGCGAGACCGTGTTCTCCGAGGAGGACATCACGACCTCGTTCTACAACCTCCTCGAAGGCGTCATGCGGCTCTACAAGCTGCTGCCCGATGGACGGCGGCAGATCGTCGGCTTCGCATTGCCGGGTGATTTCCTGGGGATGAATATTTCCGGCCGCCACAATTTCTCAGCCGATGCGATCGGCAGCGTCACCGTGTGCCAGTTCGCAAAGGCGCCCTTCGGCCGTTTCATCGAGGACCGGCCGCATCTGCTCAGGCGAATCAACGAGCTGGCGATTCGCGAGTTGAGCCAGGCGCGTGACCACATGGTCCTGCTCGGCCGCCGCTCGGCGGACGAGAAGGTCGCGACCTTCCTGCTGGGCTGGCGCGAGCGGCTGGTCTCGCTCAAGGGCTCATCGGATACGGTTCCGCTGCCGATGAGCCGCCAGGACATCGCCGACTATCTTGGCCTCACCATCGAAACCGTCAGCCGCACCTTCACCAAGCTGGAGCGCCACGCGGTGATCGAGATCATTCATGGCGGCGTCAGCCTGCTCGATCCGGCGAAGGTCGAGGCTTTGGCCGCGGCCTGAAGCCTGGTCCTGCCCCTCCCATTTTTGATCCCGATCAATGACGTTGGCCGTGCGCCGCCAATAATCCCCCAAACAAATCGGGGAGGGCATCATGCCGACTGACGCACTGCTGGTGGCTGTTATCGTCGTGGCGATCTTTGTCGCATTCGCCGGGGCGCTGGCGTGGGCGGACCGGCAGACCAGCAGGCCCCTCGATTCGGACGCCAGGCGCCGAAGCTCCTGAGATCACAATCGCGTTTTCCAGCGTCTGAGGTGGAGGCTTTCGTGCCTGTTCGGCAGCGCCTCAACGCAATGCGACGTGCATACGTGCAACTCTGCATCGACCGGGGCGCCATGGTTCATCCTTCGGATGCTGCCTTCGCGTCCCGCCGCGGCATTTTCGCCGTATTTGGCTCAAATCGTGCACATGCTTTCCGGTTGAAAAGCCTGATAACGTTGACTACGCAGGAACTCCAGTGCCTCGCAGTCTTAGGAGCCCCGCGGCGTGCCTCAGGACAAGACCGGCGACCCCCGACAATCGGCGGGCAATAAATTATCGGTCCTGCGCAAGCACCCGATCTTCGCGGATCTGGAGCCGGAGGCGCTCGACCAGCTTTGCCGCTATGCCAAGCACACCACGGTGAAGCGTGGTGCGACGATCGCCGCCAAGGGTGATCCCGGCAACAATCTGTTCGCGGTCATCGCGGGGACAGTCAAGATTTCCTCTTCGTCGCCGGATGGCCGGAATGCCATTCTCAATCTGATCGGTCCCGGAGAAATCTTTGGCGAGATCGCGGTTCTCGACGGTGCGCCGCGTTCGGCGGATGCGACCGCCAACACCAATTGCGAGCTCTACATCATCGACCGCCGGGACTTCCTTCCGTTCGTGAAGAGTCAGCCGGCCCTGGCGATGAAATTCATCGAGCTGCTCTGCGCGCGCCTGCGCTGGACCAGCCAGCAGGTCGAGCAGGTGATCCTGCAGAATCTGCCGGGCCGGCTCGCAAGCGCGCTGCTCGGGCTGACCGAAGAGCGCAAGCTCGACTCCGGTAGCGGCATGCTCGCCATCACGCAGCAGGAGATCAGCGAGATGGTGGGGATGACGCGCGAGAGCATCAACAAGCAATTGCGCGCCTGGGCCGGGCGCAACTGGGTTCGGCTCGAGCATGGCGCCATCGTCGTGCTCGATATCGACGCGCTGCGCGAGCTCGCCGAGAGTGGTCTCGACGGCGAGTGACGACCTCGATCTAATTGTCGATGATGGCGACCGCGCGGGTCCAGCCCGCGGAGGCGCGCTCGATCTTCACCGGGAAGCATGAGACCGTGAACCCGGTCGAGGGCAGCTTGTCGAGATTGTGCAGCTTCTCGAGATGGCAATAGCCGATGTGCCGTCCCGCCTTGTGGCCTTCCCAGATCAGGCCGGCGTCTTTCGTTTCTGCGTATTTCTGTGCTGTGTAGACGAACGGCGCGTCCCAGCTCCAGCCGTCGGTGCCGGTCAGCCGCACGCCGCGTTCGAGCAGGTACATGGTGGCTTCATAGCCCATGCCGCAGCCGGAGTTGACGTAATCGGCCTGGCCGAATTTTGCGCCGGCGCTGGTGTTGACGACGACGATCTCGAGCGCAGACAGTGTATGCCCGATGCGTTTGAGTTCCTTTTCGACATCGGCGGCCGTCACCACGTAGCCATCAGGCAGGTGCCGGAAGTCGAGCTTCACACCGGGTTGAAAGCACCATTCCAGCGGCACCTCATCGATGGTCCATGACCGCTCGCCGCGGTTCATGGTCGGGTGGAAGTGCCAAGGCGCGTCCAGATGCGTGCCGTTGTGGGTCGACAGTGAGACCTGCTCGACGGCCCAGCCTTGTCCGTCAGGCAAATCCTGCGCCTTGAGGCCGTCGAAAAACTGCAGCATCCGCGGCAGGCCCTGCTGGTGATCGATATACTGGATCGTCGGGTGATTGCCCGGCGGATCGGCCGTCACGTCGTTTCGGAGCGGCACGGAAATATCGATCAGCTTCCGCGGCATGGGGCATGTCCTCGCGATGGTCCGTTCTGTTTCGGCGCATCTTGAGGGGCCCCGACCTGCGAGGTCAAGTCACGCGCCGGTGCGGATGCCTTCGGAAAATCGGTGCTGTCCGCCGCGTGCCGTCCCGCAGCGCCGCCTGATCGATCGATGCAACTCCAGCATTGATCGATGCCGGATTTGGCTTGGACTCAAAATGCCGCCCGCCCTACGGACGACACTGGCGAAATCGCGCTGAAAAAGCGCGCATCGCACCGGGGGTAAGGCGACTGTCTCGCCCGAACCTCCAAGCCGCAGCCAATAGCGGTCGAGCCCAAATGAATGAGGAACGACCATGGATACGACGAGCATCGTTATCTCGCGTCCGGCGCCGGCCGACGGCGAGGCGGGATTGCAGGGGATCGGCACTTGCCGCCCCGGCACGGCATCGACCCGCGCTCTGTCATCAACCAGCCAAATCCGCTCGACTCGGCCGCGCAATCCTACCAAGGTGGTGCGGTTGTGACGCTTGACTTCACACCTGAAGTGGAGCGACCCAAGGCGGCCGGCAGCATCTGCCCAATGACGACATAATCAACTCAGGAGGAAAGCCCAGATGAAGACACTGATCGGTATCATCGCAGCCGCTGCACTGGCGGTCTCAGCGCCTTTCGCGACTGCACGCGATCTCCGCTCCGCCGACATCCACCCCGCCGATTATCCGACAGTCGAAGCCGTCAAGTTCATGGGCAAGCAGCTCGCCACCGCGAGCGGTGGCAAGCTCGGCGTGAAGGTGTTTCCGAACGGCGCCCTGGGCTCTGAGAAGGACACCATCGAGCAGCTCAAGATCGGCGCGCTCGACATGATGCGGATCAACGCATCGCCCCTCAACAACTTCGTGCCCGAGACCATCGCGCTGTGTCTGCCCTTCGTCTTCCGCGACACGCAGCACATGCGCACCGTCCTTGACGGCCCGATCGGCGACGAGATCCTGGCGGCCATGGAGCCCGCGGGCCTGGTCGGCCTTGCCTATTACGACAGCGGCGCCCGGTCCATCTACACCGTCAAGGCACCGGTGAAGTCGCTCGCCGACCTCAAGGGCCTCAAGATCCGCGTCCAGCAGTCCGACCTCTGGGTCGGCATGATCCAGAGCCTCGGCGCCAATCCGACGCCGATGCCGTATGGCGAGGTCTACACCGCGCTCAAGACCGGCCTAGTGGACGCTGCCGAGAACAACTGGCCTTCTTATGAATCCTCGCGCCATTTCGAGGCGGCCAAGTTCTATAATGTCACTGAACACTCCCTGGCGCCCGAAGTTCTCGTGATGTCCAAAAAGGTCTGGGACACGCTGAGCAAGGAAGATCAGGCGATGGTCCGCAAGGCGGCCAAGGAATCGGTGCCCGTCATGCGCAAGCTCTGGGACGAGCGTGAGCAGGCCTCCCGCAAGACCGTCGAGGCGGCCGGCGTTCAGGTCATCACGATCGCCAACAAGCAGGAGTTCGTCGATGCGATGAAGCCGGTCTACGACAAGTTCGCCGGTGACGAGAAGCTGAAGGGCCTCGTCAAGCGCATCCAGGACACGAAGTAAAACCATCGCGCCGCGTCCGGTGTCGCCGTGAGGCGACGCCGGACCCTCGCAAGGAGACGCCGATGACAGACCCACATGTTGCAAGCCACGAGCAGGAGGTCGCCGGACGCCCGTCCACCGGCCTGCTGTCGCGGATCAATGCTCCCATCGCTCGGCTGGGCATGTATCTGTCCGTGACCGGTCTGCTCGTCATCGTCACCATCGTGTTCTACCAGGTGTTCGGACGTTACGTGCTCAACTCCAGCCCGACCTGGACGGAAAACCTTGCTCTGGTCCTGATTCTCTACGTCACGCTGATCGGCGCCGCCGTCGGCGTGCGCGATGCCGGACACATCGGCATGGACAGTCTGCTGGTGATGCTGCCGGATCACGTGCGTGAGAAAATCGAGATCGTGATCCACGTTCTGGTCGCCGTGTTCGGCGTTGCGATGGCCTACAACGGCTGGATCCTCGGCGCCTCGGTCGGAATCGTAAAAATCCCCAATCTCGGCCTGCCCGAGGTGATCCGCTATGTGCCGCTGATCGCTTCCGGCGTCCTGATCGTCTCCTTTTCAATCGAGCACATCATTGCTCTCCTGCGCGGCGAAGAGGTCGTCCCCTCATGGAACTGATCATCCTCGGCGCCACGTTCTTCGGCTTCCTCGTTCTCGGCGTCCCCGTCGCCTTCGCGATCGGCCTGTCGGCCATCTGCACCATCCTCTACGAAGGCCTGCCGGTCGCCGTCATCTTCCAGCAGATGATGTCGGGGATGAACATCTTCTCGTTCCTCGCCATTCCGTTCTTCGTCTTCAGCGGTGAGCTGATGCTGCATGGCGGTGTTGCCGACAAGATCGTGCAGCTCGCCAAGAATCTCGTCGGGCACATCCGCGGCGGGCTCGGCATGTCGAATGTGGTCGCCTGCACGCTGTTCGGCGGCGTCTCCGGCTCGCCCGTGGCCGACGTGTCGGCGATGGGCGCAGTGATGATCCCGATGATGAAAAAGGAAGGGTTCGACACCGACTACGCCGTCAACGTCACCACCCATGCCTCGCTGGTCGGAGCCTTGATGCCGACCAGCCACAACATGATCATCTATGCGCTCGCTGCCGGCGGCAAGGTCTCGATCGGCGCGCTGATCGCCGCCGGTCTCCTGCCGGCGCTGGTCCTGATGGTGTGCATGCTGGTCGCCGCTTACGCGGTCGCAGTGAAGCGTGGTTATCCAGCCGGCAAGTTCCCCGGCTGGGCGGAGGTGTTCCGCTCGTTCGCCGCTGCTGTTCCCGGCCTTCTGATCGTCGGCATCATCCTGGCGGGCATCCTGTCCGGCGTCTTCACGGCAACCGAATCCGCAGCCGTCGCGGTCACCTACACGATCCTGCTGACGTTCTTCATCTACCGCACTATGACCCTGCCGAACTTCCTGCGGGCCGCGGCGAAAGCGGTGAAGACGACGGGCGTGGTGCTGCTGCTGATCGGCGTCTCTACGATGTTCCAGTATTTGATGGGACTGTATGAAGTCGCCGACTTCGCCGGCGATTTGATGAGCAAGGTGTCCACGCAGCCCTGGATGATCTTCCTGCTCATCAACATCATCCTGTTCGTGCTCGGCACGTTCATGGACATGGCCGCGACCATCCTGATCTGCACGCCGATCTTCCTGCCGATCGCGATGAAGGCGGGCATGGACCCCGTGCAGTTCGGCATGCTGATGCTGATCAACTGCGCGCTCGGTCTGAACACCCCGCCGGTCGGAACGACGCAGTTCGTGGGCTGTGCCATTGGCGGCATCTCGGTGGGGGCGGTGATGCGCACCATCCTGCCGTTCTATGCCGCGCTGATCGCAGCTCTGATGTTCGTGACCTACGTCCCCGCGTTCTCGCTGTGGCTGCCCCGCCTGCTGATGGACTACAAGGGATAGCAGCAATACAGGGAGAATCCGTCCGTGACCGACTATCGCAAGCTCTTCGATCTCACCGGCAAGACGGCCGTGGTGCTCGGCGCCGCCTCGGGCATCGGCAAGTCGTCCGCCGAGGCGCTGGCCGGGTTAGGGGCCCGCGTCGTCTGCGCCGATCGCGCGCTTGATGCGGCGGAAGCGACGGCTACCGGCATCCGCGACAAGGGCGGTTGGGCGGAAGCGGCTAGCTGCGACGCTGCGAGCACTGCCGACGTCAATGCGCTGGCGAAAACCGTGATGCAGAAGTTCTCGCGGCTCGATATTGCCGTGACGACGCCCGGCCTCAACATCCGCAAGACGATCCTCGACTACACCGAGGAGGATCTCGACCGCGTCCTCAACCTCAACGTCAAGGGCACAGTCTGGTTCTTCCAGGCCGTCGGCCGCATCATGGTCGCGCAGAAGGGCGGCAGCATCATCGCCTGCTCCTCCGTGCGCGCGGTAACCATCGAGCCGGGCCTCGGCGTCTACGGTTCGACCAAGGCGGCGATCGGCCTTCTGGTGAAGGGCTTCGCCTCCGAGGTCGGCCACGCCGGCGTGCGCGTCAATGCGATCGCCCCGAGCATCGCCGAGACCGCGCTGACCGGCCCGTTCAAGCAGCGTCCGGACATCTACAATCTCTACGCCGGCCACACCGTGTTCAACCGCTGGAGCAGCGCCGACGAGGTCGCCACCGCGGTCGCCTATCTGGCCTCGGACGCCGCGAGCTATGTCAGCGGCAGCACGATGTTCGTCGATGGTGGCTGGACCGCCGTCGATGGTCCGCCGACCGGTCTGACCCAGCTGCACAAATAGGATGATCGCCGGCGCTTAGCCGGCGAAGCCCACGCGCTGGCGCAGCTCTCTGTGATCTGCGCCGGTCAGCAGCGCGACCAGCGCGGCGGCCTCCGTCGGATGCGTGGCCCGCGCAGCGACGCCCGCCGTGTACATCGTCACCAGCTCGCAGCCCGGTGGCAGCGAGCCTGAGAGCGCGATGCCGTCAGTCGCGATGATCTCGGTCGCCTGGGTGCACCCGATCGGCCGCGTCGCGGTCGAGTTCGCAAGCTCCCGCATGGCGGTCGCACCGTTCGGATAGATCTTGAGGCGCGAGGCGACCTCATAGGCGATGCCGAGTTGGTCCAGCACCTTTGCGACGTGCTGTCCCGCCGTCGAGGCTTTTGTGTCCGGGACGTAGATGGCGTCTGCGGAACGCAGCACCTCGCGCAGGTCGGCCTCGGTCTTCACCGTCACCTTGGGATCGCGGTTGCGGACCGCGAGCGCGGTCTCGACCCGGCCGACATCCGCGATCGAGGAGGGGAGGACGAGTCTCTCCTCGGCAAGCTTCGCCAGCAGCGCCTGCGTCAGGATCACCAGATCGGCCGGCGTGCTCGCGCGCAGCTTGTCGGCCATGATGCCGACCGCTCCGAACTCACCGTCGATGCCGAAGCCGGTCTGCGCCTTGAAGGCCTCGGTGAGACCATGCACCAATCCCTGCGCCGCGCCGCCGCTCAAAATGGTCACTGTGGTCACGATGCGAGCTCCATGGCTGCGATGATCTTGTCCCGCGTGATCGGCAAATCGCGCACGCGGACGCCGAGGCAATCATATACCGCATTCGCGATCGCTGCCGTCACTGGACCGTGGGCGGCTTCGCCCGCGCCGACCGGCTCGATCTCCGGCCGCTGGATGATCTCGACATCCACCGCCGGCACCTCGCTGAAGGTCAGGATCGGATAGTCTGTCCAGGACGTCGACGTGATGCGGGTCCGGCCGAAGCGGACGCGCTCCTTCAGCACCCAGCTCGTCGCCTGGATCGCGCCGCCCTCGATCTGGTTGATGACGCCGTCCGGGTTGATGGCCTCGCCGACATCGACCGCCAGCGTCAGCCGTTTGACGCGGATGTCGTCTGCGCCCTCGATCTCGGCAATCGCGGCGCAATAGGCGCCCATATTCTTGTAGCGGGCGAAAGCGACGCCGTAGCCGGCGCCGGCTTGCTTCCGTGGCTTCCACTGCGCGCGCCGGGCGGCGGCGCGGATGACATCCCTGGCGCGCTCGTCGCGCAGATGCCGCAGGCGGAATTGGATCGGGTCCTCGCTGCGCAAGGCCGCGATCTCGTCGAGCAGGGATTCGATCGCGAACACGTTGCCTTGCGCGCCCAGGGTCCGCAGCGCCGAGGTGCGCACCGGCATGGTCAGCAGCCGGTGGCTCGTGATCGTCCAGGCCGGGAGATTATAGAGCGGAACGGAGTTGCGGTCGCCGCCGCCGCCATTGGCGGCCGGTGGATTCGACGAGATCATGCGCGGGTAGGGATTTGCGATCTCGGACGCCGCGAGCAGCGCCGGCTGCGCCGCACGCCCGGGCCGCGCAGCATGGCCATTGCTCCAGATCGCATGGCGCCAGCCGATGATCTCGTTGTCCGCATCGAGATCAGCTTCGATCTCGATGGCCATGGCCGCGCCGAACGGGGTGTGGGACATCTCGTCATGGCGCGACCACTGCACCCGGACCGGGCGTCCGCCGGCAGCTTTCGCCAGCAGCACTGCATCGAGCGCGACGTCATCGGCTGCATTGTGTCCGTAGCAGCCGGCGCCTTCCATGTGTTCGACGACAATGCTCTCGGGCGGCAGCTTGAGTACGATCGCGAGATCGGCGCGCAGCAGATAGACGCCCTGGCTGTGGGTCCAGACATGGACACGATCGCCGTCCCATAGCGCCATCGCGCAGGACGGTGCGATCGAGGCATGGGCGATGTAGGGGCGGACATATTGCCGGCGGAGTGTCCGCGCAGCTTTCTTCGTCGATGCCGCCGTTCTGGTGTCGATGACAGTCGTCTCGACCGGCTGGCTCTTCAGGAAACCGGCGAGATCGTCCTCGTCAGGCAGTGGCTCGCCGGCCGACCATGTCGCGCCCTTGCGCAAGGCTTTCAGTGCGGCTTCGGCCGCGGCCTCGCTGTCGGCGACCACGCCGGCAAAGCCGCTGTCGCGGACGATCGCGACGAGACCGGAAACTCCTCGCGCAGCCGTTTCGTCGAGCGCGGTCAGCCTGGCGCCCGAGACGTCCGGCCGGAGCACACGGCCGTGCAACAGGTTCGGCAGGGTGCGGTCATGGATGAAGCGTGGCCGCGCGAACACCTTGTCGGGAATATCGACACGCTGGATCGAATGTCCGGCGACGGTACGCTCGACGGCGCGCTTCGCGACAACGCCCGCGATGGCCTCGCGATCGAGCGAGACATCACCGGCCAGCTCCCAATAGCTGGTCCTGACATTGCCGGGACCGGAGATGGTGCCGTCTTCGATCGTGAGCAGCGCGACATCCACGCCGAGACGTTCCGATGCAGCAGCGAGGAAGCGCTGGCGCACCTCAGCACAGGCGTGGCGCAGTGCGCGGCCGGATTGCTGGATCGACAGGCTGCCGGAGGTAACGCCTTCGTTGGGGCTCGTTGCCGTCGAGGCTCGGATCATCTCGATCCGGCTAATATCCACGTCGAGCTCGTCGGCGGCGATCTGCGCGAGCGCCGTGACGATGCCCTGGCCGATCTCGACTTTGCCTGGCGAGATCGCCGCGCGGCCCTCACCGGTGAAGCCCACCCAGGACGACAGTCTTGGATTGGCAGCGAGGCTGACCGGCAGTTTCGGGGCAGGGGACGGCGCGCTCATGACGTTGCCATCTCCGAAGCCGCGCGCAGCACGGCGCGGACCATGCGGTTATGCGATCCGCAGCGGCACAGATTGCGGTCGAGCGCTGCTCTCACGTCGGCCTCCGTCGGCGACGGATTGCGCTTCAGCAATGCCGCGGCGCTGATCAGGATTCCCGGGACGCAATAGCCGCATTGCATCGCCTGCTCGGCAATGAAGGCCCGTTGCAGCGGATGCGGCTGCTCCGGCGTGCCGAGGCCTTCCACCGTGACGACATCCTTGTCCGCGACCGACCACATCGACATGTCGCAGGACGCCATCGCGTGACCGTCGACCATGACGCGACATGCCCCGCATTCACCGGCGCCGCAGCCGAAATGCGGACCCGTAACGCCGAGCCGGCCGCGCAGCACGTCGAGCAGCATTTGATCGGGATCGGCATCCACGGCGGTCGCGACGCCATTGAGCTGGAATTGAATCGTGGGCATGACCGATGCGGCCTCAGGATTTGTCGAACTTCTTCACGACATCGGCCCATTTCTCGATGTCGCCGCGCAGGAACTTGTCGAACTCCTGCGGTGTCATTGACATGGGTACGGCGCCCTGTTCAGTCCAGAGTTTGACGATGTCCGACCGTTTCACCATTGCGTTGACGGCGGCGTTGAGCTTGTCGATGACAGGCTTTGGCGTGCCGGCCGGCGCCATCAGGCCGAGCCAGATCGTCGCCTCATAGCCGGGGACACCGGCCTCGCCGGCGGTCGGCGCGTTCGGCAGCACGGCAGAGCGTTGCTTGCCGGTGGTCGCGAGCGCGCGCACCTGGTTCTCGCCGATGTTCGGTGCCATCGCCGGCACCGCATCGATCATCATCTGCACCTGTCCGCCGATCACGCCGCTGCGCGCCTCGCCGCTGTTGCGATAGGGGACGTGGACGATATCGATGCCGGCCATGGCTTTGAACAGCTCGCCGGCCATGTGATAGGGCGTGCCTTGGCCCGAGGAGGCGTAGTTCAGCTTGCCCGGTTGCGATTTCGCGAGCGCGATGAACTCCTGCAGCGACTTTGCCGGAACTTGCGGGTTCACCACGATGACGAGATCGGAATAGTTCACCGGCGCGATCGGCGCGAGGTCACGCATCAGCTCGTATTTGCGCTTGTCCGGCGTCAGCAGCGATTCGTTCGCGGTCTGGGTGTTGGACATCATCAGCAGCGTGTAGCCGTCGGCGGGCGACTTCGCCGCCTCGACCGTGCCGATGACGCCGCCCGCGCCGGTGCGGTTCTCGATCACGAAGGGCTGGCCGAAGCTCTCCTGGAGCACGTTGCCGATCAGCCGCGCCGCAACATCGGCCGGCCCGCCGGCGCCAAAGGGGACGACGATCCGAACGGCGTGGTTGGGGTAATCCTGGGCGGAGGAGGGGGCGGCCGAGAACGCAGCGAGCAGGCCGGCCGCCAGCGCCAGCATGAGTCTTCGGGCCATCGTGCCCACCTCCCTGATGTCGTTCTTGTTGGCCGGCACTGTAGCGGCAGGGGATGCGGACTGTCGACGCCTCACAAGGGCGAAGATGCAGGGAATATCGGGCGGTTTCCGGTGTGGCCGCGCCTTGTTTCGCAGGCGCGGCAGGCACCGCAGGCGCGTACGGTTTGAGCAAATCGCATGGGCATTGCCGGATAAATGCCCTCGGCTACCCGGTATTTTGGTGTTACGAATTTGGCCATGAACCAGCACGCCAAGATCGAAATCCGCCATTCGACCTGTCCGCATGATTGCCCGTCGGCCTGCGCGCTCGACATCGAGGTGGTCGAAGGCCGCAGCATCGGCCGCGTCCGCGGTTCGAAAAAGCAGACCTATACGGCTGGCGTCGTCTGCGCCAAGGTCGCTCGTTACGCCGAGCGCATCCATCACCCCGAACGGGTGATGTATCCGATGCGCCGAACGGGTCCGAAGGGCTCGGGCCAGTTCGCACGGATCACCTGGGACGAGGCGCTCGATGAGGTTGCGCAGCGCTTCAACGAGGCAGAGCGCGAGTTCGGCGCGGAATCGATCTGGCCCTATTACTACGCCGGCACGATGGGTCTGGTGATGCGCGACGGCCTCAACCGCCTCACGCATGTGAAAAAATATTCGCGCTTCTATCAGACCATCTGCGCCAATGTCGGGCGCATCGGTTTTGCCATCGGCACCGGCAAGATCGCCGGCGTCGATCCGCGCGAGATGGCGCTGTCCGATCTCGTGGTGATCTGGGGCACCAACCCCGTCAACACCCAGGTCAACGTGATGACGCACGCTGCGCGCGCCCGCAAGGAGCGCGGCGCCAGGATCGCGGCCGTCGACATCTACGACAACGAGACCATGAAGCAGGCTGACATCAAGATCATCCTGCGGCCCGGCACCGACGGCGCCTTTGCCTGCGGCGTGATGCACGTCCTGTTCCGCGACGGCTATGCCGACCGCGCCTATATGGACAAGTACACCGATTGTCCCGCCGAGCTCGAGGCGCATCTGAAAACGCGCACGCCGGAATGGGCGTCCGCCATCTGCGGCGTGCCGGTGGCGGAGATCGAGGCCTTTGCGAAAGCGGTCGGCGAGACCAAGCGGACCTTCATCCGCCTCGGCTATGGCTTCACCCGCTCGCGCAACGGTGCGACGCAGATGCACGCCGCGACCTGCATTCCCGCGGTGACCGGCGCCTGGCAGTACGAGGGCGGCGGCGCCTTCTTCAACAATTACGCGCTGTGGCACTTCAACGAATCCATCATCGAGGGCCACGACGCGATCGATCCGAGCACGCGCGCGCTCGACCAGTCGCAGATCGGCCGCATCCTCACCGGTAATGCCGAGGCCCTGCTCGGCAAGGGGCCGGTCAAGGCGATGCTGATCCAGAACACCAATCCGATGACGGTCGCGCCTGAGCAGGCGCTGGTGCGTCAGGGGTTTGCGCGCGAGGATCTGTTCGTCGCGGTGCACGAGCAGTTCATGACCGAGACGGCGCTGATGGCCGATATCGTGCTGCCGGCGACCATGTTCATGGAGCATGACGATCTCTATTACGGCGGCGGCCACCAGCACATCTCGGTCGGGCCGAAGCTGATCGACCCGCCCGGCGAATGCCGCTCGAACCATCAGGTCTTGCAGGCGCTGGCGCCGCGGCTCGGCGCGCGGCACAAGGGCTTTGAGATGACGCCGCGCGAATTGATCGACGCGACGCTGAAGCTCAGCGACCACGGGGACATCGGCGGCCTCGAGGCCGACATCTGGCGCGACCTGCAGCCGGACTTCCGCACCTCGCATTATCTCGATGGCTTCGCTCATCCTGACAAAAAGTTCCATTTCAAGGCCGATTGGGCGCATCCGCCGTTCGGCCGGACCATGGGCGATTTCGACAAGATGCCGTCGCTGCCGGATCATTGGGCGGTGATCGAGCACACCGATCAGGCCCATCCGTTCCGGCTTGCGACCAGCCCGTCGCGGAGTTTCCTCAACACCACCTTCAACGAGACGCCGTCCTCGCAGGCGCGCGAGGGCCAGGCGAGCGTGATGATCCATCCGCTGGATGCGGCCGCGCTCGACATTGCCGACGGTGATGCCGTGACGCTCGGCAACACCCGCGGTGAGACCGCGCTGGTCGCCACGCTGTTCGCAGGCGTGCGGCGCGGCGTGCTGATCGCGGAGTCCGTTCACCCCAACAAGAATCATATCGGCGGCCGCGGCATCAACACGCTGACGGGCGCGGACACCATTGCCCCGATCGGCGGCGCTGCGTTCCACGACAACAAGGTCTGGATCAGGAAAGCGACCGCGGCCTGAGCCGTGCGCGCCTCGAAGCCTCGCAAGTTTGTGTCGAGGCGCTAAAGCGGCGCTCGTGACAGATTGCGCTTGCGCCTTGCGCCCGAGCTGCCGCAAATGGCTGCCAAACGGGAGCAAGGATAGCGCGTCATGACCGACACCACAGGCGTCATCACCGAAAAGCGAGGGCAGGCGTTCTGGATCACCATCAACCGGCCGGAGAAACGCAACGCGTTGAACGGAGACGTCATCGCCGGCATCACCAAAGGCTATCGCGACGCGCATGACGACAAGGACGTCCGCGTCATCGTGCTGACGGGCGCGGGCGACAAGGCGTTCTGCGCGGGCGCCGACTTGCAGAATTCCGGTGCGGCGTTCGCGATGGATCATTCCAAACCAAATGTCGACTATGCCGATCTGTTACGTTTGTCACAGAATGCCACCAAGCCGGCGATTGCGCGGGTCGGCGGCGTCTGCATGGCCGGCGGCATGGGCCTGCTCTGCATGACCGATATGGCGGTTGCGGCCGATCACGT
Source organism: Bradyrhizobium sp. 18BD (assembly GCF_054185225.1). NCBI lineage: Bacteria > Pseudomonadati > Pseudomonadota > Alphaproteobacteria > Hyphomicrobiales > Nitrobacteraceae > Bradyrhizobium > Bradyrhizobium sp. 18BD. The sequence goes on along the minus strand of NZ_JAVAYL010000005.1, from coordinate 148,876 downwards.
CATCTTCGGCCTGCCGGAGGTGAAGGTCGGCGTGTTCCCGATGCAGGTGCTGAGCCTGCTGCAGTCGATCGCGCCGCCGCGCCTCGTCAATGAATGGGCGCTGACCGGCGAGCCGTTCGACGCCAAGGCCGCGCAAGCCGCGGGCCTGCTCAACTATGTCGTGCCGACCGCCGAGCTCGATGCCAAGGTCGACTGGCTGATCGGCCGCATCGTCGACAAATCACCGACCGCGATCCGCCGCGGCAAATACGCCATGCGCGCCATCGCCTCGATGTCGTTCGACGAGAGCATCGCCTACACCGAAAGCCAGATCGCGCTGCTCGCCATGACCGAGGACGCGAAGGAGGGGCTGAAGGCGTTCGGGGAGAAGCGCAAGCCGGTGTGGACGGGGAGGTAGAGGGGCGGCACGAGAGTGCGGTGCTATCGACAGCTTCTCGTCATTGCGAGCGCAGCGAAGCAATCCAGAGTCTTTCCCCGGCGGCAGTCTGGATTGCTTCGCTGCGCTCGCAATGACGGAGCAGGGCGCCAGGCCGTCGCCCTCCAATTCACATCTCAAACAGCAGACACGCCTTCACACTCTCGCGGCGTGATCCGCCCGAGTTTTGCTCTCTTCATCACGCCCTCTCGAAAGACAGGGCGCAGGGAAGGCCGGGTGCCGGCTGGCACCCGCAGAACTCCCGTGCAAGAATGATGCACACGCAACGCACAGGAGCGATACAGGGCAGCCGAACATCCGGCCTTCCCTGCGCAGTGGTCTAACGGCTTATGCGCGCTCTCCCCGGAGACGAATTCCTGCTTGCCTCCGTCACCTCCGCGAAATTCGCGGGACGCCGCCCCGGTTGAAGCAACGCCGCATTCGCAGAGGCTTGACCGTAGCAACGACGGCCAGGACCACACGGTTTCGCCGTACGCATTCGGTGCCGTCCGTCGTGTGCGGAAGCCGGCGCGCTCACGGGGTTCATCCCGCCCTGCACGCTCTCCTCCGCATCGGCACCGCTCGCGTCCACCGCAGCCCGATCCACGGTTCGTGACGACGTACGACCGCCCCTTGTCCTGGATCAGGATAGGGCGGAGAATGCGATAAATCAGAAATTCTGTAAAGGCGAATATTTTGACGGCGGGCGGTTGACCGAGGGCTGGGGTGTTTTGCCCGTCGGGCAACGCACGATCTTGTAGCCCGGGTGAGCGAAGCGATGCCGGGGTCTGCGTCCGCGACGCTCCCGGATTTCGCTTCGCTCCATCCGGGCTACGGGAGAGACCGTCAGCCCGCGTTGGCCTTCAGGCCCGCCGCCTGGATGCCCGCGACCGCGCAGGCTTCGTCATTGTCGGAGGTGTCGCCGGACACGCCCACCGCGCCAAGCAGCGTCGTGCCGTCCATGATCAGCACGCCGCCGGGGACCGGCACCAGCGCGCCCTTCGCAATCGTGTTCACGGCGTCGATGAAATAGGCCTGCTCCTGGGCACGCTGGAACAGCGCGCGCGAGCCCATGCCCATGGCGAGTGCGCCATAGGCCTTGCCATGCGCGATCTCGGCGCGCATCAGGCTGGTGCCGTCCTGCGCGGCTGCGATCTTGAGCACGCCGCGCGCGTCCAGGATGGTGACGACCAGCGGCTTCAGCTTCAGCTCGATGGATTTTGCGAAGGCGGCGTCGAGAATCTTTCGGGCGGTGTCGAGCGTGAGGTCAGCCATGGCTGGTTTCCTTTGCAGCAGGGTTGGTTGAGGAATTGGTCTTGGCATCGGACTTGGCGCGATCAAGGCTCATCGCCAGCACGCGGGCGACATGAAGCGCCTCGCGCTGGGCGCCGTCATGGATCTGGTGCCGGCAGGAGGTGCCGTCGGCGACGACCAGCGTGGTCTGGTCGGCGCGGCGCACCGCGGGCAGCAGCGACAGCTCGGCCATCTCGATCGAGGCATCATAGGTGTCGGCGCCATAGCCGAACGCGCCGGCCATGCCGCAGCAGCTCGACTCGATTGTCTCAACCTTGAGGCCGGGGACGAGGCGCAGCACCTGCTCGACCGGCTTAAAGGCGCCGAAGGATTTTTGGTGGCAATGGCCGTGCACCACGGCCTTGTCGGCGACGGTGCCGAGCGGGAGTTGCAGCCGGCCGGCTTCGGCCTCGCGCACCAGGAACTCCTCGAAGGTGAGGGCATGGGCGCCGACGGCCTTGGCGTCGTTGTCCTTGCGCAGCGAGGCGAGCTCGTCGCGCAGCGTGAGCAGGCAGCTCGGCTCGAGGCCGACGATCGGCACGCCGCGTGCGGCAAAGGGCGCCAACGCAGCGACGAGACGGTCGAGCTCGGACCTGGCTTCATCGACGAGGCCGGCGGAGAGGAAGGTGCGGCCGCAGCAGAGCGGGCGGCTGCCGCTCGCGGGTTTTGGTATGTGGACGCGATAGCCGCCAGCCGCGAGTACGCGCAGCGCGGCTTCGAGGTTCTCGCGCTCATAGATGCGATTGAAGGTATCGGCGAAAAGGACGACCTCGCGGCCGGTTTCCGGGCCGACGCTGTTGGCTGGCGGCACGAACACGTCGCTGCGGAAGGCGGGCAGGGCGCGGCGCGCGCTGATGCCGGCAAAGCGCTCGAACAGTTTTCGCAGCAGCGGGCTATGGTTGCGCAAATTCGCCAGCGGTGCGAAGCGCGAGGCGAGGCCGGCATAGCGCGGGAGATATCCGACCAGCCGATCGCGCAGCGTCAGACCGTGGCTGGCGGCGCGCGCGGCCAGCACCTCGATCTTCATCTTGGCCATGTCGACGCCGGTCGGGCATTCGTGGCGGCAGGCCTTGCAGGAGACGCAGAGTTTGAGCGTTTCCATCATCTCGTCGGAGGACAGCGCGTCGGGGCCGAGCTGGCCGGAGATCGCGAGCCGCAGCGTATTGGCACGCCCGCGCGTGACGTCCTTCTCGTTGCGCGTGGCGCGATAGGACGGGCACATCACGCCGCCCTCGATCTTGCGGCAGGCGCCGTTGTTGTTGCACATCTCGACCGCGCCCTGGAAACCGCCGCCAGCGCCGGGATAGGCCGACCAGTCGAGCTTCGTCTTGAGATCCGCGACGCGATAGTCCGGCTTGAAGCGGAACAGCGAGCGGTCGTCCATCTTCGGGGCGTCGACGATCTTGCCGGGATTGAGCGTGCCGTCGGGATCGAAGCGATGCTTCACCTCGCGGAAGTCGGCAACGAGACGCTCGCCGAACATCGCCTCGTGGAATTCGGAGCGAACCAGGCCGTCGCCATGCTCGCCGGAATGCGAGCCCTTGTATTCGCGCACCAGCTCGAAAGCCTCTTCGGCGATGGCGCGCATCGCCTTGACGTCCTTCTCCAGCTTCAGATTCAGCACGGGGCGCACATGCAGGCAGCCCTCGGAGGCGTGCGCGTACATCGTGCCGCTGGTGCCGTGCTTCGCGAACACTTCGCCCAGCCGCGCCGTGTAGTCGGCGAGGTGCGGCAGCGGCACGGCGCAGTCCTCGACGAAGGAGACCGGCTTGCCCTCCTGCTTCATCGACATCATGACGTTGAGGCCGGCGGCGCGGAAATCGGCGATGCCGCTTTGCAGCGCAGGCTCGGTGATCTCGACCACGCCGCCCCACTTGCGGGTATCGTTAGTCCAGCCAAAGCCGAGATCGCCCATCAGCTCGTTGAGCTGCTTGAGGCGCACCAGATTGTCGGCCTGATCCTCTTCAGCGAACTCGACCACCAGCACAGCGTCCGGATCGCCCTTGATCGCAGCCGAGATGATCGGGCGGAACATCGCGATGTCGCGGCCGAGCGCGAGCATGGTGCGGTCGACCAGCTCGACCGCGATCGGTTTCAACTTGACCAGATGCTGGGCCGCATCCATCGCCTCGTAAAAACTGCCGAAATGACAGACGCCCAGCGCCTTGTTGCGGATGACGGGCCACAGCTTCAGCTCGACCTTGGTGGTGAAGGCGAGGGTGCCTTCCGAGCCGACCAGCAGATGCGCCATGTTGTTGCGCGCGTTGCGCGGGGTGAGCGCATCGAGATTGTAGCCGCCGACGCGGCGCTGCACTTTGGGAAAGCGCGCGGCGATCTCGTCGGCCTCGCGCGTGCCGAGATCAAGCATGTCGCGGAACAAGGCGCGCACGGTCTCGCCGGCGTCGCTGTCCGAGAGATCGCGCGAGACCTCGCCGAACCGGCTCACCATACCGTCGGCAAGCGAAGCCTCCATCGACAGCGTGTTGTCGCGCATGGTGCCGTAACGCAGGCTCCGGCCGCCGCAGGAATTGTTGCCGGCCATGCCGCCGATGGTTGCGCGTGAGGCGGTGGAGACGTCGACCGGAAACCACAGGCCGTGTTTTTTGAGCTGGCGGTTGAGGTCGTCGAGCACGATGCCGGGCTCGACCACGCAGGTGCGGCCCTCGACGTCGAGCGACAGGATCTTGTTGAGATGCTTCGAGAGATCGACCACGAGCCCGTCATTGACGGTCTGGCCGCATTGCGAGGTGCCGCCGCCGCGCGGGGTGACCTTCAGCCCCTCGTCACGCGCGATCGCCAGCGCCCGCAGGGCCTCGTCCATGGTCCTGGGCACCACCACGCCCGCGGGCATGATCTGGTAGAACGAGGCGTCGGTGGCGTAGCGGCCGCGGCTAAAACCGTCGAACAGGACGTCGCCGGTCATTTCCGCGCGCAGGCGCCGTTCGAGCGAGGAGGCGTTTGTCATCCCTGATCCCGGACTGACCCAGCGGGCTCGGCCCTGCTGGGTTATTCATTATCGTTTCCGACCGATTATATTATGAATTCAAAACGAGCAAGCCGAGCGCCCCTCAAGGGGCGGCCGGCGCCTCTTCCTGGGGCTCGGTCAGGTGCTCGATCGCGGCCGTCCGCTTGTTGCGCAAGTGCTGGAACAGGATGTCACTCAGCTCGCTGCCGGCGCGGCGGCGCAGCGCGTCGAGGATGGCCTCGTGCTCGCGCATCGCCTCCGCCCAGCGCTGCCGCTTGCGGGCGAAATTGGCAGAGTAGCGGACGCGGCGGATCCTGCCGGCGAAGTTGGCGTAGGCGGTCTTCAGCGTCTCGTTGCGCGCGGCCGCGACGATGCTCTCGTGGATGCGCTGATTGGTCTGGAAATAGCCGTGCATGTCGCGGTGCAGATAATGGCCGTACATCTCGTAATGCAGTTGCTCGATCGCGGTGATTTCCTCATCGGTAATCGCCTCGCAAGCGAGGCGTCCGGCGAGGCTTTCCAGTCCGGCCATGACGTCGAACAGCTCTTCGAGGTCGCGCTGGCTGAGCTGGCGCACTCGCGCGCCGCGGTTCGGCAGCAGCTCGATCAGGCCTTCGGCGGCGAGTACCTTTAAAGCCTCGCGCAGTGGCGTGCGGGAGATGCCGAACATCTCGCAGAGCTGGCGCTCGGGAACGCGGGCGCCGTCGGGAATGTTGCCTTCGACCACGTAGTCGCGCAGCCGCAGCAGGATCTCGCCATGGAGCGAGGCTGTCTCGCGGTCGCCGCCATTTGCGGCGGGCGGGGTGATCGGAACCCCCGTGTCGGGAATCGCGGATTTCATTTGCAGCACAATAGTTTGCCCGTTTGGTCGCGTCGACGTCCACAATCGAATACCAAATTTCGATTGAAAGGACAAAAAATGAATGCAAAATAGTCTGCAGAGCCGGCCAGAATCCGCCGACAGGGAGGTTTTCATGCACCAGGGACGCCATTTCCTTCAGATTCCAGGCCCGAGCCCGGTCCCCGAGCGCGTCCTGCGCGCCATGGACATGCCTGTCATCGACCACCGCAGCGCCGAATTCGGTGCGCTCGGCCGCACCGTGCTCGAAGGCAGCCAGAAGATCTTCCAGACCAAGGGTCCGGTCATCATCTTCCCGTCCTCAGGGACAGGCGCCTGGGAGGCCGCGATCGTCAACACGCTGTCGCCGGGCGACAAGGTGCTGATGGTGGAGACCGGCCATTTCGCCACCCTTTGGCGGCAGATGGCGGGCCGGTTCGGCATCGAGGTCGATTTCGTGCCCGGCGACTGGCGCCGCGGCGCCGACCCCGCCGTGATCGAGGCCAGGCTCACCGAGGACGAGGCCCGCGCGATCAAGGCCGTCATGGTCGTCCACAACGAGACCTCGACCGGCGCGACCAGCCGCATCGCCGAGATCCGCGCCGCGATCGACCGCACCGGCCATCCGGCGCTGCTGATGGTCGACACCATCTCCTCGCTCGGCTCGGTCGACTACCGCCACGACGAGTGGAAGGTCGATGTCAGCGTCAGCTGCTCGCAGAAGGGCTTCATGCTGCCGCCCGGCCTCGGCTTCAACGCGATCTCGGAGAAGGCCCGCGCGGCTGCGAAGACCAACAAGATGCCGCGCTCCTATTTCGACTGGGAGGAGATGCTCAAGCCCAACGCCAACGGCTTCTTCCCCTACACGCCGGCGACAAACCTGCTCTACGGCCTGCGCGAGGCGATCGCGATGCTGCTGGAGGAGGGGCTCGACAACGTGTTCGCGCGGCATCAGCGCCTGGCTGCCGCAACGCGTGCCGCCGTCAATCATTGGGGGCTCGAAGTGCTCTGCCAGGAGCCGGCCGAGTTCTCGCCGGTGCTCACCGCGGTGCTGATGCCGCCGGGCCATGACGCCGACCAGTTCCGGAAAGTCGTGCTCGAGAACTACAACATGTCGCTCGGCTCGGGGCTGTCGAAGGTCGCCGGAAAGGTCTTCCGCATCGGCCATCTCGGCGAATGCAATGCGCTGACCCTGCTCGGCGCGCTCACCGGCGTCGAGATGGGGTTATCGGTCGCGGGCGTGCCGCATCGCTCCGGCGGCGTTGACGTCGCGATGAAGCTGCTGGAGCAGCGACCGCAAGGCAATGCCTCGCCGCACCTGAAAGTGGTCGGCACTTAAACCGCGGGGGACACGCGGGCTGACAATCACAAAAGGCGATCAGGAGGGGTGGAGATGAAAATTCGGTTCAAGGCCACGCATGTCGTGCTGGCGATGCTCTGCGCGATGTACTTCATCACCTATGTCGACCGGGTGAACATCGGCACCGCCGCGAGCGAGATCCAGAAGGAGCTGGGGCTTTCCAACACCCAGCTCGGCCTCGTCTTCTCCGCCTTCGCTTATCCCTATCTCTTGTTCCAGGTGATCGGCGGCTGGGTCGGCGATCATTCCGGGCCGCGCAAGACACTGTTCTGGTGCGGCATGATCTGGGCCGCCGCCACCATCATGACCGGCTTCGTCAATGGTCTCGGCGCACTCTTCGTCGCGCGCTTCGCGCTCGGCTTCGGCGAGGGCGCGACGTTCCCGACCGCGACGCGCGCGATGCAATACTGGACCCCGGCCAACCGCCGTGGTTTTGCGCAAGGCCTGACCCATTCCTTCGCCCGGCTCGGCAATGCCGTGACGCCGCCGGTGGTGGCGCTGCTCATCCTGTGGCTGACCTGGCGCGGCGCCTTCGTCGTGCTCGGCTTCGTCAGCCTGATCTGGGGCGTGATCTGGGTCTGGTACTTCCGCAACGAGCCGAACGACCACGCCTCGATCACCGAGGCCGAACTCGCGACGCTGCCGCCGCGCCCGACCGGCGAGCGGCCGCGCGTGCCGTGGGGGCCGCTGCTCGGGCGGATGTGGCCGGTGACGCTGACCTATTTCTGCTACGGCTGGTGCCTGTGGCTGTACCTGAACTGGCTGCCGCTATTCTTCAAGAACAACTACAATCTCGACATCAAGAACTCGGCGCTGTTCGCCTCCGGCGTCTTCTTCGCCGGCGTGGTCGGCGACAGCGTCGGCGGCGTGCTGTCGGACAAGATTCTCGACCGCACCGGCAATGTCCGCCTGGCGCGGCTGAGCGTCACCGTAACAGGGTTTACGGGGGCGCTGCTCTCGCTGTTTCCGATCCTGTTCGTCCACGACATCACTATCGTCGCGCTGTGCCTGTCGGCCGGCTTCTTCTGCGCTGAGCTCGTGATCGGCCCGATGTGGTCGATCCCGATGGACATCGCCCCGAAATATTCCGGGACCGCGTCGGGCCTCATGAACACCGGCTCGGCCTTTGCCGCCATCGTTTCCCCGCTGGTCGCGGGCTTCGTGATCGATGCGACCGGTAACTGGTACCTGCCGTTCCTGATGTCGATGGGCCTGCTGCTGCTCGGCGGCGTCTCCGCCTTCCTGATGCACCCGGAACGGCCGTTTACGGACGCGGAAGGCAGGTTGCCCACGGGCAAGGTGGTGCCGGCGGAATAGGGGCGGCGGAGGTCCACCCGTTATGCATGGGACGAGCCCTTTGGAGAGGGGACAAGCCGGTCAAATGGTGCTATTCGGCGGCCATCAAAACAAGGCTAGACCGGGAAGGACGCCTATGACCGTGCATACTGGAAGGCATTTTCTCCAGATTCCAGGACCGACCAACGTGCCCGACCGCGTGCTGCGGGCGATGGACATGCCGACGCTGGACCATCGCGGTCCGGAGTTCGCCGAGCTCGGTTTTGCGGTCCTCGCCTCGATGCAGCGGGTGTTCCGCACCAAGCAGCCCGTGATCATCTTCCCCTCGTCTGGCACCGGCGCCTGGGAAGCGGCGATGGTCAACGTGTTCGCCCCCAGCGACAAGGTTTTGATGTGCGAGACCGGCCAGTTCGCCGTGCTGTGGCGCGGTATCGCCGACAAGTTCAAGCTCGACGTTGACTTCATCCCGAGCGACTGGCGCCACGGCGCCGATCTCGCCGAGATCGAGAAGCGCCTTGCCGCCGACAAGCAGCACGCGATCAAGGCGGTCTGCGTCGTCCACAACGAGACCTCGACTGGCTGTGTCACGCCGCCTTTGGAGGTGCGCAAGCTGCTCGACCGCGTCAAGCATCCGGCGCTGCTGATGGTCGACACCATCTCCGGCCTCGGCTCGATGGAGTATGAGCACGACGCCTGGGGCATCGACGTCTCGGTCGCGGGCTCGCAGAAGGGTCTGATGCTGCCGCCGGGCCTCGGCTTCAACGCCGTTTCGGAGAAGGCGCTCAACGTCGCCAAGACCAACCCCGGCATGCGCTCCTATTGGGACTGGCAGGAGGTCATCTCCTTCAACAAGCTCGGCACCTTCCCCTACACGCCCGCGACGAACCTGCTCTACGGCCTGCGCGAAGCGGTGAAGATGCTGGAGGAGGAAGGCCTGGAGAATGTCTGGTCCCGCCACAAGCGCCACAGCGCGGCGACGCGCGCCGCGGCCAAGGTCTGGGGCCTGGAGACGCAGTGCATCGATCCCGCCGCGCATTCGCCGGCGCTGACCGGCGTGCGCGTGCCTGACGGTCACGACGCCGACGCCTTCCGCAAGGTGGTGCTTGAGAACTTCGACATGTCGCTCGGCACCGGCCTGAACAAGGTCAAGGGCAAGGTGTTCCGCATCGGCCATATCGGCCATTTCAACGATCTGATGCTGATGGGTACGCTCGCCGGCGTCGAGATGGGCCTGGATCTTGCAAAGATTCCGCACCGGAGCGGCGGCGTTCTGGCGGCCATGGACGTCCTGAAGGGGCGCGACGTGGTGCCGATGACCAAGGCTCAGGTGGCCTGAACTACCCTAAAGCGCGATGAGATTATCGCGCTTTAGGTCTTATGGTTTGAGCATGATCTATTCGGAAAACCGCTGCACACTTTTCCGGATCATGCTCTAGAGAAAGTGACAGCGCGATGAACGTACCGACGACTGCTAACGAAGACCTGCTCTACTCCGTCACGGACGGCATCGCGCGGATCACCTTCAACCGCCCGCAGGCGCGCAACGCCATGACCTTCGCCATGTATGACCGCATGGCGGAGATCTGCCAGGAGATCAACGCCGACCGCTCGATCAAGGCGTTGATCCTGACCGGCGCCGGCGACAAGGCGTTTGCCTCTGGCACCGACATTTCCCAGTTCCGCGCCTTCAAGACCGCGCAGGACGCGCTCGACTACGAGGCCCGCATCGACCGCGTGCTCGGCACGCTCGAGCAGTGCCGCGTGCCCGTGATCGCGGCCATCGCCGGGGCCTGCACCGGCGGCGGCGCCGGCATCGCAGCCTGCTGCGATCTCCGTATCGGCACCGAGACGACGCGGATCGGCTTTCCGATCGCGCGCACGCTCGGCAATTGCCTGTCGATGTCGAACATCAGCCGCGTCGTCTCGCTGGTCGGTCCCGCCCGCACCAAGGACCTGATCTTCAAGGCGCGCCTCGTCGAGGCGCAGGAGGCGCTGTCGCTCGGCCTGCTCAACGAGATCGTGCCTGACGTGGAGACGCTGCAGCGCCGTGCCGACGAGACCGCCAGGCTCGTCGCGAGCCACGCGCCGCTCACGCTGGAGGCCACCAAGGAAGCGGTGCGCCGCATCCGCCGCACGCTGTCGCGTGAGGAAGGCGAGGATCTGATTCTCAAGGCCTATATGAGCGAGGACTTCCGCGAGGGCATGGACGCCTTCCTCAACAAGCGCGCGCCGGTCTGGAAGGGCAAGTAGCGCGCGCTTCGTCAGCCGAAAGTCATATGCGGCGGAATGTCCGCCGGCTTGAACTCGTGACCTTTAGTCCGCACAATGCACCGATAGAATTCCCGGCATCACAAAGCCAATAATAAACAGGGGACGAAACTCGTGCGTATTCCAGTGAAAGCCGTCGGGGCTGCGACGGCCTTGTTGTTCAGCGCGCCGGCCTTTGCCGGCTGGGAGCCCACCAAGCCGGTGGAGATCGTCGTGGCCGCGGGCGCGGGCGGCGCCTCCGACCAGATGGCGCGGATGATGCAAGCCGCGATCCAGAAGAACAATCTGATGAAGCAGCCGATGGTGGTCTCGCTCAAGGGCGGCGCATCGGGAGCGGAAGCGCTGATGTACATGAAGTCAAGCGAGGGCGATCCCAACAAGGTGCTGATCGCCTATTCGCTGATCTACATGCTGCCGCTGTCGGCCAAGATCCCGTTCAACTGGCGCGAGCTGACCCCGGTCTCGGTGATCGCACTCGACCAGTTCGTGCTGTGGGACAACAGCGCCGGTCCCAAGACCGTGAAGGAGTTTGTCGAGGCGGCGAAGGCGTCGAGCGCGCCGTTCAAGATGGGCGGCACCGGCTCCAAGCGCGAGGATCACGTGCTGACCGTGTTCCTGGAGCAGAAGACCGGCGCGAAATTCTCCTATCTGCCCTACAAGTCGGGCGGCGAGGCCGCGACCCAGCTCGTCGGCAACCACACCGAATCCAACGTCAACAATCCCTCGGAGAATCTCGAGGTCTGGCGCGCCGGTCAGGTGCGTCCGCTCTGCGTGTTCGACAAGGAACGCATCTCCTACACCACCAAGGTGACGGACACGCAGTCCTGGGCCGACATCCCAACCTGCAAGGAAGAGGGCGTCGACGTCCAGTACCTGATGCTGCGGGCGATGTTCCTGCCCGGCAAGGTCACGCCGGAGCAGCAGGCCTTCTATGTCGAGCTGTTCCACAAGGTGACGCAGACCGCCGAGTACAAGGACTACATGGAGAAGCAGGCGTTGAAGCCGATCTTCCTCACCGGCAAGGACATGGTGCAATTCCTCGAGGAGGACGATGCCACCAACAAGTCGCTGATGACGGAAGCCGGCTTCGTCGCGAAGTAACTGCTCTTCTCCCTCTCCCCGTTCTTACGGGGAGAGGGTCGGGGTGAGGGGCCCTCTCCGCGAGTTCAACTCTCATCGTCCCTGTGGAGACTCCCCCTCACCCCAACCCTCTCCCCGCAAGCGGCCGCAAGCGGGGAGAGGGAGAATTGACCGCACTCCGTCCCTAACAGAGCATGTCCCAAACCGATCTTGAAATCGTCGTCGACGATCCCACCGCGCCTGAAGACGACTCGCCCTCCGTCGTTTCCTCCGGGACCGTTGAGATCTTCGTTTGCTTGCTGTTGCTCGCGCTGGCCATCACACTCGGCTATGACAATTGGCGCACCGGCGCGTCGTGGGATGCAACCGGGCCCGAGCCCGGCTATTTCCCGTTCTATCTCTCCATCATTCTCGGCGGCGGCAGTCTCTACGGCCTGATCGTGGCACTGATCGCCCACCGCAAGGCGGCGGAGACCTTCGTCACGCGTGCGCAGGCGCGCCGCGTGATGGCGGTGTTCGTGCCGACGCTGCTGTTCTGCGTGGTGACGCAGTTCCTCGGCCTCTATGTCGCGAGCTTCCTGCTGATTGCGGGCTTCATGCGCCTCGTCGGCAAGATCGCGCTGTGGAAGTCGCTGCTCACCGCTCTCGTGTTCACGGCGATCATGTTCGTCACCTTCGACATCGCCTTCGACGTCATCATGCCGAAAGGGCCGCTCGAAGCGGCCTTCGGCCACTAGGCGGATCCGCGATGGAAGCTCTCGGTCTCCTGCTTCACGGCTTCGCCGTCCTGCTGACCTGGAAGACGCTCGTGCTGATGATGGTCGGGCTGGTGCTCGGCATCTTCGTCGGCGTGCTGCCGGGGCTCGGCGGCCCCAATGGCGTTGCGATCCTGCTGCCGCTCACCTTCACGATGGATCCGACCTCGGCGATCGTGATGCTGTCCTGCATCTACTGGGGCGCCCTGTTCGGCGGCGCGATCACCTCGATCCTGTTCAACATCCCGGGCGAAGCCTGGTCGGTCGCGACCACCTTCGACGGCTATCCGATGGCGCAGCAGGGCCGGGCGGCCGAGGCGCTGACGGCGGCGTTCACGTCCTCCTTCATCGGCTCGCTGGTCGCGGTGCTCCTGATCACCTTCCTCGCGCCGATGATCTCGTCCTTTGCGCTGAAGTTCGGCCCGCCGGAGTTCTTCGCGGTTTATCTGCTCACCTTCTGCTCCTTCGTCGGCCTCGGTCGCGAGGCCAAGCACAAGACCGTCATCTCGATGTCGCTTGGGCTCCTGCTCGCCGGCGTCGGCATGGACACCGTGTCGGGCAATCTGCGTATGACTTTCGGCTCGTCCGAGCTGTTGCGCGGCATCAACTTCCTCGTCGCCGTCATCGGCCTGTTCGGCATCAGCGAGATCCTCTTGACGATGGAGGAGCGGCTCGCGCTGCGCGGACACGCCGCGAGCATCTCGTTGCGCGTCGTGCTCGGCGTCTGGAAGGACCTGCCGAAATACTGGGTGACGCTGCTGCGCTCCTCCTTCATCGGCTGCTGGCTCGGCATCACCCCGGGCGGTGCGATCGCGGCGTCCTTCATGGGCTACAACCTCGCCAAGCGCTTTGCGAAGGAACCCGAGAGCTTCGGCAAGGGCCGGATCGAGGGTGTGTTCGCGCCGGAAACGGCGGCGCATGCCTCGGGCACCTCGGCGCTGCTGCCGATGCTGGCGCTCGGCATTCCGGGCTCGGGCACGGCGGCGATTCTGCTCGGCGGCCTGATGGTCTGGGGCCTCAATCCGGGCCCGCTGCTGTTCGTCGAGCACAAGGACTTCGTCTGGGGCCTGATCGCCTCGATGTATCTCGGCAATGTCGTCGGCCTCGTGCTGGTGCTGACGACGGTGCCGATCTTCGCCTCGATCCTGCGCGTGCCGTTCGCGGCGGTGGCACCGATGATCGTGGTGTCCTGCGCGATCGGCGCGTACGCGATCCAGAACGCGATGTTCGACATCTGGCTGATGCTCGGCTTTGGCATTGTCGGCTATGTCTTCAAGAAGATCGGCATTCCCTTGGCGCCGTTCACCCTGGCGCTTGTGCTCGGCAACCGAGCCGAGGACGCCTTCCGCCTGTCGATGATCGGGTCCGGCGGGACCCTGAAAGTGTTCTGGTCGAACGGGCTGGTCGGGTCGATCACGACGCTGGCGATCGTGCTGCTGTTCTGGCCAGTCATCGACGGATTGCTCTCCCGCGTCGGTTGGACGCAGCGGACCAGGACGACATCACGCTAGCGCGTCAGGGCAATCTCGTTTGAAATCAAGTATATGATGGGGGTCCAACAAGAAGCAAAGCGGCCTCGCGCCGGGCTTTGTCGTTTATCGGACGCCCGCAGCTCTGATATCGGTGCCGGGTTGCGGTCGGTTGCAAAACATCCCGCGGTATGTAACGAGGCCGGTAACGCGCACCAACGGTGGTTTGCAAGTCTATGAGTCAGTCCGCTATTCGACACGCAATCGTCATAGGCGGCGGAGCAAGCGGTGTCCTCCTCGCACATCAACTTCTGCACCAGCCGGCTTCGAATTTCCGGGTCACGCTGATCGAAACGCGCGCCGAGATCGGGCGGGGACTGGCCTATCACACCGGGAACCCCGATCACCTGCTCAATGTACGGGCAGCCAATATGAGTGCGTTGCCCGATCAGCCGGACCATTTCTGGCAATGGGCCGCGTCGCAAGACATTGCGATTTGTCCCGATCCCTTCTGCTTCGTTCCCAGGCGGGTCTATGGAACCTATATCGCAAGCCTGATCGAGCCGATCATCGCGAGCAATTCGGACAGATTGACGATCCTCCAGGAAACCTGTGTCGAGGTTCGGGAAAGCGCCGCGAGCGTGGAGGTGACCTTGGCCGGCGGCCAGCGCCTGACCGGCGATATCGCCGTGCTTGCGACCGGCCACGATACGGGAGAGCCAAAGCCAGGCGCTTATGCGAACCCCTGGGCGCCGCCGGCCGGAATGGACAAGGACAGTGCGGTCCTGATTCTCGGAACAGGTTTGACGATGGTCGACTACGTGCTGTCGCTGCTGCGGGATGGCCATCGGGGAGAGATCGTCGCGATCTCGCGGCGTGGCCTGCTGGCGACGGCCCACCGGCGCGTCCCGCCGATGCGCATCGAAGAGGCCGATGTGCCCTTCGGGCAGGGGAGCGGAGCGCTGTTCCGATGGTTCCGGCGCAGGGTCGAAGCGCACGTGGCTGAAGGCGGCGACTGGCGCAGCGTCGTCGATGCCATTCGTCCGTACACCCAGCGCGTCTGGCGCGAGCTCTCGGTGCCGTCGCGGCGACGCTTTCTCGAACACGCGCGCGCGTGGTGGGACGTTCATCGTCATCGCATGGCGCCCGAGGTGGAGGCGCGGATCACAAGCGCTCTTTCCCAGCAGAAACTGAAGGTCATGGCCGCGAAGGTTGTCGCCCTGACGCCAGGCGAAGGCGGGGTATCGGTCCAATATCGCCCGCGCGGCGGCAGCGAGATCCGTACGATGCAGGTCGGAGCCGTCGTGGATTGCACGGGCGTGGTGAAGGATCCGCGCGCGACCGCAAATCCCGTGGTGCGCAACCTGCTGCAGGAGGGACGGGCACGTATCGACCCGTTGCGTATCGGCATCGACGTCAGCGCGGATTGCGCGATCATCGACGGAAACGGATCTCCGTCGCAACGGCTGTTCGCCGTCGGACCGCTGACGCGTGCAGCTTTCTGGGAGATCATCGCGATCCCCGACATTCGCAATCAATGCGCCGAACTGGCCGCGCGCCTGGCTCGCGCCTGAGCGGCCCGCGGGTGCCTGGGGCGAAGCCTGCTTCCTCCGTCAATCGATGATATGACGATCACCTTTGTGACCGGAGGAAAACCGTGTTCTTCGTTCTATCCAAGACGCTCGGCGTCATGGCCCTGCCGCAGAATTTCCTGATCGGCTTTACCGTACTCGGCGCGCTCCTGCTCCTGACGCGATTCTTCAAGCTTGGTCGCGCGCTGGTACTGCTGTCTGCATCGATGCTCGCGGTGTGCGGGTTCGGACCGGTCGGAAATCTCCTGCTCTATCCGCTGGAGTCACGCTTCCCGGCCTGGACGCCGTCCCAGGCCGTGCCGGATGGCATCATCGTTCTCGGCGCCTCGATCGACGTCGATCTGTCCGCGGCTCACGGCAGGCCGGTCGTAACGACCGCGTCCGACCGGATCATCGCGACCGCTGCGCTGGCCCGGAAATATCCTGGTGCGCGCGTGGTCTTTACGGGAGGCAACCCCAACCTGATCTCCGGCGAGGCGAAGGAGGCCGATTTCGCGGCCGGGTTGTTCGAAAGCCTTGGGATCGACAAGAGCCGATTGATCGTGGAAAGCCGAGCCCGCAACACCTATGAGAACGCTGTGTTCACCAAGGCCATGGTCGATCCGAAGCCGGGCGAGCGCTGGCTGCTCGTGACCTCGGCCTTTCACATGCCGAGGTCGATCGGTCTGTTCCGGAAAGTCGGATTTGCGGTCGAGCCGTACCCGGTCGATTGGCGTGTCGGCACCGGACGGGACGCCTTCTCGTTCACCGACATTGCAGAGGACGGCCTGTCGCGGACCAACATCGCGGTCCGCGAGTGGCTTGGCCTGATCACCTATCGGGCCGCCGGCCGTATCGACGAACTGCTTCCGGGGCCGCGGGGCTGAGCTGAGACCTCAGCCCAAGGCGGCCTGGCATCTCAAAGGCGCCTGAGGAGCTCGACGATCTGATCGGCGAGTTCGTCCGGGCGGTGACCGACCGTCTCCAGCCGGATTTCCGGGCGCTCAGGCGCTTCATAGGGGGCGTCGATGCCGGTGAAGTTCTTGATCTTGCCTTCCTTGGCCTTGGTGTAGAGCCCCTTGGGGTCGCGCCGCATGCACTCTTCGATCGGCGTGTTGACGAACACCTCGATGAAATCTCCCTCGGCGACGAGGCCGCGGACCATGTCGCGCTCGGCCTTGTAGGGGGAAATGAACGAGCAGATCACGATCAGGCCGCTGTCGACCATGAGCTTGGCGACCTCGCCGACGCGCCGGATGTTCTCGACCCGATCGGCCTCGGTGAAGCCGAGGTCGCGATTGAGCCCGTGGCGGAGGTTGTCGCCGTCGAGCAGCATGGTGTGATTGCCGAGCGCGTACAGCTTCTGATCGAGAATGTTGGCGATCGTCGATTTGCCCGCGCCGGACAGGCCGGTGAACCAGATGATGCGCGGCTTCTGGTTCTTGAGCGCGGCGCGCTCGGCCTTGCCGATCAAGAGCGGCTGCCAGGCGATGTTGCTGGCGCGCCGCAGCGGAAACGCGATCATGCCGGCACCGACGGTGCGGTTGGTATAGCGGTCGATGACGATGAAGGCGCCGGTCCGGCGGTTGGCCTCATAGGGATCGAAGGCGACCGGCAGCGCCATGGCGAAATTGCAGAACGCGATCTCGTTCAGGCCGAGCGTCGTCGCGGCAAGGTGCTCGCGGGTGTTGACGTCGATGCGGTACTTGATCGCGGTGACGCTCGCCGACGTGATCGTCTGGGTGCCGATCCTGACGATGTAGTTGCGCGCCGGCACGAGCGGATCCTGGTCCATCCAGATCAGATGGGCGGCGAACTGGTCGGCGACTTCGGGGCGTTCGGTCGGCTTCGCCAGGACGTCGCCGCGGACAATGTCGATTTCGTCCTGCAGCGTGATCGTCACGGCATCGCCGGCCTCGGCCTTCGGCAATTGGCCGTCATAGGTCACGATCTCCTTGACGCGGCTCTTGTGGCCGGATGCCGACACCACGATCTCGTCGCCGGGGGAGATGCTGCCTGACGCCACCGTTCCGGTGAAGCCGCGGAAATCGAGATTGGGCCGGTTGACCCACTGCACGGGGAAGCGGAACGGCAGCCCGGTCGTCTCGCTCGCGACGTCGATGCATTCGAGATAATCGAGCAGGCAGGGGCCGTGATACCACTCGGTATTGCCGGAGCGCTCGATGATATTGTCGCCGTAGCGTGCCGACATCGGAATCGGAACGATCGAGGAGAAGCCGAGGCCGGTGGCAAAGGCGACGTAATCGCCGACGATGCGATCGAACACGTCCTTCTTGTAATCGACCAGGTCGATCTTGTTGACGGCAACGACCACGTGCTTGATGCCGAGCAGCGAGCAGATGAAGGAATGACGCTTGGTCTGCACCAGGACGCCCTTGCGGGCGTCGATCAGGATGATGGCGAGCTGCGCGGTCGAGGCGCCAGTGGCCATGTTGCGCGTGTACTGCTCGTGGCCCGGCGTGTCCGCGACCATGAAGGAGCGGCGCGGGGTCGTGAAGAAGCGGTAGGCGACATCGATGGTGATGCCCTGTTGCCGCTCGGCCTCGAGGCCGTCGACCAGCAGCGCGAAATCGATGTCGTCGCCGGTGGTGCCATGCTTGGCGCTGTCGCGCGCGAGCGCGGCCAGTTGATCCTCGAAGATCAGCTTGCTGTCGTGGAGCAGCCGCCCGATCAGGGTCGACTTGCCGTCGTCGACCGAGCCGCAGGTGATGAAGCGCAGCTGGTCCTTGGTCCCGGACGAATGCGGCTCGCGAAGAACGGAGGCGTCCATCAGAAATATCCCTCGCGCTTCTTCTTTTCCATCGAGGCGGCCTCATCGGAATCGATCAGGCGGCCCTGCCGTTCGGAGACCGTTGCCGTCTGCATCTCGGTGACGATCTCCTGGATCGTCGTCGCCGACGAGTCGATCGCGCCGCTGAGCGGGTAGCATCCCAATGTGCGGAAGCGGATCAGCCGCATTTCCGCGGTCTCGTTCGGCTCCAGCGGGAGGCGGTCGTCATCCACCATGATGAGCGTGCCGCCGCGCCGCACGACGGGGCGCATCTTGGCGAAATAGAGCGGTACGACCGGGATGTTCTCGAGCATGATGTATTCCCAGATGTCGAGCTCGGTCCAGTTCGACATCGCGAACACCCGCATCGTCTCGCCCTGGCGGATGCGGGTGTTGAACAGGTTCCACAGCTCGGGCCGCTGGTTGCGCGGATCCCAGACATGGCCGGCGGAGCGGAACGAGAAGATGCGCTCCTTGGCCCGGCTCTTCTCCTCGTCGCGCCGGGCGCCGCCGAACGCCGCGTCGAACTGGTAGAGATCCAGCGCCTGCTTCAGCGCGTCGGTCTTCATGACCTGGGTGTGCAGCGAGGAGCCGGAGGCAATCGGGCCGATGCCGCGCTCGACGCCTTCCTTGTTCACATGGACGATCAGATCGGCGCCGATGCGCTTGGCCGTCTCGTCGCGGAACGTGATCATCTCCCGGAACTTCCACGTGGTGTCGACATGGAGCAGCGGGAAGGGGAGCTTGGCGGGGTGGAACGCCTTCATCGCCACGTGGAGCATTACGCTCGAGTCCTTGCCGATCGAATAGAGCATGACCGGCTTTTTGAACTCGGCGACCACGTCGCGCATGATCTCGATCGATTCAGCCTCAAGGCGGCGGAGATGTCGGGGCAGCATATTCGCGTTCTGATCCAGTAAGAGCCCAAAGGGGGCGGCTGCGCTATTCGCCGGCGCTTCCGCCCCATGCAACAAAGTGACCGTTTCGATAGGCCGGCTTGCCGTAGCAAACCTCCTCGCCGTTCATGCCGACGACGCGCCCCCCGGCTGCCAGCAGCACCGCGTGTCCGGCGGCCGTGTCCCACTCCATCGTTGGAGCGAGCCGGGGGTAGACGTCCGCTTCCCCCTCCGCCAGCGCGCAGAACTTGAGCGACGACCCGTACGGCTTCAACTCCCGGATCGGATGCCGGCTGATCCAGCCTTGTGTGGCGTCGTCGAGGTGGCTTCGGCTTGTGACTGCGCGCAAGCCTTCGGACGAGGGATTTTGCACCTGGATAGGGTGCATATCACTGAACGATGCGTCGCACGCGGCGGGGGCAACGTGCAGCTTGTAGGCGTTTGATCCGCCGAGGTAAAGGTGTGACAGGGCGGGCGCATAGACGGCGCCAGCGACCGGCGATCCGTCCGCGATCAGGGCGATATTGACCGTGAATTCAGGGGAGCCCTGGATGAACTCCTTGGTGCCATCCAGGGGGTCGACCAGGATGAACAGCGGGTGGCGCGTCGTCACCGCCGGGTCGCAGGTTTCCTCCGTGATAACGGGCAGGTCCGCCAGATTGCGCGCGAGGCACGCGCGAATGATTTCGTCGGCCGCGAGATCCGCCGCGGTCACCGGCGAGCCGTCGATCTTGTACTGGGGATCGCTCGCGCTTGCCCGGATGCGCATGATGGCTTCGCCGGCGCGGACGGCGATCAGGCCGAACAGGCGCGCGACGCGGTCAGTTTCGCCCAGGGTACTTCCCGTGCTCATTTGACGAGTTCGTCGGTCCGTTGCGTGCGGCTGTCCTCGAGCCCGACCCGCTTGGCCGTGTAGCCGCGTGCCAGGATCGCCTGCCACCAGGGCTTCTGTTCGATGTACCAGCGCACGGTCTTGCCGATCCCGCTTTCGAACGTCTCATCGGCGCGCCAGCCGAGTTCGCGCTCAAGCTTCGAGGCGTCGATGACATAGCGGCGATCGTGGCCGGGGCGATCGGCGACGAAGGAAATCAGGCGGCGGTGCGGACCGCCGGCCTTCGGCGCGAGCTCGTCGAGCAGGTCGCACATCGTCTCGACGACGTGCAGATTGGTGCGCTCGTTACGACCGCCGACATTGTAGGTTTCGCCGATCGTGCCGCGCTCCAGCACCATCGTCAGGGCCTTTGCGTGATCCTCGACGTAGAGCCAATCGCGGATGTTCTTGCCGTCGCCATAAACCGGCAGCGGCTCCCCGGCGAGGCCCTTGATGATCATGTGAGGGATCAACTTTTCCGGGAAGTGATAGGGGCCGTAATTGTTCGAGCAATTCGTCACCATGGTCGGAAGCTCGTAGGTCTCCCGCCAGGCGCGCACCAGATGGTCCGACGATGCCTTGCTCGCGGAATAGGGCGAGTTCGGCGCATAGGCCGTCGTCTCCGTGAACAGCCCTTCATCGCCGAGCGAACCGAACACTTCGTCGGTCGAGATGTGCAGCAGGCGGAAATTTGCGCGCTTCTCGGGCGAGAGCGCGCGCCAATGGCGCAGCGTTTCCTGCAACAGCGTGAACGTCCCAACGATGTTGGTCCGGATGAACTCGCCAGGCCCGTCGATTGAGCGGTCGACATGGCTTTCAGCCGCAAGGTTCATCACCGCGTCTGGCTGGTATTTCTCGAACAGTGCGCGCAAGCCCGGGGCCTCGCAGATGCACTGCTTCTCGAATGCATAGTTCGGGTTGCCGTCTGCGCCGGGAAGCGAATCCAGATTGGCGGCGTAGGTCAGCTTGTCGACGTTCACGACGCGGGCGCCGGTATCGCGAAGCAGGTGGCGCACGACGGCGGAGCCGATGAAGCCGGCGCCGCCTGTTACGAAGATCGTCGATCCCTTGAAGCGCATACTGGTCTCCGCGAAGCCGCTTAGCCGGCGAAAGAGCGGGCGACGGATTTCAGGTACTCGCCATAGCTGCTTTTGGCGGATCTCTCCGCGACCTGTTCGAACTGGCGGAGCGAGATGTAGCCCTTGCGCAGCGCGATCTCCTCGGGGCATGCGATGCGCAGGCCCTGACGCTGCTCGAGGATCTGCACGAAGTGGCTGGCCTCCACCAGCGAGGCGTGGGTGCCGGTATCGAGCCAGGCAAATCCCCGTCCGAGAACCTCGACATAGAGGTCGCCGCGTTGGAGATAGGCATTGTTCACGTCGGTGATCTCGATTTCGCCGCGCGCCGACGGCTTCACGTTGGCCGCAATGTCGAGCACGTCGTTGTCGTAGAAATACAATCCGGTGACTGCGACGTCGGATTTCGGATTTTTCGGCTTTTCCTCAATCGACAGCGCCCGGCTCTCCGCATCGAGCTCGACGACGCCATACTGGCCGGGGGTATTGACGACATATCCGAAGATGCTCGCGCCCTTCTCGCGCGCCGAGGCCTTCAGCAGCATCTCGGGCAAGCCGTGGCCGTAGAAGATGTTGTCGCCCAGGATCAGCGCGACGCGATCGGAGCCGACAAAGTCGCGGCCGACGATGAAGGCGTCGGCCAAGCCGCGCGGCGTCTCCTGGGTGGTGTATTCGAAGCGCAGGCCGATCTCGGCGCCGTTGCCGAGCAGGCGCTGGAAGAGGGGCTTGTCCTGCGGCGTCGAGATCACGAGGATATCCCTGATCCCGGCCAGCATCAGGGTGGACAGCGGATAGTAGATCATCGGCTTGTCGAAGACCGGGAGAAGCTGCTTCGATACGACAGTCGTCACCGGATAAAGCCGTGAGCCGGTGCCGCCAGCCAGGATAATCCCCTTCATAAACCCTCGCGCAAAACGTCGCTGTTCGGAAATATAGCAGATAGCTTGAGGCGGACAAGTTTGCTATACGACCGCGCCACATACAGGGCTTTTAGCGCCCAAATGAACGTCGTTGCAACAGGACTTCCCGAGGTCCTGATTGTCGAGCCCAGGCTGTTTGGCGACCAGCGCGGCTTCTTCATGGAAACCTATCAGTTCCAGCGCTACCGGTAGGCCGGCGTCCCGCACCCGTTCGTGCAGGACCATATGTCCCGGTCGAGCCGGGGCGTATTGCGCGGCCTCCACCTGCAAAATCCAGCGAGCCAAGGCGAGCTCGTCAGCGCGCTTTGCTTATGGCCTTGAGCCATCCACCTGGGAGAGCGCGCTTTCGCAGGAGCTGGATGCATTCGCGAACCTCTCGTCACCAAACGCGTAGTCCGTGCACCCCGAGGTTCCGGTTGCGGAACGGCGTTGAATCCGGCGACGAGAATTGAGGATTTATCAGTCTATTCAATTTGTTTATGACGTAATGCGTGCATCGTCGGTCTGACTGACGTCCAGGTTGACGTGGCGGCGAGCTTGCGAATATGATCGTAGAGGTTGCTGGTGGCGGCTCAGTTTCGCGTCAAGTATTTTTCCCGATGTTTGCGTTTCGGCTGCTCAGCGCCCGGCACAACTCGATCATTCGACACGTCATCCCATCACTCGTGCAATCTTCATCCGTGCAGTCATCAAACTGAAAAGCGACGACGATAGTTCGGCTACGCGACCGCATTGGCTTTCTCCTCATCTTTTCATTGCTCCGCACCGAACGCGCTTGCGAGCCGGCCAGGCGGAACTAATCGCGCCCCGCAATTTCAGCAGGCGGTGGCGCTTGTGTGGCACCACGCAGGCAGGGGTTTTTCATGGCAAATCATTCGCCCATTTTCACCAGCGGCCCCGACAGCGACAGCTTCGGCGAATTCGCCAATGTGACGGGCTCGACCACGCTGCATCAGGAGTCGGGCACGCTGAACTTCAAGGACAGCGACAAGGCCGACACCCACACGACGTCGGTCGCGCTGCACTCGGCGGTGCTTTCGACCGGCACGGTGATCCCGGCGAGCTCGCTTGCGCACTTCCAGACCGCGATGACGTCCCAGATCACCAAGGACAACAATGGCACGGGCACGGTGAAATGGTCGTTCAGTGAGGCGGATGACGATTTTGACTTCCTGTCGAAGAACCAGTCGCTGGTGTTGACCTATGACGTCTCGCTCTCCGACGGTCACGGCGGCAACGCGGTGCAGACCGTGACCATTACGGTGACCGGCACCGACGACAAGCCGGTGATCGCGACGTCGGTGGGGGCGACGGTTACCGAGCAGGCGGACCAGACCCTGTCGCCGTCGCCCGACACCACGCCGATTGCCGTGAGTTTCACCGATGTCGACCTGACCAACACCAACTTCACCGCAAGCGTGGTCACGGCTTCGGCCTCGGGGACCACCACCGGTATCCTGCCGGGCGGGTTGGGCACCGCGGAGCTGATGTCCTTCTTCAACGTCAACAATGTCGTCAAGGCATCGGGCTCGAGCAGCGGCACCATCAACACCATGTTCTCCGCGCCGGATCTTGCCTTCGACTATCTCGCGGCGGGCGAGCAACTGAAGATCAACTACGTGCTTCAGCTCGACGACCATGCCGGCGGCGTCACGACGCAGAATGTCGTGGTGACGGTGATCGGGACGAACGACAAGCCGGTCTACATCGGCGGCCCCGACACAGCGCATCTCGTCGAGGAGCAGAATGTCTCGCCGGACGGCAAGCTCAAGGCGCATGGCGATCTGCCTTTCGCCGACGTCGACTTGTCCGACAGCCATTCGGCCAGCACGTCGGTCTCGGCCTCGCTGTCGGGCGGCGGCTCGGTTTCGATCCCGAATTCCGTGCTGCTCGCGGCGTTCTCCACCACAATGACGGATTCGACCGGCCATGTGCTCGGCGACGTCGGCTGGGATTTCGCCCTTTCGAACACCCTGGCGAGCAGCATCCCCGGCGGCCAGACCCTGACGCTGACCTACCAGGTCCTCCTCACCGATTCCGCCGGCGCCACGGCGACGCAGAACGTCACCATCACCATTCTCGGGACCAACCACCCGGTGGTGGTCACCAGCGGTCCGGAATCCGCCACCTTGTCCGAGCTCGCCGACACGACGGGCTCCGCGACGCCTGACACGACCAGCCCGGTGCCGACGGGGACGCTGAACTTCACGGATGCGGACCCGGGCGACTCCCACAGCGTGGCGGTATCGCTGGCGTCCGAAACATGGTCCGGCGGCTCGACGCTGCCGGCCGGGACGAACACGGCCCTTCAGACCGCGCTTGCGACCACATTGCATGACTCCACCGGCACGGGCAGCGGCGGCGTCGACTGGACCTTCAGCATCCCGGATAACCAGCTCGATTTCCTCGCTGCGGGCGAAACCCTGACCGTCGACTACCAGGTCCATGTCAGCGACGCCTCGACCACCGCGACGCAGACTGTCGAAGTCGTCATCACCGGCGCCAACGACGCCGTCGTCATGACCGGCGGGCCGCAGAGCGGCACGGTTGCGGAGCAGGTCGACACGATCGGATCGCCGTCGCCCGACAGCACGAGCCCGACACCGACCGGTACGCTCGCGTTCGATGACGTCGACCTCTCGGACCACCATTCGGTGAGCGTGGATGTGGGCTCCGCGGTCTGGTCGGGCGGCGATTTCGTGCCGTCGCAGACGCTGAGCGATCTGCAGTCGGCGCTGGCCACGGTGCTGCACGACTCCACCGGCTCCGGTCACGGCGGCATCGACTGGACCTTCAGCATTCCGGACAAGGACCTCGATTTCCTCAATGCCGGCGACACGTTGACGGTGACGTACAACGTCACCGTCTCCGACGGCGTGACCACCTCGACGCAATTGGTGACGGTCACGGCCACCGGTGCCGCCGACAACCAGCCCATCATCAACGCCGATGTCGCCAGCATTGCCGACACCACCGCGACCGATGCGGGCAACATTGTCGCCATCGGCAACATGATCACGGATGCCGGCGACAGCGCGGGCGATATCGGCAACTCGCTCAGCGTGACCGACGTCAACGGCCATGCGGTCTCAGGCATCCTGGACGTCGCGGGCGCTTACGGCACGCTCACGATCTTCAACGATGGCACCTATCTCTACACAGCAAGTCCAGTGCTCGACGGTCTGCTCGCCGGCCAGCATGCCACCGACCTGTTCAACTTCACGGTCACCGACAACTTCGGTCACAGCACTCCGACGACCCTGACGTTCAACATCACGGGGTCGGATGAGGCGCCGCAAGTCACGTCGGCCGTCGCCTTCGGCTCGATCACTGAAGACGCCGGGCCGAGCCTGGCCGTCAATGGTGGCTTCGAGTCGGGCGACTTCACAGGCTGGGTCGCGAGCGGCCCGGATGTCGAATTCGCCGCGCTTGGCGGCGATTTCGGCAACTACACGGCGACGCTGTCAGGTGGCGGATCGCTGGCACAGAACATTGCGACCGTCGCCGGGCAGCACTACACGCTGAGCTTCTATCTCGCAGGCGACGCCGGTGGTGGCAGCCAGTCGTTTTCCGCATCCTTTGGTGGTACGACGCTGGTGTCGGCGGTGGACTCGGAGATCGCCTTCGGCTTCACCAAATACACCTTCGACGTGGTTGGCGACGGCCTGACGGATCAGTTCCTGATCAGCTACACCGCAGGCATTTCGGGGCTGCATTTCGACCAGTTCTCGGTGGCCCCGACGCCGGGGCCGGCGGTCGAGACCTCCGACGGATCAGTCGCGTTTTCCGATTCCGATCCGGGCGATACCCACACGGCGAACTTCACGCCGCACGACAGCAACTACTTCGGAACGTTTACGCTCGACCCGGTCACGGAGTCAGGCGGCACCGGATCGGTGGCGTGGCACTTCAGCGTGGACAACGCCGACATCCAGTTCCTGGCGCAGGGGCAGTCGATCACGCAGATCTATACCGTGGCGGTGACCGATAGTGCCGGTGCCTCCGCCTACCAGGACATCAGCGTCACCCTCAACGGGAGCAACGACGCGCCCACGGCCGTCAGCGAGAATGTCATCACCGATGTCGGCCCCGGCGGCACCGTCGATATCCCGGCCTGGGCGCTGGCGGCGAACGACACCGATCCCGACACGATCGATCATCTCTCCGTTGGCAGCGTCACCTCGAGCAGTGGGGGCGCGGCGTCGCTGTCGGGCCCCGACGTGTTCTTTGCGGACGATGCCACGTCAGGCGGCTCGTTTAACTACACCTCGTCCGACGGTCTTGCGGCAAGTTCCAACACGGCCACCGCAACTGTCATCAACAACGCGGCGAGCGCCACGACGCTGAACGGCACCAGCGGCGACGACATCCTGATCGCCACCAACGGCACCGAGACGCTCAATGGCGCCGGCGGCAACGACGTCCTGATCGGCAATTCCGGAAGCCACGTCATGAGCGGCGGCGCGGGCAACGACACATTCGCGTTCATGCACACGACCGACGGCGTTGCGACCATCACCGACTTCAACAACACCAGCCAGCATGATCACATCGCCGTCTCGGCGAGCGGCTTCGGCGGCGGCTTGACGGCCGGCATGGACGTGACGTCGCTGTTCCAGACCGCGGCGAGCGATCAGTTCAACGGCTTCGCCGGCTTCCTGTTCGATACGGCCAACCAGACCCTCTACTTCAGTGCCGACGGCACCCAGGGGGCAGCGCTGGCACTGGCGCAGGTTCAGGCGGGGGTGACGATCAATCCCCACGACATCCTGGTGGTGTGAAGAAGGCTGCTTCCGGAAAGAGGCGCGGCGATAGGGCCGCGCCTCGAACTCAAGGTTTGAGGCCGATCGCAGATCGCGTCGTGCAAGGAGGCGGGGCGGCCGCCCGGGGCCTCACACCACCTTGGCCTGCCGCAGTTCAGCGATCTCGCTCGCGGTGAAGCCGAACTCGGCGAGCACCTCTTCGGTCTGCTCGCCAAATTCCGGCGGACGGGCAGCCATCTTGCTCGGGGTGCGCGACAGCTTGACCGGTTGCGCGAGAAGCCGGATCGGCCGGTTCTCCTCATTCGGCACATCCTGCGCGATGCCGAGATGCTTGACCTGCGCATCCTCGAACATCTGGTCGATCGCATAGATCGGGCCGCAAGGCACGCCCGCCTCGTTGAGCTCCCTGACCCAGGTCTCGGTCGATTTCGTCACGGTCCGCTTGCTGATCTCCGCGTTCAGCGCATCGCGATTCTTCGAGCGGGCCGGCGCGGTGGCGTAATCCGGATTGGTGACCATCTCGGGCGCGCCGATCGCTTGCGCGCAACGCTCCCAGATTCGCCCACCAGTGGTTGCAATGTTGATGTAGCCGTCGGACGTCTTGAACACGCCGGTCGGAATGCTGGTCGGATGGTTGTTGCCGGCCTGGCCGGCGACTTCCTTTTCCATCAGCCAGCGCGCCGCCTGGAAGTCCAGCATGAAGATCTGGGCCTGCAACAGCGACGTCTGCACCCATTGCCCCTCGCCGGAAACGTCGCGCTCCAGCAGCGCGGTGAGGATGCCGATGGCGCAAAACAGCCCGGCGGTGAGGTCCGCAACCGGAATGCCGACCCGCATCGGACCGCCGCCGGGGGCACCGGTGACCGACATCAGGCCGCCCATGCCCTGCGCGATCTGATCGAAGCCCGGCCGCTTGTGATAGGGGCCATCCTGCCCGAATCCCGAAATGCTGCCATAGACCAGGCCGGGATTGATCCCGCGCAGGCTCTCATAGTCGATGCCGAGCTTGATTTTGACGTCGGGCCGGAAGTTCTCCACGACGACGTCGGCCTTCGCGACCAGACGCTTGAACACATCGAGACCCCTGGGATCCTTGAGGTTGAGCGTCATGGCGCGCTTGTTGCGGTGCAGGTTCTGGAAATCGGAGCCCCGACGGGGGCCGCCGGGCTGTTCGCCACCGCTGTCTTCCAGAAGTGCATCGATCTTGATGACATTGGCGCCCCAATCGGCCAATTGCCGCACGCAGGTCGGCCCTGAACGGACACGGGTCAGGTCGAGCACGGTGAAGCGGGAAAGGGCTTGCGAGGCGCGCGGGAAGGCCATTTACGAGACTCCGGAAGGAAATGCTTGCATGCGCGGCCAAATCACGCAGGTCGTGGCCGACAAGCAGCTATAACAGTCCTGGGGACAGCGGTCGATGCGGGCGGCCCGACGTCATTGCCCTGCATGGATTGCTGAAGTACCATATTTTCCCGATCGAGTTTCGCAGGCCATTTTTCGAGTTCGAACTCATTTTGCGCCAGCGAGCCTTGATTCCCGTCATCAGAAGCGATCGTAAAAATTGCAAACTCAAATTGAACCTGATCCTCCAAATGGAGGACAGATGCACGAGAGGCGGACGCCAACACGGCTTCGATCTCAAAGTGGGTCTTTGATTCAGTGGCGTGATTCCGGCCCATAGCGCGTCACAGCACGGACTACGGACTGCAGCGAATTGGGGGATGGCTGCCGGCGACATTTCGTAAGTGCGACACGCACAGGGCCTTCGGCGGGGCTGCCTTCTAGCAAAGCAATTCTACCTGGAAATTTTTTGTTCAGCAGTTTTGCTGCGCCGAGAACCGGCCAGCTCAGAGGAGGCAGAGATGAGGCGTTTTGGTTTACTCGTATTGACGATCGGCTTTTTGCTCCCATTCCTGGCGTCCGCGCCGGCGAATGCCCAGGCGACCCGCACCTGGGTGTCCGGCGTTGGCGATGATGCCAATCCGTGCAGCCGCACGGCACCCTGCAAGACCTTCGCCGGTGCAATTTCCAAGACGGCAGCGTTCGGCGAAATCAACGTTCTCGATCCCGGCGGTTTCGGCGGCGTGACCATCACCAAGTCGATCAGCATCACCTCGACTTTCGAAGCCGGCGTGCTGGTGTCCGGCACCAACGGTATCGTTGTCAATCTTCCCTCAGCGTCCGACAGGGTCCTGCTTCAGGGCCTCGACATCGAGGGTCTTGGCACAGGCATCAACGGCGTGCAGATCGTCGGCTCCGGAACGACCACCATCGTCAACTGTGCGATTCGCCACTTCACCGGAAACGGTGTGAACTTGGTAGGCACATCGGGCGCACGAGCCGTCGTCAAGGACTCGATCATCACCAACAATGCCGGCGGCTTCAATATTGCAGGCTCCGGCGGCGTCCAGAACACCGGGGTGTCCTTCACCACGTCGTACGACAGCAACCCGAACTTTGGAATCCAGATTTCCGCGCCGAGCAACTTGATCATGTCAGCCAACAAGATTTTCGGCGCTGTGACCGCCGTCAATGCAATAGGCGGGGCGTCGGTGACCTCGTTCGGCGACAACGCCACGAACGGCGCGTTCACGCCGACGACGACACTGCCGTTGAAGTAGCGCTTCAACATATTGCCACGGGCGACAGGCTTCCTGATCGGAGACCTGTCGCCTTCGTTTTGGTTCCGCGTACGCCCGAGCGACCCTTCCTCGCCATCGCTGGACTGGGTAACAAGGATCAGTCGATTGAGCTGAAATCCGAGAGGTCAAATGGAAGATCGAGCTGGCATCTGTTGCTCAGCTTCGCAATTGGATGGTATGTAGCCTCTAAATGGCCGTCAATCCCAAAAACAACCTGGATTTCATCCGCACAATCCTGGCTCTCGGTGTGATGTCATTTCACGCAGGGCAATTGATCGGCGTCTCCTATTGGCAATTGCCGTGGGTGCCGTGTTTTATCGCGATTTCTGGCTTTCTTATCACCGATAGCATGGTGCGGTCCGCTGGCTATATGCACTTCGCGTGGAAGCGATTCTTGCGGATCGGTCCGGCCTTTGCCTTATCACTCCTATTGGTCGCGATACTCGGAGGTAGCGTGTTCGCCGCCCTCATTGACTGGGTTGGTATGGGCTTGATCGCCGCTGGAGCCAATGGACCGCTGTGGAGCTTGAGTCTTGAAGAATACCTATATGCTTCGCTCGCATTGGGGTTCGCTCTCGGTCTTTATCGGTCTCCGCAGCACGCCACCATCGGATTGATCACAATCTTTGCTCTTGTGTCGATCGCGGGAGCCGCAACTTCAGGAACGGTTGCCCAAATTTTCGCAGTGATGTCGGCGTTCGTAAGTGGGTCGCTTTTGTACATCGTGCGAGATAAGATGATTTGGTCGCTTCCGTTCGCCGTGATCAGCCTATTGGCTGCGGTCGCTCTTAGGAACGTCTATCAAGAAGCGCCGGTCTACACCTTCTGTGTTGGGCCGCTCATCGCTTATGCGATGATTGGGCTTGGGCTGTACACCAAGCCGGTCTTTGCCCGATACAAGAAGATGGTTGGCGATCCCAGTCTGGGAATCTACATCTATCACTTCCCAATTCTGCTCTGGTTGCGCCAATTTAACTGGCTTACCAGTGCGGAATTCTTTTGTTCAGTGCTACTCCTCACGCTGTTGTTGTCGCTGGTCTCTTGGCACCTCGTTGAAAAACGAGCTCTCAGCATGAAATCCATGGTGTGGGGATCGCTGTCTCGTCGACATGTCATCCATGCGGAATCTGAAGAAGGAAAGCCCGCTTGAGAGCTTTGCCCAACACCTTGGACAACGGATGATAGTGGACCGCTAGAAGGTCAAGTTAGACTTGACGTCTGTTCTTGAGCGCGCCAACTGAAATTCTTCGCGACCCTTGATCATTCTCGCTCCTTTTCCCTGACCCAGGAGGTAGATATTGCTTCCGGGGCGAGCTAACTTGTCCCCGATACAGCGATGACGGGGCCGGGATGGACGATAATCGAAACATTGGTGCCGTGGCGGAACGAATGACGACAGGGCCGTCCCAAAGACTTGGGAGCCGTCTGAGTGGTCTTGTGCTGGCCGTGATGATCCTGCCGTCGGGCGTGCAGGCCCAATCCCTCAGGCAGGGTATGTCCGCTTTCAATCGTCAGGACTACGTTGCGGCCTCGCGGGCGTTCATTCCCCTCGCTGAGCACGGCAGCGCACCTGCGCAGACCTATCTCGGCTACATGTTCGAGACCGGCCGTGGCGTTCCGCAAAACTATACCGAGGCGGCGATGTGGTACCGCCGTGCGGCCGAGCAGGGCGATAGCCTTGCGCAATATTCCCTCGGGCTGCTCTACGACAGGGGCCAGGGTGTGCCGCAGGATATCGTCGAAGCCAGCAAGTGGCTCAACCTGTCCACTGCGGCCGCGCCTCGCCAGGCCCGCGATGCGCGTGCGCGAATTCGCGATGCTGTCACGTCCAAGATGACGCGCGGTGAGATCGCCGAGGCGAGGTTGCGGGCGCTGGCGTGGGCGCCGAGCCGCGAGCACTGAGAGTGGGCCCGGGCATCGTCGCGGCCCCTATCGCTTCATCGCATTGAGGTCCTCGCGGGCCTTCTGTGCCTGTGCGCTGTCGGGATGGCGCGCGATGAACAGCTCGAGCGCCTCAGTCGTCCCCTTCCGGCGTGCCAGCTCGTACTCCTCGGCGACCGCGGCCGAAGGGTCGCGGGCCGGCGGAACCGAGGGCGCAGGCAACGCCCTGCCGCTGTCGTCCGCGTTGGCTTTTTCGACCATGACAGGCAGTCCTCCGGAGGGCAGGTGATTTAGCCCGGCAAGCGCGACCCAAGCGCTGAGCAGACCGGCCAGAAGCAGGTGCGGTTTCATGAGTTCCCTTGTCAATCACGACGCGCGGCCGGAATTGCTATTGTCATCCTTTACCCGTATCACTACGGAATCTGGTGTTTAACGAGCCATTGCGGAAGAGATCGGGCCGAGCCGTCAAACTTAAGCCAAACGTTTAGATCTCAAGCTAGAATCATCTGTCCGCGCCCCGAATCGACCGGGACCGCCGCTTCGGAGATTCCCTTGGCTACCTCTGTCAACGTGAGTGCCACCAACAACGCGGACATAGACGGCCTGCTGGCGGGCACCAAATGGTCCGGCGCGATCAGCTACAGCTTCCCGACGTTGGCCGGCACCTACGCCAATCCCTATTCCGGCGGTCACAGCGAACCGACGACGTCGGGCTTTGCGGCTGCGCCGACCCAGGTGCAGGCGGCGATCAATTACGCCATTGCTCTGATCCAGAGCTACACCAACATCAACATCACGAATAACGGCACCGGCACTGCCGACATCATGATCGCGCAGTCGCCGGCGGCCAATCCGACCTCCTACGCCTACTACCCCGGCAACTACGCGGCCGGCGGCGACGTTTGGTTCGGCACCAAGTACGACTACTCGCAGGCGCAGCTCGGCAATTACTATTTCACGACCGCGCTGCACGAGTTCGGCCACGCCCTGGGCCTCAAGCACAGCCAGGAGACCGGCGGCGTCGCCAATGTCGCGGTGCCGACTGCGCATGACGACAGCGAATACACCGTCATGAGCTATCGCAGCTATGTCGGCGGTCCGCTGACCGGCTACACCAACGAGGCTTACGGATATCCGCAGACCTACATGGCCAACGATATCCTCGCGCTGCAGACGCTGTACGGCGCGAACTTCAGCACCCAGGGCGGCAACACCGTCTACACCTGGAGCCAGACAACGGGGCAGGAGTTCATCAACGGCGTCGGACAGCTCGCGCCGGGTGGCGGCGCCGGCGGCTCGGCCAACCGCATCTACGAAACGGTCTGGGACGGTGGCGGCGTCGATACCTACGACCTGTCGAACTACACGACCAATCTGAGCATCGATCTCAATCCCGGTGCGTCGTCGGTGTTCTCCGCCACACAGCTCGCCTATCTCGGCAACGGCAATTACGCTGCGGGCAACGTCTACAACGCCTATCTCTACAACGGCGACACGCGCTCCTATATCGACAACGCCACCGGTGGCTCCGGCAACGACACGATCACCGGAAACGCCATCGCCAACGTGCTGAACGGCGGCGCCGGCAACGACACGCTCTCCGGCGGCGGCGGGAATGACACCCTGATCGGCGGCCCCGGTGTCGACATCCTGACCGGCGGAGCTGGCGCCGACACCTTCGTATTCGCTGCCGGCAACAGCTCGCCCGCGGTCGGCCAGCACGATCAGATCACCGACTTCACTCCCGGCGTCGATCATATCGACCTGTCGTCCATGGACGCCAACATCAATACCGGGGCGAAAGATTCGTTTCACTTCATTGGCGTCGCTGCCTTTGACGGCAGGGCCGGCGAGCTCAATTTCTACTATGATGGCGCGCGGGGCGTCACGGTTCTCCAGGGCGACACCAACGGTGACGGCGTTGCAGATTTTGCAATCGACCTTCTCGGCAAGCTGACGATCACGGCGTCGGACCTCGTCGGTATCACGCAAAATCATGCGCCCGTCCTGACGGTGTCGCAGACCGTCATCTCGGCGACCGCGGGGCAGACGTTCGCCGCGTCGAGCCTGTTCAGCGCCAGCGATGCCGATAGCGACACGCTGACCTACTATCTCTACGACGACAGCCCGTCGGCGAGCAGCGGGCACTTTGTCGTCAACGGCGCGATCGTGCCGGCACAGACGGAATATGCGGTGACGGCGGCGCAGCTCGCCCAGACGACCTTCGTTGCAGGCACCGGCGGAACGTCCGACGATCTCTACGTGAAGGCGTTTGACGGACAGTCCTATTCGGGCGGCGGCCTCTACAGCTATTTCCACGTCAACACGCCGCCCGACCACGCGCCCGTCCTGACGGTGACGCAGACGGTGACCTCGGCGACTCCGGGCCAGGCGTTCACGGCATCGAGCCTGTTCAGCGCCACCGACGCCGACGGCGATACGCTGACCTACTATCTCTACGACGACAGCCCGTCGGCAAGCAGTGGGTACTTTATCGTCAATGGGGCGATCGTTCCGGCGCAGACGGCATATGCGGTGACGGCGGCGCAGCTCGCGCAGACGACCTATATTGCAGGAAGCAGCGGAACGTCCGACGATCTCTACGTGAAGGCCTATGACGGCCAAGTCTATTCGGGCAATGGCTACTACAGCTATTTCCACGTCAACACGACCGGCGCAAACGGCGTCGACCATGCCCCGGTCGTGACGGTGCCGCAGATGGTGATCTCGGCGACCTCCGGCCAGACGTTCGCGGCATCGAGCCTGTTCAGCGCCAGCGACGCCGATAACGACCCGCTGACCTACTATCTCTACGACGACAGCGCGTCGGCGAGCAGCGGGCACTTTGTCGTCAACGGGACGATCGTGCCGGCCCAGACCGCCTATATCGTGACGGCGGCGCAGCTTGCGCAAACGACGTTCGTTGCGGGAAGCAGCGGAACGTCCGACGATCTCTACGTGAAGGCCTATGACGGCCAAGCCTATTCGGGCAATGGCTACTACAGCTATTTCCACGTCAACACGACCGCCGCCAACGTTGCCAACCATGCCCCCGTCGTGACGGTGCCGCAGACGGTGATCTCGGCCACTGCCGGCCAGACGTTCACGGCGTCGAGCCTGTTCAGCGCCAGCGACGCCGACAACGACCCGCTGACCTATTATCTCTACGACGACAGCCCGTCGGCGGGCAGCGGGCACTTCGTCGTCAATGGGACGACCGTGCCGGCCCAGACCGCGTATGCGGTGACGGCTGCGCAGCTTGCGCAGACCACCTTTGTTGCGGGAAATGGCGGAACGTCCGACGACCTCTACGTGAAGGCCTATGATGGCCAGGCCTATTCAGGCGGCGGCTACTACAGCTACTTCCACGTCAACACCGCCGTGAGCGCGGCCCCGCCTGCCTCGCAAGCGGCGGCGCCCGCCAACATAGATCTCGACGCCGGCAACCTTTTGGCTGGCAGCATCGGACACGACTTCCACTTGCTGGTATAGATCTGGCCGCGAAACGCGCGAACGCGATCCGCCCGCGAGGCGTTGCGGGCTACTTGCTCACGTCGACACGCAGCGTCACGCGCGTGCCTTCCTGGTAGTCCTCGATGTGAGTCCAGTTCTGGATGCCGGCATTGCCCCAGTCGTAATACTGGGGCTTCCAGCCCAGGCTCTTCAGCATCAAATCGAGCGCAGCCTTGCTCGGGATGCCGGCCAGGACCATCTTCTGCGCGTCCGAGGTCTTGGCCGCGTCGCTCTCGAAATCGTGGTTCTCGACCTGCCAGACGACCACGTTCCGCGGATCGGCCGCGACCGCGGTATCGATGATGACGTGCGCCGGCTTCAGTCGCTCGATCTGGGCCAGCAGCGCCATGTGATCGGTGACGTGATAGAAGAAACCGAGGCACATCACCGTGTCGATTTGTCCCGGCGCGATCTGATCCAGCGCGCTGAACGCATTGCCCTGGATGAACTGAAACTTGTCGCGCGACATTCCGAGTTGTTGGAGATTGTCTCCAGCCGACTGAACCAGATGCGCCCGGGCTTCGATGCCCGTGACGTGGCTCGCGCCCGCGCTCAGCGCGGCGAAGCTCCAGCGGCCGTCATGGCTGGCGATATCGAGGACGCGCTTTCCGGAGATCGCGTTGCGGCTGAAATCGATGATGGCGCGATAACGCTCGTTCAAGCGGTTCGCGAATGCCGTCGTTTCGCTGGTCTCGAAGAACTGGGGATATTGATCGAAAAAGCCGGGACGGATCTTGCCGCCCTGAGAAAAGCTGCGGCGCGCACGCAACGCTACGACCTTGGCTGCGTTCCCGATCTTCGATGAAATTTCGGAGACGAGCTCCGTTGCATTGGACATGATTGAAAACTTCCGGAAACGATTGGTCTATTAGGAGTAGAAAGGAATTGCTGTCAACCCGCGAGACCATTGCGGATGGTTTCGCAGACACGTTGTCCTCGCCCCGTTTCGTGAGGTTTCATCAAGATATGCAGGCACGGCAATGGTCGCGATTCCTCGGCGGTGCGCCCGCTCGAGACTTTGAGGTGTGCAACGGTCTGGTGCCTGCAAGGGGTTTGCAGTCACGACCAGGATGACCGTGGGGGTTCCACGGGCCCGTCCGGCAAAAAAGTCCAAAACAACCCCATGCACAGTAGGGGAGGCCAGCAGACGCGGCGTCATGTGTCGGCGTGGGGATGGCGATTTATCGAGGTGTTATAGTACCTTGGGCAGGGTCACCCCCGGCGGGGGGATGCCCGGCGCTCCTGCCGGGTTCGTCGGGGCGATGGCCGGCCTCAAGGACGGATCTGGATGGCAGCGGTGTCCCGCCCCAAGCGCGGGTTTTCCGCTGTTCATTTCGGCAGAACGGCAGCTGCCACCGCGGGCAACCCGACGGAGCGCTGTGACGCAGGCTTGGCCTCAGCCGGGCCAGCCGCCGAGCCAGTTCGCGTACCAGGTCTCGCCCAGCCAACCGACCCAGACGGCGGGTGCCAGGAACAATCCGAACGGCAGGTAGGCGGTCGCGCGCAGCGGTCTTCTTCGTCGTGCAGCATTGACGGCATAGGCGGCGATCGCGAGCAGTGCCGCCAGCTCGATCACCGCGACCACGGTCGCAAGATCGAGCCAGGCGCCGCAGACCGCGGCCAGCTTGACATCGCCGAGCCCGAGCCCGTCGCGGCCGCGCCAGCGCCGGTAGAGCGCCATCAGCAGCAGCAGCGGCAGCGCCACGGCCGCAGCGCGGGCCAGCGGCCACAGCAGCGCCTCGATGCCGATGTCGGGCACGAACGCGGCGGCGCGAAGCAAGGCGAGGGCGAAAGCGGCCCCCGTCAGCTCGTTGGGAATGAGGTAGTGGCGGGCATCGTACACCGCGATTGCAAGCATCAGAGCGGCCAGAAACGCGCCATAGAGGCCTTCGGCGCCAGGCGCGGTCACCAGGCTTGCGAACACCCCGAGCAGCAGGGCGATGCCGAGTGCGAGCGAAGGGCCCGTCTCTTCGTTCGTCACCTGATCCGTCACGGTAATTGTCTGAGCATGGTCTTTCCGGAAAACCGCTGCGCACTTTGCGCTGACGCGGCCCTTCGGGTCCGGATCATGCTCTAGCGCGCCGCCTTCGGCGGGCTCACGGTGACGACGGGATTGCTGGTGCCGACCAGGCGGCCGTTCATCTTGGTGCGCATCTCTTCGGCGATGACATGCGCATCGACGCCGTCCTTGATGACGGTCGGGCGGATGAACAGGATCAGCTCGGTGCGGGCCCGCGTATTGGTCTGGTGCGAGAAGGCGTCGCCCATGCCGGGGATTGAATCAAGGATCGGAATGCCCTGGCGCTGCCTGTTCTCGGTCTCGCTGATCAGGCCGGCGAGCAGCACCGTCTGCCCGCTGGTCACCGCGATCGAGCTCTTGACCCGGCGCTGCGAGATCGTCGGCGTCAGCGAGTTGGTGCTGCCGGCGGCGACGCTCGAGATTTCCTGCTCGATGTCGAGCACGACGTTGCCGTTGGCATTGGCGCGCGGCAGCACGCGCAGGATGATGCCGGTGTTCTTGTAGTCGATGGTGTTGACCACGGTGTTGTTGGCGGTCAGCACGGTCGCGGTGCCGGTCGAGAACGGCACCTGGTCGCCGACCTGCAAGGTCGCGGCCTGGTTGTCCAGCACCACCAGCGAGGGGTTCGACAGCACCTTGACGTCGGTGATGTTGTGAAGTGCATCGAGCACGACACGCGGCGAATTTTCCGAGCCGATCAGGAAATTGAAGCCGGGCAGTGCGCGGCCGAGCAGGGCGCCCGCCGCGGCATTGACCGCGTTGCTCGTCGCCTCGGTGTTGCTGCCGATCGTGGCGCTGTTGCTGATGCCCGAAATGGTGTTGGAGATCGAGCCTTTCTGGCTCGCCAGGAAGAACTGCACGCCATAGTTCAACTGGTTGTTCAGCGTCACCTCGGCGATGGTCGCCTCGATCGCGATCTGGCGCTGCGGCCGGTCGATCTGGCGGATGGTCTGCTCGACGATGCGCTGCGCCTCCTGGTTGGCGTAGACCAGCACGGCGTTGTTGGTGACGTCGGCGGTGACCCGCACGTTCTGGAGGAGGGCGTTGACGCCGGGCTTCCCATTGCCGCCCAGTCCGCCGAGGCCGGAGTCCTGCGCCGGCGTCGGGCTGGCTGAGGCGGCCGGAGCGGGGCGAGCACCGAGCGCCGAGCCGGCGGGGCCACTGACCGGCGTCGTCGCTCCGGCGGCGGCGGTCGGCATCGCGCTCAGCGAGGCGACGGGATTGGTGGAGGTCGACGTCGACATCCCGGAGCCCGGCGAAAGCTGGCTCGACGCGCTGTCGAGCGACGAGTTGCTGGTCGCGCTCTGGCTGAACAGCATCTCGTTCAGCAGCGCCACGACCACCTTGGAATTGCCGTAGCGCAGCGGATAGGACTTCAGGTTCACCCCGTCGGTGTCGGAGCGGTCGAGCCGCGCGATCCACGTCTGCGCGCGCTTCAGATATTCCGGCTTCTGCGTGACCACGAGGATCGAGTTGAGCCGCGCGATCGGCTGCAGCTTGATCACGTTCTGGCTCATGCCGCCTTCACCGGAATCCATGATCTTCTCGATCTCGGAGATGACGGGCTCGGGCGCGGAATTGCGTACTGGGAAGACGCCGACGGACTGTCCGCGCATCCAGTCGGCGTCGAACGAGAGAATAGTGTCGACGGCAGTGGCCCGGTCGGTGCCGCTGCCGCTGACGATCAACGTGTTGCGGGTGTTGTCGGCGCGCATGGTCGCAGCCTTGACGCCGAAGGAGTCGAGCAGCTTGAAGATGTTCTGAGCCGAGACATAGCGCAGCGGCACCACCGTGATGCCCTGGCCGGCCGCCGCGTTCACCGCGCGGTCGATACCGCCGGGACCGGCCTCCGGCGCCGGCAGCAGGCGGTAGCCGGTGCGGTCGCGGACCAACGC
The DNA here is from genome assembly GCF_054185225.1 of Bradyrhizobium sp. 18BD. NCBI lineage: Bacteria > Pseudomonadati > Pseudomonadota > Alphaproteobacteria > Hyphomicrobiales > Nitrobacteraceae > Bradyrhizobium > Bradyrhizobium sp. 18BD. The sequence continues at coordinate 110,298 of NZ_JAVAYL010000005.1, read as the reverse complement.
GACACCGGACATGCGCAGCGCGTTCTCCAGCACGTAGAGCGCGTCCGCCTTGGGCACGGGGCGCACCGAGGCCAGCGTCACGGTACCCTGGACGCGCGGGTCGATCGTGTAGCCGACATTGAGTACGTCGCCAAGAATGACCTTTGCGACGGTCGCGACCGGCGCGTTCTCGAAATTGAGGTCGTAACCGCTGCCGCCGTTATCGTCCCGCTCTACCAGCGCGCCGCCTTGCGGCGTTGCACCATCGCTGAGATAGATCGCGGGCTTGGACGATTTCGCCTGGGCAATGCCGCCCGATCCCGTATCCGCGGGTTGCCGCGGCTGCAGATCGAGGGAGCGGATCTTGTCGGCGATGTCCTGGGCGCGCGGATCCTTCGGATCGGATTCTATCGATTGATCGGCGGTGACGATGCAGGCGCCAAGCATGAAGGCCGCCGACAACAGCACGAGCATTCCAGGCAACGCTGAGCGAAGGCGCAAAAGCGGCTGGACACCCTCAAACAAAATACGCCTGCCAACGCTAGAATTGATCGGAAATTGCATCCGATCCCCCTCGGTTCGGACGCGCAAAAGTTTGCGCCACGATTATGTTTTTGCTAAGAAATAAGTCAAGGGCAAAGGGCCTTCCGCCCCCGCCGAAGTTGTTGCATTCAGGTAACAAGGTCAACGCTGTGAATGCGATGCGCGACCGCTCCGCAGATAGCTTCCGGCAGTACCTTCTGGACAAATATTCGCTGCCGTTGCGGGCGCACGCCCATGTGGACAAGTCGGCCAATCCCGCGCTGACGCGCCCCTTGCGCGAATTGTGGGAGGCGACCGAACTGTCCGCGGCCGAGTTCGCGGACGAAGTCTCCGATTATTTCGATCTGCCGCGGCTGAACCTTCCGCAACTGCTCGCGGCGACACCTCGGCTGGACGGCTTTTCACGCCGCTTCCTGCGCGAATCCACCATTTTTCCTTTCATCGCGCCGGATGAGGGTTTTCGGCTGGCTGTCGCCGACCCCTCCGACACGGCCGCCACGCGCGCCGCCGAAATCGTGTTCGGAGCGCCGGTCGATGTCGTCGTGGCGTCATATGAGGACATTACGACGGTCCTCGATCAACGGGCCGAGGTCGATGACGCGCATGCCGATCGAAGCGGCAGGAGCGTTGCGCAGCAGTCCGACGACGACATCGAAAGCCTGCGCGATCTCGCCAGCGGCGCGCCGGTGGTGCGTGCGCTCAACGACCTGCTGGAGCGCGCGGTGGATTTGCGCGCGAGTGACATTCACGTCGAGCCGTTTCGCGCGGGACTTGCGGTGCGCATGCGCGTCGACGGTCTCTTGCGCGCGCTGCCGTCGCCGCACGGCATCCCGCCGCAGGCGCTGATCTCGCGCATCAAGATTCTCGCCAGCCTCAACATCGCCGAGCGCCGGCTGCCGCAGGACGGCGCCGCGCGCGTTCGCGTCGGACGCAGCGAGATCGACGTCCGCGTCGCGACCATGCCGACGCAGCATGGCGAGAGCGCCGTCATCCGCCTGTTGCCGCGCGATCGTGGTCTGCTGGAGATGAGCAAGCTCGGGCTCGGCGCGCGCGACGAGAGCGCGATGACGCGGCTGCTGGCGATGCCGCACGGCATGATCGTGGTCACCGGCCCGACCGGCAGCGGCAAGACCACGACGCTCGCCACCATGCTGTCGATCCTCAACGAGCCGACGCGCAAGATCCTCACCATCGAGGACCCCGTCGAATACGAGATCCCCGGCATCAACCAGTCCCAGGTCAAGCCGTCGATCGGATTGACCTTTGCCTCCGCCATGCGCGCCTTCGTGCGCCAGGACCCCGACGTGATCATGGTCGGTGAGGTCCGCGACGCCGAGACCGCTCATATCGCGATCCATGCCGCGCTGACCGGCCATCTGGTGCTGACGACGCTGCACACCGAGACGGCGGCGGCCGCCGTGCCGCGCCTGATCGATCTCGGCATCGAGGGATTTCTGCTCAAGTCCACGCTGCGCGCGGTGGTGGCGCAGCGCCTCGTGCGCATGCTCTGCGACCGCTGCAAGGTGCCGCACACGCTGAGCGAGGCCGACATCGCCAAGGACCCGCGCTTTGCGGTAATCGGCTTCAAGTGCGGCGAGGTCGTGCACGAGGCGGGCGGCTGCGAGCGTTGCGGTGGCACCGGTTATCGCGGCCGCAACGGCGTGTTCGAGATCCTGGAAATGTCCGACGAGGTCCGCACGCTGATCGGACCGCAGACCGACTCCCATTCGATCGATGCCGCCGCGATGCGGGGCGGCATGACGACGATGCTGGAGGATGCGGTCGCCAAGTGCCGGGCCGGCCTCACCACCGTGCCCGAGGTCTTCCGCGTCACGACGGTGCGCTAACGCATGCCGAACTATCGCTACCGCGCGCTCAATGCCAACGGCGAACTGGTCTCCGGAGCCATCGCCGCGCCCGGGCCCGGCGACGTCGCGCAGCGGATCGAGCGGCTTGGCCTCGTGCTGGTCGACAACGTCACGCCGGAAGAGGGCGGCGCGGCCGGCAGCGTGCTCAGCATCTTCAACCGGCCGAAGCCGGAAGACGTCACCATCTTCACCCGCGATCTTGCGCTGCTGCTGCGCGCCGGCGCCCGCATCAATGATGGACTGGAGCTGCTCGCGGCCGATCCCGATTTCGGCCGGCTGCGTCCGGTCGTCGCCGACATCCGTTCGCGCGTCGTCTCGGGCGAGAGCTTTGCCGAGGCGCTGGCGCGGCATGAGGGGCTGTTTCCACCGATGTATATTGCGCTGGTGCGCGTCGGCGAGGCCTCGGGATCGCTCGATCAGGTGCTGGAGGTGCTGGCCGGCGAACGTGCGCGCGGTGAAGCCCTGCGGCGCCGGCTGTCGGATGCGATCCGCTATCCGCTGTTCGTGCTGGGTGCGGCCGGCTGCGTGCTGCTGTTCTTCCTCACCTTCGTGCTGCCGCAGTTCGCCAGCGTGCTGCAGGATTTCGGTGCCAAGGTCGATCCGGTCGTCGGAGTCTTCCTCAACATCTCGACCTTCCTGCGCGGCAATTCCGATGCGGTGCTGGCGGGGCTTGCGATCACCATCGCCGCGACATGGCTCGTGCTGCGGCAGGAGCGCATCCGCCGCGGCATCACCAATGCGATCGTAAGGCTGCCGGCGATCCGCAACATCATGCGGGCGTACCGCACGGCGCTGTTCTGCCGCAATCTCGGCCTGCTGCTCGGCAGCGGCGTCAATCTCACCACCACGCTGCGCATCCTGATCGACATGATGGCGACGACCGGCCCGTCCGCGGTCTGGAGCGATGCCGCCGATCGCGTCCGCCATGGCTCGAAGCTCTCCGATGCGCTGGCCGAGACGGAGGCGCTGCCGCCGATGGCGGTGCGCATGCTCCGGCTCGGCGACGAAACCGGGCAATTGCCGATGCTGTCGGGACGCGTTGCCGAATTCTACGAGGTCAAGCTGCAGCGGACGCTCGACCGGGCGGTCGGCATTGCGGGGCCGGCAGCGATCATTGCGATTTCGCTCGTCGTCGGCGGCCTGATCACCTCGGTGATGACGGCGCTGATGTCGGTGAGCCAGATAGTTGGTTAGGGAGGGTTCGAAGTGACCAAACGTCAATCGTTAAGGTGCGGCCGGCGGCGCGCGCGGCGGGGGGAGGCCGGCTTCACCCTGGTCGAGATGCTGGTCGTCATCACCATCATCGGGATGATCATGGCGCTGGTCGGCCCACGGGTGCTGAACTATCTCAGCGAGTCCAAGGCGAAGGCGGCGAAGATCCAGATCGAGAGCTTCTCCAGCGCGCTCGATCTCTATTATCTCGATCTCGGACGCTATCCGACTTCCAACGAGGGCCTCGCCGCACTGACCCGCAACACCAACCAGACCGGCTGGAACGGACCGTATCTGCGCGGCGGCGCGGTGCCGAACGATCCCTGGGGCCACATCTATGTCTATCGCTCGCCGGGCGCGAGCGCGCCCTACGAGATCATCTCGCTCGGATCGGACGGTCAGGAAGGCGGCAGTGGAACGGCGGCCGACATTGTCAGCGGAACGCGCTGAAGGTCTCCGTGAGGCGCGCGGCTTCGCGCTGATCGAGATCCTGTGCGTGCTCGCGATCATCGGCCTGCTCGCGGCGATCATCCTGCCGGCGATCCCGCGCTCGACGACGCGCGCCAGGCTGGAAAGCTATGCGGTCGAGATGGCGGCGCTGCTGAAGGCCGACCGCAACGCGGCGCTGCGCCGGCAAGTGCGGGTGACGACCCAGGTGGACGCGGAGGCGCGCGCGATCCGCTCCGGCGTCACCGGACGCACCATCCGCCTGCCTGGCGACGTGGTCGTGCAGGCGACGCTGGCCTCGCGCTGTGCCGATCGCGCGAGCGGGCGGTCGATCGACTTCTTTCCGTCGGGCATGTCGTGCGGCGGGACGATCGCGCTGGCGCGGCCCGGCATGGGCTATGAGGTGCGCGTCAACTGGCTGACCGGAGGCGTCGAGATTGTCCCGCAGAAGCTGCTCTGACGCCGCCGGCTTTACCCTGATCGAGGCGCTGGTCGCGCTCGCGATCATCGCGGTCGTGCTCGGGACGATCGGCTCGGTCATCGCCACGACGACCAAGGGGACGCGCACGATCGAGCAGCGCCTGGCGCTATCAGGCACGGCCGAGACCCTGCTTGCTGATCTGCCGGCGCGCGGGCTGCTCAAGCCCGGGCGGCAGAGCGGCCAGCTCGCCGGCAGCCGCTGGCGGGTCGACGTCGCGCCGATGAACGTGCCGGGCGGCGATCCCGCCACCGATCGCTTCGTGCCGTTGGCGGTCAATCTGCGCCTTCAGCGCGCCGACGGAGCTGCGATCCAGATCACGACGGTGAAGCTGGTGCCGAGGGCTTCGCAGTGACGGGCCGCACTATGACGCGCCTGCGCCATGCGCTTGCCGACGAGGCGGGCTTCACCCTGCTGGAGGTGTTGCTTGCGACGCTGCTGATGACCGTGATCCTGGCGGCGCTGGCGACGGTGACGGCGCAATGGCTGCCGAACTGGAATCGCGGCATTGCCCGCGTGCAGCGGGCCGAGCGGCTCGCGACCGGCCTCGATCGCATCGTCGCCGACCTGTCGGTCGCCGAGCAGATGACCGTCAATGGCGATGCCAAGGTGCCGCTGTTCGACGGCGCCGAATTGTCGGTGACGTTCCTGCGCACGGCGCTCGGCCCGAGCGCGCGCCCGGGTCTCGAATTCATCCGCCTGATCGAGAAGGCCGATGCGCAGGGACTCGCGCTGGTGCGCGAGCGCGCGCCGTTCCAGCCGATGCCGACCGACGGACAGATCCGCTTCGTCGACCAGGTCGTGCTGATCCGCGCGCCGTTTCGCCTCAGCTTCGCCTATGCCGGACCGGACGGACAGTGGCAGCCGACCTGGCGCGGCCAGACGCAGCTGCCGGACCGCATCCGCATCACCGTGCGCGACGGCGCCACCGGCCAGGTGCTGGCCGTGTCGGCCGCGGCGATCCCGCACATCACGGCGCCGGCCGAATGCGCGCGCGCCAAGAATCCGGCGACGTGCGTCACGGCGCGCACCCGGCCGCAACAGGCCGGCAAAGAGGAGCCGCAGCTGTGAGCGGTGCGAGGCCCGACCATGCGAGCCTTCGCGACGGCCGCGGCTTCATCGTCGTCGCCGTGCTGTGGATGCTGGCGGCGCTCGCCGCGCTCGCGCTGATCTACCTGACCTATGTCACCAACACCGCGGTCACCGTGGCCGTCAACGCCGACCGGTTGCAGGAGGATGCGCTGGTGAACGCCGGGCTCGAGCTCGCAGCGTACCGGCTGACGGCGCAGAACGAGGCGACGCGCCCGACCAGCGGCACCTTCAATGCGCGGGTCGGGGCCGGCCGCGTGGGTGTCACCTTCCGCTCGGAAGCCGCACGGATCGATCTCAACATGGCGCCGAAGCCGGTGCTCATCGGCCTGATGACGGCGCTCGGCGTCTCCGCGGCGGATGCGCCGCTCTACGCCGATCGCATCCTCGGCTGGCGCTCGTCGACGGAGCCGGGCCAGGACAATCCGGAAGATACCTACTATCGCACGCTCGGCGCACCCTATCTGCCGCGGCATGCGCCGTTTCCGCACAGTGACGAGCTTTGGCTGGTGCGCGGCATCCCGTCCGCGGTCGTGGAGCGTGTGCTGCCCTTCGTCACCGTGTTCAGCAATATGCGGACCGTCAACGTGGTGGACGCCGCGCCCCAGGTGGTGGCGGCGTTGCCCGGCATGACGCCGGAGAAGCTGCAGCAGGTGCTGCGCGACCGCGCCGACCCCAATATCGATCCGCGATCGCTGGTCACCGTCGCCGGCAACGCCAACGCGACGGCCGAAGGCTCGCGGGCCTACCGGGTGACGGTCGCCGTCGAGGCACCCTCGCATCGCCGCAGCTCGGCCGAAATCGTCATCCTGCTTCTCGAAAGCGGCGATGAGCCCTATCGTGTATTGTCGTGGCATAACGCCTTCGACGGCTCCGCTGGAAAGCCTCTGTGAGATGAGCTCGCTCAATTCCCTTCGCGGCATTCTCGATGCCTGGACCGGCACCGTGGCCGGCACGATCGTCGCCGCCCTGGAGCGGATGGTGGCGCCGCGCGTGGTGCGGCTGGTCGAAACCGAGGCCGGCGCGTTCACGCTCGAGGCTGCGAAGCAGGACAACGGCGGAAAGCAGATCGCGTTCGAGGACGGCAAGTTCGAGGGCGGCAATCTGGCGCAGATCTTCCGCGGCAGCCGCGTCGAGATCGTGCTGCGGCCGGCTCGCTTCCTGTTCCGTCCGCTGGAGCTGCCGGCCCGCGCGGCCGAGTTCATCGAGGGCATCGTGCGGGCGCAGATCGACCGGCTGACACCGTGGAGCGCGGCCGAGGCCGTGTTCGGCTGCAGCGCGCCGGTGGCGCATGGCAGCGAGAGCATCAGCACCGAGATCGCAGCGGCGCCGCGCCGGCTGGCGATGAGCTATGTCGATGCGGTGTCTTTGTTCCATCCGTCGGCGATCGCGATCGTGACCGAGGCGGGCGGGGGCGGGCGCATCAAGGTGTTCGAGCAGCGCTCCCGCGGCGCGATCGACCCGGCACGGCTCGGCCGGATCCTGCAAGCCGTGCTGGCCCTCGCCGCGGTCGCGGCCGTGGTCGGGTCGGTCGCGGCGGGATATCTCGCCGACAGCCTCAGTGCGCAGGAGAGCGAGCTCGAGCGGCAGATCACCCAGCGCCGTGCCGCGCTCCGGGGCAGCGACGGCGGCGAGCGATCGCCGCTCGCGCTGCTGGAGCGGCGCAAATACGAGACGCCGGCGAGCGTGATCGTGCTGGAATCGCTGAGCCGGATATTGCCTGACCACACCTATGTCACCGAGCTGCATCTTGCCGGCAACAAGATCCAGATCGGCGGCATCACCCGCGATGCGCCCTCGCTGATCCCGCTGATCGAGCAGTCCCAGCATTTCACCCGCGCGACCTTCTATGCCCCGACGACGCGGAGCTCCACCGATCCCGGCGAGCGCTTCCACATCGAGGCGCAGGTCGAGCCGAGGAACGCGCCATGAGCGACACCATGAGCCGCACCAAGCTTGGCGGCGGAAACGCGGTGACGCGGGCGCTGACCGGCTCGCCGCTGATCGCGGTCACGCTCTATCTCGTCATTGCCGGCGGGCTGTTGCTGATGGCGGGCCTGTCGATCGCGGATGTCATCGCGCACCGCCAGGCGCTGGCGCAGACCTCTGATCTGCTCGACCAGCTTCGTGGCCGCAAGGGCAGCGCCAAGAATGCCGCGGCGGTTTCGGCCGAGCATCCTGGTACGCCGTTCCTGGAGGGGCCGACCGTGACGGTCGCGGGCGCCAATCTGCTGCAGCGGGTCGCGGCCGCGGTCGGCAATGTCGGCGGCTCGGTGCAGTCCTCGCAGGTCGACGTTGCCGGCGCGCAAGCGAAGGACGGCTTCGTCGGCCTCGTCGTGAGCTGCGAGCTGGAGCAGCCCGCGCTGCAAAAGCTGCTTTACGATCTCGAAGCCGGCATGCCGTTTTTGTTCGTCGACCAGCTCGACGTCCAGGTGCCGCAGACCACCGCGCTGAGCGACGCCCCCACCGGCCGCGTCAGGGTGATCCTGGGCGTCTCCGGCCAGTGGCAGGCGGGGAAGTAGGGCAGCCGCGTCTCACCAGCTGTACTTGAACACGCCCTTGCCGGAATAGCTGGTGACGTTGCCGGAGAACTCGCCGTCGAAAGTGCCGGCGATCGAGAAGCCGCTCAGCCATTTCATCTCGGCGCTGGCGCTGACCAGCGCGGAGTCGGCGTCGACCCTGGCGCCGTTCACCACGAAGCTGGTGCCGGGCAGGGTCTGGAACAGCGCGGTGACGGCGCGGCTCGGATTGTAGTCGTGGGCCCAGGCGGCGCGGCCGCGCAAGGTCAGCACGCCGTTCTGCATCGCGTAGGATTTGTCGGTGCGCAGGCCGAGTTCGGAGCGGGTGTCGGTGAGGGATTGCGACGCGTAGTTCAGCGCGAACAGGCCGCCGCCATTGAGGCTGGTTTCGGAGTAGTTCGGCAGGTTGAAGTTGCTCACCTGCGCCGCCGCGTAAGGCGTGATACCGATCCAGGGCGTCGCGAACCGATAGCCGCCCTCGAAGCGGGCCGAGAAGGTGTCGGCCTTGAAGCGGCCCTGGAGCTGGTCGAAGCCGCCGGGCGCCACGGTGCGGTTGGTGGTGACGTCGTGCCAGCCATAGGCGAGCGCGGCCGAGATGTAGGCCGGGCCGAAATTGTGCCGGCCATAGACGCCGGCCTGGAACAGGTCGGCCGAACCCGAGCCCATCGCATTGGCGAGCGAGTAATTCAGACCGCCGCCGCCGAGCGCGAAGCCGACCAGCGTGTCCACCGAAAGCCGGTAGTCGGCGCCGGCCGCGCCGCCCCAGACCCGCGCGGTCAGGTCCTGCGAGCCGACCGCGGTGTTGCCGCCGACGTCGGCCGAGCCGCCATAGCCGGCCGCCCAGACGCTCCAGCGATTGGCCGGCTGCGAGGACAGCAGCGGCGCCTTGGTTGCCATCGCATAGGCCTCGCGCTCGCGCGCATTGGCCGGGCGCATGGTGGCATAGGCGGACGCGTCATCGCTCTCGGCGAATTGCGCGACGCTGCCCGCCTTGGCGAAGCCGCCGGAGCGGCCGATGATGGTCGGGTCGAGCATCAAATTGAGGAACTGGCCGTCAGCGTTGATCGCGGACTGGATGATGCCGGTGCCGAGCTCGCCCGAGGCGGCGGTCAGTCCGGCCGGCCCCAGTGATGCGAAGGCCGCAGGGATGCCGCCGGTCGTGTTGAAGAAATTCGTCAGCGTATTGGCGACGTTCTGCTGGTTGATGTTGAGGCCGCCGCTGGGCGTGAAGTTGACGTTGACGTTGAGGAAAACATTGTTGGTGTCGTAGCTCAGCGTCGCGTTCAGCGTCGACATGTTGGAGACGACGTTCGGATTGAACGTGGTGCCGGTGAGGCCGCTGGCCGCGGTCAGGATCGTGTACTGCTTCTTGACCGTGCCGGAGGTGAAGTTCGCGTTCACCGTCGCGTTGCCGAGATTGGCCGCGCCTGTGACGCTGGTGAGGCTGTTGCTGGTCGGGGAGACCTGCACCAGATAGGTCGAGGCGGCGGTGAAGGTCAGCGATCCGTTGATCGTCAGCGTGCCGAACGGGTTCGCCGCGCTGCCCGGCGCGAGCGTGCCGCCGTTGACCGCGACACCTGCAACGGTGCCGCTGCCGGCGAGCGTGCCGCCGGCGTTGACGGTGGTCGCGCTCAGGATCGAGCCGTCCACGACCAGCGTGCCGCCGTTCACGGTCGTGGCGCCGCTATAGGTGTTGGCGCCGGACAGCGTCTGCGTGCCGCCGGCCACGGTCAGGCCGCCGCCCGCACCGGCGTCGTCGATCACGCCCGAGAAATTGCCGATGCCGTTGGTGATCGTCAGCGTATTGGCGCCGAGATTGACGTTGCCCGAGCCTGCCAGCGACGCGATCGAGGTGCCGGTGCTCAGATTCTGGATGTCGAAGATGCCGTTGGCGACGACATTGCTCGAGCCCGCGATGCTGCCGTCGCTGCCGCCGAAATTGATGAGGTCGAGTTCGCCGCCGCTCACGATCGTCGTGGTGCCGGTATAGGTGTTGGTGCCGTAGAACTGCGCCACGGCCCCATTTGCGATCACAAGGTTGCCGCCGGTGCCACCGGCGATGCCGCCGTCCTGGATCGCGCCGCCGAAGGCCGTGCCGCTGCCAGCCGTGAGCGTCAGCGTCTTCGATCCGAGCGCGACGACGCCGAAGTTGCCGTACGAGAACAGCTGTGAAACCGATGCGCCGGACGTGGTCTGCGAAATATCGAGCGTTGCGCCTGCGCCCGCGAAGGCGACGTAGAGCGAATTCGCGATCGAGCCGCCGCCCTTGAGCGCCAGCGTGGCGAGGCCGTCGATCTGGGTCGCGTTGGTGTAGGTGTTCACACCGGACAGCGTCTGCGTTCCCGCGACGACCTCGAGCCCACCGGTGCCTTGGATTACGCCCGCGAATTCCGTCGAGCCGTTGGCGATCACGAGCCCGTTGCTGCCCATGTTGACGACACCGGAGGAACTGCCGGCGAGCGTCGTGAGGACGTTGAACGAGAAGGCAGATGCTGAGGCGTCCAACGTCGCATCGACCGTCACGACGCTGGAACTCGAGATGTCGCCGAAGCCCGTCAGCGCCAGCGTTCCGCCCGAGACCGTCATCGCGCCGGTATAGGTGTTGATGTTGGTCAGCGTCATCGTGCCGGTGCCGACCTTGGTCAGGCCGCCACCGGTGCCGGAGATCACGCCGTCGACCGTGGTCGAGGCGTTGTTGCTGCCGGTGATGAGCGTGTTGGCGCCGAGCACGTAGTTGCCTGCGCCTTCGATCGAACCCGCCGTCATGCTGCCGCTGGTCAGGCCGGAGATGTCGACCGTGCCGCCGGCGTTGGTGATCAAGCGGGCGTTGCCGCCGGTCGACGTTCCGGTGAAGCTGGTGGTGCCGCCGTTCTGGGTGGTGATGGTGGCGCTGCCGGCGGTGGCGGAATTGGTGAAGTTCAGCGTGCCGCTGTTGTCGATCGTCGCAGTGCCGGCTGTGGCCGTGCTGGTGAACGTGAGGAAGCCGGCGGCAGCGTTCGTGATGTTGGCGCTGGCGGCAGAACTCGTGTCGTTGAAGTTCATCACGATGTTGTTCGTGATCGTCGCGGTTCCGGCATTGCTGCTGCCGTTGAACTCGACGTCGCCGTTGTTGGTGATGTTGGATGTGCCAGCGGTCGAGGTGCCGTTGAAACTCATCGCGCCGCCGTTGACATTGTACGTCACGACATTGGTGCCGCCGCTGGCGCTGCTCAAATTCGAGAAGACCATGGTGGCGCTGACGTTGAACACCTGCGGGTTGGCCGAGTTGTTCGAGACGCCGGTGCCGTTCACGACGAAGATGTCGTTGATGTTGACGGTGTAGGCCTGCGCGCTGGGTGCCGCCGTGAACACCACGGCGCCGATATTGACGAGACCGTTGCTATCGACGGTGGTCGTGCCCGTGTTGGTGAAGGTGGCCGTGACGTCCGGCACCGTCGGATTCCAGTTTGCGCCGTCCGTCCAATCGCTGCTCGAGGCGCCGGTCCAGGTGCCGTCGACAGCGTGCGCGGCGACGACGCCGAGCGCCGTGGTCGCCAGCAGGGTCGCCAGGGAGTGGCGCACGACGGATCGCAGCCCATATCCGATCCGTCCAACAGCCATTCTCGATCCAGCCATTCCGGTCTTCTCAAATCAGCAAAGAAATCATCGTGTGTGCAACTGGGGCGCGTGGCGAGACGCTGCCCCGATTCCATGATCTCACGGCGTCGCGGCCAGCCGCAATGAACGGCCATTGATTTGCATAGAGTTCCCGCCCGTTTCCTTTGCAATTTCAGCCATCGTGGCCGTTGGGCAACAATTTCATGCGCCGCAACATGCCAGACGGCCGCAGCTCCGGCGGGCAGGCCAAAGGGTCGGCGGCGGGTTGATCGTGAGACCCATCAGAACTAGTTTGCTGCCTCGGGCTTGCCGCGCGCTGGCGCGGCCGCCGGTCGCAGGGGAGCTTCGATGTCCGGGTGGCTGAGATCGGCTGGATTGGCTGTGGTTTGCACGGTCCTCGGCATCACCGGAAGCCTGGCGGCCACCTCGTCGCGCATGGACATCCTGTCTGACGATGCCGCCGGCAGTCCTGCCGAGAGCGTCGATGTCGGTGCGGTCAGGCCGATTGTCCGGCCCGCGCCGGCCGCGAACAAGCCCACGCCTCGCGGCAATCCGCTGTGGTCGGTGCCGCTGTCGGCGCTGACCGGGACCCAGGAGCGCCCGATCTTCTCGGCGACGCGGCGGCCGCCGCCGCGCGCGGTTGCAGCCGCTCCGGTCGAAGAGGCCCCGGCGCCGCCGCCGCCGAAGCCGATCGAGGGGCCGCCGCCGCTGACGCTGGTCGGGGCCGTGGTGGGCGAGGGTGACGCAATCGCGATCCTCGTCAACCGCTCCAACCAGAAGATTGTTCGTCTGCGGCAAGGCGAATCGCTGGACGGCTGGTCGCTGGATCAGGTCCAGCCGCGCGAGGTGACATTCAAGCAGGGCGATCGCAGCGAGGTGCTGGGACTCCAGCGGCCGGCGGAGGCCGCGTCCGCTCCCCCAAGCGCGCCCGGGTTGGCGATTCTGAATGGCGGCGGCCAGCCGATAACGCCGACCCCGGGGGGCCCGTCGTTTGCGCCCTTCGTGCCGCGGTCCACGCCCAAGAACGGCCTGCCGGACGGGCTCTGAGCGCTGCCGGGAAGGATGCGGTTTGACCGACACGCAGACTGACGCGCCCGGCAAGGCCGAGGTGCCGGGCGGCGCCGGCCGAGCCGGCCGGCTCGTTCGCGGCTGGTCGGCGAACCTGGTCCAGATGGTGCTGGGACTGACCCAGCAATTGCTGCTGATTCCCGCGTTCCTGCACGTCTGGAGCGGCGATGTGCTTGCGGCGTGGCTTGCGATCTACGCCGCCGGAAGCCTCGTCATCGTGGCGGATGCCGGATTGCAGCTTCGCGCCGTCAACCGGTTTCTCGCCTTCAAGTCCTGTGTCGATTGTGACGGCCGCACGGCGAGCGTCTACCACGGCATGCTGCGGATCTATCTTGCCATCGTCGCCGGGCTCGGCGTCCTGCTCTGTGCGGCCGGCTATCTCGCGCCGCCGTCGGCCGTGTTCGGTTTTCGTGGGATGCCCACATTCGACGCGGCGATGCTGGTGATGACGCTGGGAACGCTGCTGAGCCTCCCCGCCAACCTCGGCTCCGGCCTCTATCGCGTCCGCGGCCAGTACAGCCGGGCCGTGTGGCTGCAAAACGCCGCACTGCTGCTCGGCCAGATCGTGCAGCTCGCCGCGCTCGCCATGTTCGGAAGCCTGCTCGCGGTGGCGATCGCCTTCGTATCGACGCAGCTCCTCTTCACGATCTTCATCGTCGGCTTCGATGCACCGCGCCGTTTTCCGTTCCTGCGCCGTGCCGCGAGGCCGCCGTTCGTGGCGCCATCCTGGCGCTGGAGCATCGGCCAGCTCGGCCGCGCGCTGCCCTTCGCGATCGCCAACATCACCGAGCTCGCACTCGTCAACGTTCCGGTCCTGCTCGTCTCCGCGCTCATCGCCGATCGCGTCGCGGTCGTGCAATGGGGGCTGACGCGCGTGATCGCGAGCCTGGTGCGCGGGCTCTGTCTCCAGATCGCGTTGCCGCTCGGTGCCGAGCTCGGGCACGATCACGCCATCGGCGACACTGAGCGGCTCCGCCGATTTTATGCCTATGGATCGGCGTTCGTCACCGGGCTGGCTTGCCTGGTCGTCGCGGGCTTTTTGCCGTTCTGGCCCGATTTCTTCGCATTGTGGACCCATGGCAGCATCCCCTATGACGGGCCGCTTGCGGTGACGCTGCTGCTCGGCTCGGCCGCAGGCGCGCCGTCGCTGATGGCGCTGGTCTTTGCCAATCACAGCGATCGCGGCACGCTTCTGATCCGGACCAAGGGGCTCCAGTTCGTCGTCTTCCTGCTGCTGTCCTTCGTCCTGATCCCGAGGCTCGGACCGCTCGGCGCGGCGATTGCGGTGGTGGCGAGCGACATCGTCGTTCAGTTCGGGCTGCTCGCGCTGGTCATCATATGGCAAACCCTGCGCCACCCGCTCAGGCACATCGCGTTCCTGATGCTCATCGCCGTGGGGATCGTGGCACCCGTCTGGCTGATCGGATCGGCCATCACCATGCTCGTACCGGGGAGCGGGCTCGTGCATTTCCTGCTGGAATGCGCGATCTGGGTGGTGGTGGTCGGTGGGCTCGCAAGCCCGCTGTTGAACGCAGCGCTACGCGAGCGCCTGCGGGCGTTGGTCCCGGCGTAGCCGACGATCTCAGCGTGCCGTCAGCGCCAGCCGGTGCTTCAGCCGTTCGAGGTGGCGGGCGAATTGCTGGTGGCCGACCTTGGTCTCCTCGGCAAACTGCGCGAGCCGCTGATGGCCAGCCATGCTCAGTCGCTCGCGCGTGCCGTCGGTGCGGAGGGTGACTATGGCGTCTGCGAGTGAGCGCGGGTCGTCATAGTCGAACAGGAGCGCGGCGTCGCCGGCCTGGGCCTTGAAGGCTTCGGGATAGATCACGGGCGTGCCGACCGCCCAGGCTTCCAGCGGGGGCAGGTTGGTCGGGCCGAAATAGCTCGGCATCACCAGCGCGGCGGCGCCGCGATAGAGCGCACCGAGCTCGGCGGATTCGACGAAGCCGACGATGGAGATCTGGTCCGACAGGCCATAGGTGCGGATCGCCGCATCGATCTTGTCGCGGCCGCCGCGATCCGAGCCGCACAGCACCAGCCGTTCGGTGATCCCCCGCTCGCGCAGGCCTGCCAGCGCTGCGAGCAGCGTCATGTGGTTCTTGTGCGGCCAGAACTGCGCCGGATAGAACAGATAGCCGGGCTCGAGCCGGTACTTTGCCAAGACCGCCGCATCGTCGACCGAGGCGGGCGCGGACTGGCTGACATAGGCGGAGGGCGAGAACGGGATGCAGACCGCGCGATCCCGCTCCATGGCGTAGCGGCGGGAGAGATCCTCGATCAGCTCGGGCGCATTCACGATCACAACCGCCGCCTTGGTGCTCGCAAGGCCGAACAGGATCTCGCGGCGCTCGAATTCGCCGAAGGTGCGGACCTCCGGAAATTCCGGTGCATCGCGATGGCAGCCGTCGAAGATCGTGATGATGAAGGGCAGCTCGTAGAGCAGCAGGTGCCGCTTCGAGGTCGAGGTGAAATGCACGACGTCGATGCCGTCGCGGATCAGCGCGCGCTCGAACGGCGATTTCCACTTCAGCGCGATCTGGACCAGATCGAACGGTCCGCAATATTTCAGGAACAGGAAGAGATAGTCGAGCACGCCGAACTTGAGCAGGCGGGCGGTGACGCCGAACTCCTTCAGGATCTCCAGCGTCTTCGGATAGGGCGAGTACACCACGATCTCGTTGCCGGACTTGGCGGCCCAGTCGCGCAGCCAGAGCAAATCGTTGAGCGGCTGCTGGAAGCCGCCGCCGACCTCCAGCGCCTGCTCCAGCATCACGGCGAGCCGCAGCGGTCTCACGGCGCGCCACTCTTTCTGGCGACCGTGTAGGCTGCCCAGCTTTTCGTGTTTGGAGCGTCCTGCGTCAGCCATGCGGCATGCGTGGCGGGCCCAAAGCCGGCCGCCTCGAGCGCTGCGTCGATCTCGAACGGAAACCAGTAGCGCATGTGGTGCGCTTCATCGACACGCCGGATGGTGGCGCGGTTCGTGTCCTCGCAGAACAGCGTGTAGTTCACGGTGACGGTCGCGGCCTGCTCGTCGTGGTCGGATTGCGCGATGCGGGTAAGGCGGAGCGGCGTCTGCTCGATCACCTTGACTCGTGTCTCGACGCCCTGCGCCAGCACGGCGCCGCCATACCAATAGTCGAAGAAGAACACGCCGCCCGGTTTCAGCGCGGCGTGCGCGGTGCGGAACATCGCCGCCAGCGCATCGCGGCTGGTCTGGTAGCTCGCGACGTGGAACAGCGACACCACCGCATCGAAATCGCGCTCGGGACCGGCCTCGCGGGCATCGCCCTGCCGGAACGGAATCGACAGCCCGGCCTGTTCGGCGCGGGCCTCGGCACTCGCGATCATCTCATGGCTGAGATCGATGCCGGCAACGGTCCAGCCATGGCGGGCGAAGACGAGTGCGTGCAGGCCGGTGCCGCAGCCGAGATCGAGCAGCCTGCCCGAGGAGGCGCCGTGGTCACGCAGGCGCGCTTCGACGAATGCCGTCTCCGCCGCGTAATCCTTGTCCTGGTAGAGGAGATCGTACCAGGGCGCGTAGTCGGCAAACACCGTCACGCCAAAATCTCCTCCAGCGCCTGCGCCGCGCGAGCGATCTCGCCATCGGTCAGAGCAAGGCCGCTCGGCAGGTAAAAACCGCGGCGCGCGATGTATTCTGCGTTCGGATGGGATTCGTCGAGCATCAGGCCCATCCGGCGCAGCACCGGCTGCTCGTGCATGCACCAGAAGAACGGCCGCGTGCCGATGCCCTTCTCGCCGAGGCGGCGCATCGCCTCCTTGGCGTCGAACGGGACGTCGTCGTTCAGCACGATGCCGTAGACCCAGTAGATGTTGTCCGCATAGCCGGTCCGGGCGACCGGGCAGCGGATGCGGTCGACGCCCGCCAGATGCTCGTCATAGAGCCGGCCGATCCGGCGCTTGAGCTCGACCGTGCGCGACAGGCGCTCGACCTGGGCGACGCCGAGCGCCGCCTGGAGGTTGGTCATGCGCGCGTTCCAGCCGAACTCCTCGTGAACGAAGCGCTGCTGCGGCTGGAAGCAGAGATTGCGATAGCCCTGCAGGCGATCGGCGAGAGCGTCGTCGTCGGTGAGGATCATGCCGCCTTCGCCGGTGGTGACATGCTTGTTGGGGTAGAAGCTGAAGGTCGAGACGTCGCCGAAGCTGCCGCAGGGCGCGCCGCGATAGGTCTGACCGTGCATCTCGGCGGCATCCTCGATCACCTTCAGATCGTGCTTGCGCGCAAGCGCCATGATCGGTTCGAGATCGACCGGCAGGCCGTAGATGTGCACCAGCATGATCGCGCGCGTACGCGGCGTGATCGCAGCCTCCACGCCTTCGGCCGTCATGTTCCAGGTCGCGGCATCGCAGTCGACCCCGACGGGGACGAGGCCGGCGCGCACGATTGCGGCAGCGCAGCTGATGATGGTGAAGGTCGGGATGATGACCTCGGAGCCTTCCGCGAGCCCCAGCGCGTGGACGGCGATGTCGAGCGCAACCGAGCCGTTGGTCACGGCGACGCCGTGGCGCCGCCCCGCGGCCGCGGCCATCGCCTGCTCGAAGCGCTTGATGAACGGACCTTCCGAGGAAATCCATCCGGTGCGGATGCATTCGGCGAGATAGTCGGCCTCGTTGCCGTCAAGCAGCGGCGTGTTGACGGGAATGAACGGCGCGCTCACAGGCCTGGACCCTTGATCCGGATTTCGGATGCGGGCGCTTCGGCAAAGCGGGTCTTGTCGTTCTCGCCGGAATACGGGCCCTGCTTGATCTCGAACATCTCGAGCGGTTCGAGCACGTGGAAGCCGTGGGCGCCGCTGCACAGCAGGATGATGTCGCCGGCACCGAGGACGCGGCTCTCCAGATATTTTTCTTCGACGGTGTAGAAGTCGACCTGGAGCTTGCCCTTCTGAATCAGCAGCACTTCCTGGGTGTAGTGCACTTCCCGCGTCACTTTGTTGTGGCGATGCGGCTCGATGCTCTTGCCCTTCGGATGGCTCATATAGGCGAGCTGCTGTGACAGTTCGGGCGACGAAAAAAAGTGGATACCCGGCTCGCGGAACGAGGCGCGCACGATGATCGCATAGAGCTGGTCGCCGAATCGAACATGTTCGACGTGTTCCATCACGGGCCTCGACAAAAAGCGCTGTAATTATAGTGACATAACGTCACACAAGGGCACTTTGGCCATTTTGCCCCACACCGTCAAGGGCGGGCCGGCCGCTCCTACGCGCGGCCGGCGAGCTGCAAGATCGTGCTGACACGTTGGCGGAACGTGTGGGTCGAATGCGTACGTGCCTGCCCGGCTGCAGCGATCGCCATGCGCGCCGGCTCATCGTTGAGATAGCGATCGATCAGCGCGATGCAGTCGTCGGCCGAACGCCAGGCAGCGACCTCGCGGCCGGGCTCGAACAGCGTGTGAAGATTGTCCTTGAAGTCCGTGAGCAGGAAGGCGCCGACACCAGTTGCCTCGAACAGGCGCGCATTGCCGGCTTCGGGGCCGGCCATGTCGATATGCGAGTTGAGCGTCACGCGCGAGGCTCGCAGCGCCTGATACATTTCCACGCCCCACACCTCGCCCTGGTAGCAGCGGTGAAGCGGCGACGAGGCGGGCAGTGTGTGCAGGCCGCTGCCGAACAGCTTCAGATCGTAGCGCCGCGCGACAGCTTCCAGCTGCGCCACGCGTTGCTGGTGATCGGCCGATACGGCGCCCACGAACGAGACGTCGATGTTGCGCGCTGGTGCGGGCGGAAGAACGTCGAGGATCGCGGGCTCGAACCCGAGATGGACGACCTCCGAGCGAGCGCCTTGCTGACGAAAGAAATCCACCACCGCGGCGATTTGTGAGACCAGCAGATCGTAGACTGACCAGTCTTCGCCGCGCGAGGGCACGATTCCGACCTGGCCGACCATGGTGGGACGGCAGATCTGCTTGATCCGCCGCACCAGGCGTGTGTCGACGTGGAACAGATCCTGGTTGAGAATCAGGTCCGGCTTGAAGTCCTCGATCTGCGCCAGCAGGATCTGTTCCGACTGCGCATCGAGGCGCGGGCTCAGGCCGATCTTGCGGGCGAGGGGTCTCAACACCGGCTTGAATGGCGCGACGGCGCGTTGCAGCCATCCCGGGATAGCATCGCTCACGGCGGCGCCCGGCGGCGGTGATGGGGTCACGCTCATGCCGTGTTCGCGCGCCCATGCCGTCTGCATCCAGCCGTTGTTGACGTGGATATTGGCGGCGGCGTGCCCGAGGGCTTCGAAATTGCGCGAATAGAAATCGGCCACGCCGAACAGACTGGCGCTGCGCGCGGCCATCTGCGCGTCGTAGTCCGAATTCTCGAGGCCCGGATGGCGTCGGTACAGCCAGGCGAGAAATCGCTGATAATCCGCGTTGAGGATGAGAACGCGCATCAGTGGGTGCTTGAGGCGCGCGTTCGGTGGTGGTCGGACATGTCCAAGGCCGAAATTGATCCTCTTGCGGTCGACATGAGTACTCACCAAGGTCGTGAAATCGAGCTGATATCCCGCCTGTTCCGGCCTGGCAACAATGATTGTAGCGGTCTTTCAGTTCGAGCTGGAGGCGCCGTATTCCATTTCGAAAGTCTATCAAGGCACTCGAGGCTCTCTTGCTGGAGAGCATGTCCGCGGCGCGACTCTCTCCGGGCATACCGAGTTCGATGCGCTTCTCGATTGCTTCAAACATCGAGAGCCGTCTTGGCAGGGAGCGGCGCATTCAGATATGACCACGGCCTGGGTAATCGATCGGCGCGCACTGGCTTTCGGGTCCGCTTCCATCCCGGAGCATCGTCGGTTCCAAGGTAGACTCCCGAGATGACTGCATCGCCGCGATTTTTCGGTGGGATACATGCGCTGAGGGCCGTGGCGGCAATTCTGGTCGTCGGCGAACACGCGGCCTATGTCGCAAACCACTACACGCCCATCCGCATGACTTCGTTCGGAGTCGTGCTGTTTTTTGCGATTTCCGGGTTCGTGATCTCGCTGCAGCGAACGAAGAGCTGGACGGACTTCGCGCGGCATCGATTGTTGCGGATCTATCCGAGTTATTGGCTGGCCATGATCGTTGCCGCGATTGGGCTCGCCGCGATTCATTCGCCGGTCAGTGCGAGCGCATCATCGCTGTTGCTGTATCCCTCGACCGTCAGTAACAGCACGCTGACGATTCCCTACTGGACCCTGGCATTCGAAATTATCTTCTACGCTCTGGCGTCCGCCGCTTATCGGGCGCGCCTCAGCGATCGCACCCTGACCATTCTTGCCGCCATCTGGATTGTAGTCGTCAATCTCATTGCGGCCGCGCCTGATGTCGGCAGGTACACCTTTCCAGGCTTTCCCGGCATTTTGTGGTCGCCGGCGGTGCAGGTTTTTCCGATGGGCGTCATCTGCGGGATTCATTTCGACGCCCTCAGAAAGGTGCCCCGGCTGGCAGGGCTTGCAGCGGCACTAGTTGCATTTTGCGTGAGCTTTGCATTTCCCGAGTACAGTTCGCACAAGCTGCTTTTTCTGGGCGTGGCGGCGACGATTCTGTTGCTCGCCGTTGCCGATCTCGATTTGAAATCGCGTCTCGTTGCGACGTTGGGCGATGCGTCATACGGGATTTATTTGCTGCACTTTCCGGCGATCATTATCGCTGTGCGCGTATTGCATGTGCAGGGGCTTGCCTGGCTCCCGCTGTATTTTGCGATCGGTCTGATCGCAGGTTACGCCTTCGGGCTGCTTGATTGCCGGCTCTACCGGTGGCTGGCGGCAAATTCGTCACGAATCTTCCGCTTGCCCACTCGGACGCAGGTGCCGGCACCTGCAACATCCGACGTCATTCAACGCAAGCAAGATCGGCGAAGCTGAACGGTTCGCGAAGTCGAGCAGAGCTTACCGTTCGTCCGCGATCACCTTGCCGTCGTTCGGCAGCGCGCCGGGGCTGACCAGCTCGACGGCGCCGCCGAGCTTCGTCACGGCCCGCAGGCTGCTCGCGATCTCATCACGCAGCGCATCGCTCGCGGCCGACGTTTCCGCCCTCAGCGTCATCGTGTCGGTCTCGCCCTGGCGGGTGACGACGAGACGCAGACGGCCGAGCGCGGAATGGCGCTTGCTGATCTCGGCGATCTGCTCGGGGCGGACGAACATGCCCTTGACCTTGGTGGTCTGGTCGGCGCGGCCCATCCAGCCCTTGATGCGCATGTTGGTGCGGCCGCATTTGCCCGGGCCCGGCAGTGTTGCGGTGAGGTCCCCGAGCGCCAGGCGGATCCAGGGATGGTGCGGATCGAGCGAGGTGACGACGATCTCGCCGACGTCGCCCGGCGTCACGGGATCGCCGGTCCCGGGCCTGACGATCTCCATGATCAGATCCTCGTTCACGACCATGCCGTCGCGCGCCTCGGTCTCGAACGCGATCAGGCCGAGATCGGCGGTGCCGAAGGCCTGGTAGGCGTCGATGCCGCGCGCCTTGATCTCGGCCTGCAGCGACGGCGGGAAAGCCGCGCCCGAGACCAGCGCGCGCTTGATCGAGGAGACATCGCGGCCTGCGGTCGCGGCGGCATCGAGCAGGATCTTCAAAAAGTCCGGCGTGCCGCTGTAGCCGACCGGACGATAGGCCTCGATCAGCTCGAATTGCTGCTCGGCATTGCCCGGGCCGGCCGGGATCACGGCGCAGCCAAGTGCGCGCGCCGAGGCGTCGAAGATGAAGCCGCCGGGGGTGAGGTGGTAGCTGAAGGTGTTGAGCACGATGTCGCCCTCGCGGAACCCGGCCGCGAACAGCGCCCGCGCGCCGCGCCAGGGATCGGCCTGCCGCCCCTCAGGCTCGAAGATCGGCCCCGGGGAGGTGAACAGGCGGGCGAACGACCCCGGCGCTGCCGCCACGAAGCCGCCGAAGGGGGCGGAGGCCTTGTGCAGGGCCGGCAGCTCGGACTTGCGCAGCACCGGCAGGCCCGCCAGCGCCGCCCTGGAGGTCACGGAGGCGGGATCGAGACCCCTGAGCCGCTCCGCATAGGCCGGCGCAGCCATGGCGCTGCGCAGCACGTCCGGCAGGCGGGAGAACAGATCGGCCTCGCGCGCGGCGGCCTCGCGCGTCTCAAGGGCATCGTAATGGGCGGTCATGGCTGATCTTTCCGGGTTGGCATCCGTTGCACGCCGCCGCCGGCATGGGTATCAGACGGCAATGGGCGAGGCTTGAAGAGGACGCGATGGCGGACGAGGAAATCATTGCGGCGGGCGAGGCCGTCGACGTCGTCGCGCGCCTGAAGCGCCGCATGATCGAGGATGCGCTGCCGTTGTGGTCCAGCCTCGGCTGGGACCGTGGCGCGGGCGGCTTCATCGACCGATTGCATCGCGACGGCACGGCGGACGTGGCCGCGCCGCGGCGCGTGTTCGTGCAGGCCCGCCAGATCTGGTGCTACGCCAAGGCGGCGCAGATGGGCTGGTATCCGCAGGGCCGCGCCATCGCGCTGAAGGGGCTGGAGCATCTGCTCAGCAAGGCGAAGGCGCCTGACGGCAAGCCCGGCTATGTGCACCGGCTGACGCCGGAGGGGGCGGTGCTGGACGCGCGGCGCGACGCCTATGACCACGCCTTCATCCTGTTTGCGCTCGCGACCGTCTACGCGCTCGACCAGGACGCGCAGATTCGCGCCGAGATCGACGCGCTGCTCGCCTTCCTCGACGGCCATCTGCGCTCGCCGCATGGCGGCGTCCACGAGAGCTTGCCCGTCTCGCTGCCGCGCCGGCAGAACCCGCACATGCATCTGTTCGAGGCGATGATCGCGTGTTTCGACGCGACCCATGATCTGTCGTTCCAGAACCGCGCCGGCGAGTTCTTCGCGTTGTTCCTCGCCAACCTCTACGACAAGCAGAAGCACATCCTGACCGAGTACTTCGAGGAAGACTGGTCCAAGATCGAGCCGGTCAGCGTCGAGGCCGGCCATCAGGCGGAATGGGTCTGGCTGCTGAAGGGATTTGAACGCATCACGGGATGCCCCACGGGGCAGCGCCGCGCCGAGCTGCTTGAGACTGCGCTGCGCTATCGCGACGAGGCGACCGGCTGCCTCACGGACGAGGGCGATGCCGCCGGTAACATCCGCCGCGCGACGCGCCGGCTGTGGCCGCAGACTGAGATGGCGAAGGCGTGGATCGCGCAGGCCGAATCCGGCGAGGCGGGCGCGGCGGACGAAGCGCGCGCGGCGCTGGTGCGGCTCGAACGGCATTACCTCAGCCATCCCGTGAAGGGCGGCTGGTACGACCAGTTCGATCGCGACGGCAAATCGCTGGTCGACACCATTCCTGCGTCGTCGTTCTATCATGTTCTCTGCGCAGTCACGGAAGCGGACCAGGTGCTGAGTTGAGGCGCTTTTGTTTTGACGCGTTTTCTTCACGCGAACCGGTTCCCACTTCGCTCGAAAACGCTATAGCCACCGTTTGCGCCGCTTAAAACTCTTGAGGTTTTTAAAACTCTTGCGCTGGTCGCCGGCGCCGCCGAGGTAGAATTCCTTGACGTCCTCGTTGTCGCGCAAATCGTCGGCGGTGCCGTCGAGCACGACCTTGCCCTGCTCCATGATGTAGCCGTGGCTCGCCACCGACAGCGCGGCGCGTGCGTTCTGCTCGACCAGCAGGATGGTGACGCCGAGGTCGCGGTTGATCTTCTGGATGATGGAAAACACCTCTTTCACCAGCAGCGGTGACAGGCCCATCGACGGCTCGTCCATCAGGATCATCTTCGGACGCGCCATCAAGGCGCGGCCGATTGCGAGCATCTGCTGCTCGCCGCCGGAGAGATAGCCGGCGAGGCCCGTACGCTCCTTCAGGCGCGGGAAGTAATTGAAAACCATGTCGAGATCGGCATCGACCTCGCGGTCCCTGCGGGTGAAGGCGCCGAGCTTGAGGTTTTCCAGCGATGTCATGTCGGCGACGATGCGGCGGCCCTCCATCACCTGGAAGATGCCGCGCCGGACGATCTTGTCGGGATCAATGCCGTTGACCCGCTCGCCCTCGAACAGGATCTCGCCACGCGTGACTTCTCCGTCCTCGGTCTTGAGCAGCCCCGAGATCGCCTTCAGCGTCGTCGACTTGCCGGCGCCGTTGGCACCCAGCAGCGCCACGATCGCGCCCTTGGGCACGTCGAGGCTGAGGCCGCGCAGCACCAGGATGACGTCGTCATAGACGACCTCGATGTTGCGCACGGCGAGGAGGGGGGCGGGGGCCACGGCCGTTGGCTTGGCGCGGGATGCTTCCAGAGTGTCGGTCATGCGTCATCATTCTCCGCTGTCGTCGCCCGGCTTGACCGGGCGACCCAGTATTCCAGAGGCGCCGAAGCTTCACCGAGAAGCCGCGGCGTACTGGATCCCCCGCCTTCGCGGGGGATGACAGTTGTGCGTATGGTGAGAGCCGGGCTCACCAGCCCAGCAGTTCCGGCTTGCGCGGCAGCTCGACGGTCTTGACCTTCTCGAGCTTAATCGTGCCCTTGGCCATGAGGTCGTTGAGCTCGCCGTCGGTCGCGCCGGAGATCTTGGTGCGGTAGAGATCGACCTTCAGCGTGCCGCGATGGTCCTTGTCGGTCCAGGTCGAGGGATTGCAAACGCCTTCCATGCCGGCGGGCACCCAGTCCTTCTTCTGGTAGAAGCCCTTGGCGACGTTCTCGCCGGTGGCGCCGCCGTTCTTGATAGCCCAGTCGAGCGCCTCCTTCATGTACAGCGCCGAGCAGACTGCGGCGATGTAATGCACGGGGCGATAGACCTTGCCGGTGGGGTCGGAGATCTTGGAGATCTCCATCACCGTCTTCATGCCGGGCGCATCGCCGCCCCAGCTCACCGCGGTGCGCAGCGGGAAGATCACGCCATTGGCGGCGTCGCCCGCGGTCTTGGCGGCGTTCTCATCCATGCCCCAGACATTGCCGAGGAACTGCACCTCGGCGCCGGCGGTCTTGCAGGCCTTCATCACCGAGATGTTGGAGGCCGCGGTGTTGCCGAGATAGGCGTAGTTGGCGCCGGAGGATTTCAGGCTCAGGCACTGTGCGCTGTAGTCGCCGGGCGCGAGCGCGAACACCAGCGGCGGCAGCACCTCGAAGCCGAGCTCCTGCGCCATGGCTTCGCCGGCGGCCTTCGGCGCGTTCGGATAGGGATGGTTGGCGCCCATGTGCACGAATTTCGGCTTGCCGGGCTTGCCCTTGGTCTTCCAGTCCTCGGCCGCCCAGATCAGCATCGCGCGCAGCGAGTCCGAATAGCTCGGGCCGTAGAAGAAATTATAGGGCGCGGGCTTGGCCTTGCCGCTGACGCCTTCGGGGTCGGTCAGCGCCGCGGCGTAGGAGCCGGAGAGATCGGGGATCTTGTCCTGGGCGAGGAAGCCGGTCAGCGCTTCGGTATCTGCGGTGCCCCAGCCCATGATCGCCGCGACCTTGCTGTCCGGTGCCGACCATTTCTTGTACAGCGCGATCGCGCGCGGTACCTGGTAGCCGTAATCGTTGGTATCGACATTGATCTGCTTGCCGCCGACGCCGCCGTTCTTGTTGACCCATGCGAACGTGTCGGCGACGGCCTGGCCGTAGGGCGTGCCGACGTCGGAGGTGCCGCCGGAATAATCGGCGAGGTGGCCGATCGCGATCTGCGCCTGCGCGCTCGCCGAGAATGCGGCGATCACGAGGGCGAGCGATGCGGTGCCTAAAAGGGATTTTTTCTTCATGGGTCGGTTCCTCCTGTTTATTGTTTAAGTGAAGTTGCCCGCGCTCAGTGCGAGAACGGGTAGAGTTTCCAGTACGCCTTGATCTGCCGCCAGCGATGCGCGAGGCCATCGGGCTCGAACATCAGGAAAGCGATGATGATCACCCCGATCGCGATCTCCCGCAGGAAGGTGATGTTGGTGTTGAGCGACAGCGCCTTGTCGATCGCGCCGCCCTTCAAATAGTGGCTGATGAACTCCATCCCCTCGGGCAGCAGCACCACGAAGGCGGTGCCCATCAGCGTGCCCATGATCGAGCCGGTGCCGCCGATGATGATCATGGCAAGGAACAGGATCGAGCGCTCGATGCCGAAACCTTCCTGCGACACCACGAGCTGATAGTGTGCATAGAGCGCGCCGGCGATACCGGCGAAGAAGGCGGCAAGGCCGAACGACAGCGTCCGGTATTTGGTGAGGTTGATGCCCATGATCTCCGCGGAGAGATAATGGTCGCGGATCGCCACCAGCGCGCGGCCGTCGCGCGTGCGCATCAGATTGGTGACGAGGATGTAGCTCGCCAGCACATAGGCCAGCACGACGTAGAAATACTGCTTATCGCCGCGCAGCGTGTAGCCGAAGATCGAGAACGGATTGGCGCTCGCCGGCACCGACCCGCCGGTGAACCACTCGGCGCGGGAGAAGAAGTCGAGCAGGATGTACTGCGCCGCCAGCGTCGCGATGACGAGATAAAGCCCCTTCAGTCGTGCCGCGGGAATGCCGAAGATCAGCCCGACCAGCGCGGTGACCACGCCCGCGAGCGGAATCGCGAAGAACACCGGGATCGGCGCATTGTTCGAGATGTAGGCCGAGGTAAAGGCCCCGAGCAGGAAGAAGGCGGCGTGGCCGATCGAGATCTGGCCGGTGAAGCCGACCAGGATGTTCAGGCCGAGCGCGGCGATCGAGAAGATGCCGATCTGGATCAGGATGCTGAGCCAGTAGCCGCTGAAGAATTGTGGCGCGAGGCACAGCAGCGCCACGCCTGCTATCGCGAAGTTGCGGCTGGTGGAGGTCGGGAAGATCGTGGTGTCAGCCGCATAGGAGGTGCGGAAATCACCAGCGGGGATGAGGGCAGGGCCGGCCATGGATCAGATCCGCTCGATGTCGTGGGTGCCGAACAGGCCGTAAGGCTTGATCATCAGCACGATGATGAGGACGTAGAACGGCGCGATCTCGTAGAGATTGCCCCAGTGCAGATACTCGCTGTCGACATATTGCGCGACGTTCTCGAGCAGCCCGATGATGATGCCGCCGAGCACCGCGCCGCCGACGGAATCGAGCCCGCCAAGGATTGCCGCCGGAAACACCTTGATGCCGTAGGCGGCAAGGCCCGAGGACACGCCGTTGACGACGGCGACGACGACGCCTGCGACCGCGGAGACCGTCGCCGAGATCGCCCAGGCCATCGCGAACACGCTCTTCACGGAGATGCCGAGCGACTGCGCCACCTGCTGGTTGAACGCGGTGGCGCGCATCGCAAGGCCGTATTTCGAGGCGCGGAAGAACCAGGCCATGCCGATCATCATCGCGACCGAGACCACGAGGCTCATGACATAGACCGTCTGGATCTGGAGGCCGAACAGGCCGACCGACTGGCTCTCGAACACGCGCGGGAACGGCTGCGGGTTGACGCCGAACATCCATTTCAGCGTCGCCTGCAGCACGGTGGAGAGGCCGATGGTCACCATGATGACAGAGATAATGGGCTCGCCGATCATCGGCCGCAGGATCAGGACCTGGACCGCGATGCCGAACACGAACATGAACACCAGCGTCAGCGGCATGCCGATCCAGAACGGCACCTGGTATTTGGCGAGCAGCGCCCAACACACCCAGGCGCCGACCAGCAGCAATTCACCTTGCGCGAAATTGACGACCTGCGTCGCCTTGTAGATCAGCACGAACGACATCGCGACCACGCCATAGAGCGTGCCGACCACGAGGCCGTTGACCAGGAGCTGGATGAGGAAGGCGGTGTTCATGTCGGTTCCGTGTTATCTTCGCCTCTCCCCGCTTGCGGGGAGAGGCCGACGCGCGGAACGCGCGGCGGGAGAGGGGGAGTCTCCGCATGCGAGGTGCTGATGAATCCAAGACCGAACGCGCCAGACATTTGCGAACGGCGTTGACGGATGCGGAAGGAAAACTCTGGTATCGCCTGCGCGCCCGTAGGCTGAGCGGCTACAAATTCGTTCGGCAGGAGCCGATCGGCCCGTACACGGTCGACTTCATTTGCCGCGAGGCGCGGTTGATCGTCGAGGTGGATGGTGGCCAGCACGCCGACAGCCGGCGCGACGCCGTGCGCGACAAATGGCTGGCCGATCGAAACTATCGAATCCTGCGGTTCTGGAACAACGATGTGTCGAGCAATCTGGTCGGGGTTCTCGAAACGATTGTCACCGCCCTCGCGGAGGCTCCCCCTCACCCGGATCGCTGACGCGCTCCGGCCTCTCCCCGCAAGCGGGGAGAGGCGAAGGGTAGCACCGTTCGCGACGGATACCTGTCTCACTCCGCGGCCTCCGCCATGTGCCCGTGTCCGCCGAGATCCACGACCCGGAGCGTCGTGCGCACTCTTTGCGTGGTGCCGTCCTGGAAGCGGATCACGGTGTCGACGGGGATGTCGGCATCGCCGCGGTAGATGGCGTCGATG
Source organism: Bradyrhizobium sp. 18BD (assembly GCF_054185225.1). NCBI lineage: Bacteria > Pseudomonadati > Pseudomonadota > Alphaproteobacteria > Hyphomicrobiales > Nitrobacteraceae > Bradyrhizobium > Bradyrhizobium sp. 18BD. Next base: position 82,152 of record NZ_JAVAYL010000005.1, on the reverse strand, counting down.
ATGCCTTCGTATTTCTCGTTGATGACGCCGCGGCGCACTTTTCGGGTGCGGGTGAGCTCGCCATCGTCGGCGTCCAGCTCCTTGTAAAGCAGCAGGAAGCGCGAGATGCGCTGGGCCGGCGGCAGTGTGGCGTTGACGGTCTCGACCTCCTTCTGGAGCAGCGTATAGACCTCCGGCCGCGAGGCGAGATCGCTGTAGGTCGTGAAGGAGAGGCGGTTCTTCTCCGCCCATTTCGAGATGATGGAGTAGCGGATGCAGATCATCGCGGCGAGCGCGTCGCGGCCGGCGCCAAGCACCACGGCTTCCGCGATATAGGGCGAAAATTTCAGCTTGTTCTCGATGAATTGCGGCGAGAAGCGCTCACCGCGCGAGGTCTCGGCGAGGTCCTTGATGCGGTCGATGACGACGAGCTGGCGGTTCGCGTTGAAATAGCCGGCATCGCCCGACAGCATCCAGCCGTCCCTGATGTCGGCAACGCTCGCCTCGGGGTTCTTGTAATAGCCGAGGAACATGTTGGGATGCCGCACCACGATCTCGCCGACGCCGTGGACGTCGGCATTGTCGATGCGGATCTCGACGCTCTCGGCCATCGGCACGCCGGTCGTGTCAGGGTCGACCTTGCCCGCGGGATGCAGCGTGTAGGCCCCGAGCAGCTCGGTCTGGCCGTAGAGCGTGCGCAGCGGCACGCCCATGGCCTGGAAGAACTTGAACGTATCAGGCCCAAGCGCCGCGCCGCCGGTGGCGGCCGAGCGCAGCCGGGTGAAGCCGAGCCGGTCGCGCAGCGCGCGGAACAGGATCGCGTCGGCAAAACCGGAACGCTTGCCCGCTGCCAGCGCGGCAAGGCCCGACTTCATGCCGATATCGAACAGCCGCTGCTTGAAGGGCGTTGCGTCCATCACCTTGGCGCGGACGTCGGCAGCGATCGATTCCCAGACCCGTGGGGCAAAGAGCACGAATGTCGGCGCGATCTCGCGCAGATCGTTCATCATCGTGTCGGGCTCTTCGACGAAGTTGATCTTCATCCGGCAGAGCAGGCCTTTGCCGAGCACGTAGACCTGCTCCATGATCCAGGGCAGCGGCAGCACCGAGACATATTCGTCGTCGGGGCCTTTGGGGTCGAAGGCGAGATAGGTCGCGCAATGTCCGAGCACGCGGCCGGCGGCGAGCATCGCGAGTTTGGGATGCGAAGTGGTGCCCGACGTGGTGCAGAGGATCGCGACGTCCTCGCCCTTGGTGGCATCGACCAGCCTGTCGTACAGGTCGGGCTCGCGCGTGGCGCGGGCACGCCCAAGCTCGGCGAAAGTTTCCGCCGACATCAGGCGCGGATCGTCATATTTCCGCATGCCGCGCGGATCGGAATAGATGATGTGCTTGAGTTTCGGCACGCGCTCGGCGAGCGCGAGCAGCTTGTCGACCTGCTCCTCATCTTCGGCGAAGACGAGCTGCGCCTCGCCATAGGTGAGGAGATAGGCGGCCTCTTCGTCCAGCACGTCGCGATACAGCCCGAGGCTCAATCCGCCGATCGCATGCGTCGCGACTTCCGCCGCGACCCAGTCCGGCCGGTTGTCGCCGATGATGCTGATGACGTCGTCGCGGCCAAGACCGAGCTCGATCAGACCGAGCGCGAAATCGCGCACGCGGGTGTGGTAGTCGTTCCAGGTGAAGATGCGCCAGAGCCCGAGATCCTTTTCGCGCAGCGCGATCTCGTTGCCGTGCTCCTTCGCGTTCAGCCGGAGCATTTTTGGATAGGTGTCGGCCTGCGCGACGCGGCCCGCATAATCCATCATGCCGCGCTCTCCTGCGCCGGCGGCGCATCGTCGGGATCGACCAGCGTCTCGTCCTCTTCGCCGAGATAGGCGCGCTTGACGTGAGGATCGGCCAGAACGGCACCCGGATCGCCCTCGGCGATCTTGCGGCCGAAATCCAGCACCATGACGCGGTGGGAGATGTCCATCACCACGCCCATGTCGTGCTCGATCATCACCACCGTCATGCCGAACTCCTCGTTGAGGTCGACGATGTAGCGGGCCATGTCCTCCTTCTCCTCGAAATTCATACCGGCCATCGGCTCGTCGAGAAGGATGAGGCGCGGCTCCAGCGCCATGGCACGCGCAAGCTCCACGCGCTTGCGCAGGCCGTAGGAGAGGGTCCCGGCGGTCGCCTTGCGCACCGACTGGAGGTCGAGGAAGTCGATGATCTCCTCGACCTTGCGGCGGTGCGCGAGCTCTTCCTTGCGCGCGCCGGTGAGCCAGTAGAGCGATCCCGTGAGGAAATTGTTCTTCAGCAGGTGATGGCGGCCGACCATGATGTTATCGAGCACGCTCATGTGGTGGAACAGCGCCAGATTCTGGAAGGTGCGGCCGATGCCGAGCGAGGCACGCGCGTTCGGCGTCAGGCCGGTGATATCGCGACCGCCATAGACGAGCTGCCCTTCGGTCGGCTTGTAGCGACCGGAAATACAATTGACGATCGAGGTCTTGCCGGCGCCGTTGGGGCCGATGATCGAGAACAGCTCGCCCTCGTTGATGGCGAAGCTGACATCGGTCAGAGCGCGAACGCCGCCGAATCGCAGGGACACGCCGCGCACTTCGAGACTGGTAGCCACCAAACAAATCCCTCCCGGTGATGGCGCATTCTGCGGCGCTCTTCGTCGGTTTCCTGTCGGGCGATCCTAATACGGCCTTGCCGGCGAGGCCATGCAGCAGATGGTCTCCACCGGAGCCGCGCACTTTCGTTCCTGTTGGGATCAAAAGCCGCATCGCCCGAGGTGGTCCTCAATAGGGGAAAGCGCTATCTTGAAATGTCTCCCGCCTGACAATTCTGCGACAAAGTTTTTCGGGCGGCAGCGGCCTCCGTCTTTCGTCGGATGGCGGTCGAAGCGAGCATGTTGCGTTGCAGCAAAAGGACGGGGTGACGAGACGGTGCGGCTGGCTTCGGGATCATGATTTCAGAGGATCATCTGAAGCGCGTCGCCGCGTGGTCGCGCGAGCTCACGCAAGCGGAGATCGAGGTCGCCCGCTGCGGAATCACCGAGCGGTCCTACGGCACCGGCGAGACCGTGTTCATGCGCGGCGACACGTTCGATTATTGGGCCGGCATGGTCTTTGGCCTAGCCCGGATGGGCGGGGTCTCGCGCGACGGCAAGGAGACCAGCCTGGCCGGGCTGACGGCCGGGGCCTGGTTCGGCGAGGGCAGCGTGCTCAAGAACGAGCCGCGCCGCTATGACGTGGTCGCGCTGCGCAACAGCCGCGTCGCGCTGATGGATCGTACCGCCTTCATGTGGCTGTTCGAGAACAGCGTCGGCTTCAACCGCTTCCTGGTGCGCCAGCTCAACGAGCGGCTCGGCCAGTTCATCGGCATGCTCGAGGTCAACCGGACGCTGGATGCCACCTCGCGTCTCGCCCGCAGCATCGCTTCGCTGTTCAACCCGATCCTCTATCCGGAATCGACGGCGCATCTGGAGATCACCCAGGAGGAGATCGGGGCGCTGTCCGGCATGTCGCGCCAGAATGCCAACCGCGCGCTCAACCGGCTGGAGAAGGAGGGGCTGCTCCGGCTGGAATATGGTGGCGTCACCATCCTCGATGTCGAGCGGCTGCGCGGCTACGGGGATTAGCGCGCATTGGCGGGCGCGTGCACCGGCCAGAGGTCGGCGCGCCAGCGGATTGCAATCGCCAGCATCGCGATGATGCCCGCGACCGCGTAGAGCGATCCTGTCGCGGAATAGCCGATGATGTCGATCAGGCTGCCGGCCGCCAGCAACCCGAGCGGGAGCCCGTAGATCACCATCATGCGCACGCCCATCACGCGGCCGCGCAAATGGGCGCTGGCCGTCCGCATCAGGATCACAGCCGCCGAGATCATCGACATGCTCTGGGCGATGCCGGCGAGCACGAGGCAGGCCATCGCCACCGGCATGGTCCTGATCTCGACGAACACGAGCAGCATCGTGTACCAGGCCAGCGTTGCGCCGATCAGAAGCCGGGCAATGCGCAGCCCGCTGACGAGGCTGAGCGTGATGGAGCCGATCAGCGAGCCGACGGCGAAGCTCGCCGAGAGATAGCCGAGGCCGGTCTGGTCGGTATGGAAGATGTCCCGCGCGACGAAGGGCAGCAGTCCGTGCGTGAACGGAAACGCGGTGAGGTTGGCGAGGAATGCGACGCACAGCGCCGCGCCCATCCCGGGTCCGTTCCACGCGTAAACGATTCCCTCCTTGAGGTCGCGCAGCAGCTTTAAGCTGGCGTGTTCGCCGGTGGCGTGATCCGCTGCCAGTGACTTTGCCGGCCGGGTCACGCACAGCATCAGCGCCGTGGACATGAGATAAAGACAGGCGACCGCCGCATAGACGAGCCCGATGCCGAGCACGGCGAACAGCCCGGCGCCCGTCAGCGCGCCGGCGATGCGCGCGCTGTCCTGCGTTGTCCGCGACAGGCTGATCGCCCCCACCAGCTGCTCGGCCGGCATGATGTCGGCGAGCAGGGCGCTGCGAATGCCGAGATCCGAGGAGCGGATCAGGCCCATGATCGCCACGATGATCATGACGTTGAGCGGTGCCAGATGGCCGGTCAGCGCCAGCGCCATGATGGTCGAGGCGAGCGCCGTATAGGCGAGGCGGAGCACGACCAGGAGGTCGCGGTGACCGATGCGGTCGCCGACCATCCCGAGCACCGGTGCGACCAGCGTTCCGACATATTGCAGCGATGCCAGAATGGTCAGCAGCAGCACCGAACCGGTCTCGACCAGGATGTACCAGCCGAGCACAAGCGTTTCGACCTCGAACGCCCAGGAGGTGAGCAGGTCGGAGGGCCACTGGAAACGATAGTTGCGGATGCGAAATGGTGCGAGCGCCGAACGCCGTGCGGCTGCGCTCACAACGCGATGACGCGTGTCACGGCGCTTCCCTTGCCCTTGCTGCTTCTTGTTTCTGTTCGGCAACGTAGCGCTGGCGATCTGCGTGTCAATCGCAGCCGCCGCGGGCCGCCTCTGCGCCGGGCTCTTACCTCGTCGCAGCTCTCGGCTTGCGCTCTGCGAGCGCCGCTGCCATCGCCGAGATCAGCGGACGCATGAAATAGGCCTCATCCGCGGGCGAGATATCGGTGCGCAAGCCATGCGTGGCGAGTTCGCCCGAGACTGCCGGTCCAACCGAGGCGATCAGCGTGCGCTCGAATCCCGCGCGCAGCTTGGCCTCGCTGCCATGCGCCTTCGCCGCCTCGATCAGGCGGCGGACCTGGCCGAGATTGGTCAGCGCGATGGAATCGATCCGCCCCTCCGCCATATCGTCGATGGCGGCGACGATGTTGGCGTCCGCCGCCTTGGAATCGTAGACGTAAGGCAACACGGTAACGACCTCGGCGCCTTGCGCGGCCAGCGCACCGGTCAGCACGCTATGGTCCTTGTCCGGATAAAGCTGAAGCCCGAGGCGGCGTCCCTTCAGGTCGAGTTTGCCCAGCATCTCGATCACACCCTCGGTGGTCGGCTTCTCCGTGGTCTGCTGGGCCTCGAGCCCGATTTCGCGCAGCGCCTTGCCGGGCTTCGGCCCGCGCGTGAATTTTCGCGTTGTGGCGAGTGCCGCGACAAAGGCCTGGTCGATCTGGCGCGCGCGCGCAAGCTTCACGATCCGCCGCAGACCCTCGCCGGTCATCAGCATGAGGTCGTCAAACGGCTTGTCGATGGTGCGGCGGATCCAGGCCTCGACCGGGGCAGGGTCCGGCGCATCCTGGATGGTGAACATCGGGCATTGCACGACCTCGGCGCCTTGCTCGGCCAGGAGTTTGGAGAACTGCGCCTCCTCGCGGGTTTCCAGGATCAGGATGCGGGTGCCGGTCAAACGGTCGGCCATGGGCGTGCTCCAGTGCAGTGGGCGCTTCATCCTGCCTCCGGGCGTGGGATTGGCGCAAGGTCACCAACGATGATACAGCAAGCTATGCGAGAGTTCCTCAGAATAGCCGTCGTTGTCGTGGCGGTCCTGGCTGCCTATTTCGGATATTTGTATCTGCACCGGCTGGAGTTCTTCGAACCGCGGGTCCGCGACGCACGCGTGCTGATGAGCCTGCTGGACGACTATCACACGACAAAGGGAGCTTATCCGGCTCTCTATCCGGTTCTGCAAAAATATGATGTCCCTGTTGCCGCGGTCACCGAGGTGCTGGCGAACAGCAGCGCGGTATTTGGCTCTCGCGTCAAATTCAGCGATCCCGACCCGGCGGCCCGTTACGTATCGGTCGATGGCAAGAGCTACGGACTGCGCTATCACTTCAAGAAGCCCGGTCTGCCCGCGATGTGCATCGTGGAGGTCGGTGCCCGTAATACGGGCTGGTGGGGACAGCCGCCATCATGTCCCTGGTAATATTGCAGTCATCTAAGAGGTTGGCCCGGCGGCGCTCCCGATGATAGAGCAGGGTGCGAATCCAGATTTTCATCGACTTGTCCAAGGTCCTTGCCCAAAGTTCAGTCAGCGCCATGCCCGATCATCAATATGTTCTGACCCTGTCCTGTCCGGATCGCCCCGGCATCGTCTCGGCCGTGTCGACCTTCCTGGCGAATTCCGGACAGAACATTCTCGACGCCCAGCAGTTCGATGATGTCGAGACCAGGAAGTTCTTCATGCGCGTCGTGTTCACCGCGGCCGATCTTGCCGTGGAACTGTCCGCGCTCCAGACCGGCTTTGCCGCGATCGCCGAGCGTTTCGGCATGGAGTGGCAGATGCGCGACCGCGCCGCGCATCGCAAGGTGATGCTGCTGGTGTCGAAGTCCGACCACTGCCTCGTCGACATCCTCTACCGCTGGCGCACCGGCGAATTGCCGATGACCCTGGCCGCGATCCTCTCCAACCATCCCCGTGAGGTCTATGCCGGGCTCGATTTCGGCAGCATCCCGTTCCACTATCTGCCTGTGACCAGGGAGACCAAGAGCGAGCAGGAGGCGCAGATCCTCGATCTCGTCGCCAAGACCGGAACCGATCTCGTGGTGCTCGCCCGCTACATGCAGATCCTGTCGGATGACCTGTCGGCCAAGCTGTCCGGCCGCTGCATCAACATCCATCACTCGTTCCTGCCGGGCTTCAAGGGCGCGAAGCCCTATCACCAGGCCCATGAGCGCGGTGTGAAGCTGATCGGCGCGACCGCCCATTACGTCACGCGCGACCTCGACGAGGGTCCGATCATCGACCAGGACGTCGAGCGCATCAGCCACCGGGATACGCCGGAGGATCTCGTCCGCAAGGGCCGTGACATCGAGCGCCGCGTGCTGGCGCGGGCGATCCGCTACCACCTCGACGACCGCGTGATCCTCAACGGCCGCAAGACAGTCGTGTTCGTGGATTAGACCTATTGAAGGAGAATGACGTCAATGCTCCGTCGGGTTCCGGCTCCATGAACGGGGCTTGGTCGACGCGCCCGGTCCTGGCGCTGCTGATCGCGCTTTCAGTGGTTGCTTTCTGCGTGTCCGCCGCAAACGTCGCGAAGCTCTATGTCGATTATCGCATCGCCTATGACACCTTTACGCTGACATCGGCCGTGGTCACGGTCGCGATCTTCGCGCCGGTCTTTCTGCTTTTCGTCGTCGCCGAGTTCAGCATTGGCTACCTCGTGGGCTTCTATCTCTGTGGCGCGGTGCTCGGCTATCTGTGGCTGTCGTTCTTCTCGCTTCGCAGCTATGACCACGAGGCGGCAAGGCTGTCCGCGGCGATATCGGTGATCGTCTTCCTCTTGCCGGTGCTGTTCATATCCTCGCCTTTGCCGCAGATTCGAAAGCTGTCCATCAGAGCATTCGACCGCCTGCTCCTGGCGATTCTTTTGGTCTGCGTGGCAACTGTCGCGGTCGGGGCGGCCTATAACTTCAGGTTCGTATCGCCCGGTGAGGCATCCACGCTGCGGACCGACGCGCTTCCGACGAGTCTCAATTATCTGATCGGCATGACGTCGGGCTCGCTCCTGCCGTTCGTGTTCGCATACTGCATCGGGCGGAGGGCTTTCTGGCAGGCAGGCGCAGTCGTGGTGTTGATGCTGCTCTACTACCCGGTCGCCGTCAGCAAGATGACGTTCTTCGCGCCCGTCTGGCTGATCGTGATGGCCGTGCTTGCCAGGTTGTTCGAGGCCAGGATCGTGGTTGTCCTGTCATTGTTGCTGCCGATCCTGGCGGGCGTGCTGATGTTCACCTTCCTCGGTGGCCAAGGTCCGGTTGTCAGATTCGTGGGTGCCTACCACTTCCTGGTGAACTTCCGCTTGCTCGCGGTTCCTTCGCTTGCACTCGACCTCTACAACGAGTTCTTCTCCCAGCATGAGCTTACCCATTTCTGCCAGATCAAATTGTTGAAGCCCATCATCGGCTGCCCTTATCAAGACCAGTTGGGGGTAGTGATGTTGAATTACTTTCCGGGCGGCGGGACCTACAACGCTTCGCTACTTGCGACCGAGGGAATCGCCTCCGTGGGCTGGTTGTATGCGCCGGTCACAGTCTTCCTGTGTGGTCTGGTGATCGCCTTCGGCAATCGCGCTTCGGCCGGCTTGCCGTCGTCGTTCGTTCTGGTCTCCGGCGCCATGCTTGCGCAAAATCTCCTGAACGCCCCGCTTTCGACGACCTTGCTGACGCATGGCGGAGTTTTGCTCTTTTTGCTTTGGTACCTGATGCCGCGGGAAGCGTTGTTCGCCCGCAGCGAAGAACGCTAACGCACTGAGGTTATCGACCAAATTCGCTGGCCGCCTTGTGTCAGGCCCGCAATGGGGCCGCCTCGAATGAGGCTCGCTTCTTCAGGAGCAGGCCGAGGAGAAGCGGCCACAAGAGCTGAATGCCTATGCTCGTCGTCGCAATCATGTTGTCGAACAGATTGTAGACCACGAATGTGTTGAGCAGCGCCAGACTGGGAACGGCCAGCGGCAGAGTGCGGATCACGCCGAGATAGGCGTATAAGATGAAGATGAACACAGCGAACGTTGTCAGGATGCTGATCCATCCGAAGAATATCCACGATCGGCTGAATATGCTCGAAACGTTGAAGTTGTCCGAGAACTCGGGAATGTTCCTGTCCGGGCTTGCACCGAGCCGGGGTAGAATTCGATGCGAAATCGTATCCGGCAGCAGTTCGCTCACGATGTACTCTGGAATTCTGTTCAGATCATGGGCCGGCTTGACCGTCGAGACAGCGTACTGAAAATTGGCGAGCGGGCCGGTTGAATAGAGAAACAGCCAGAACGCGACAGGTCCAACGTTTGATCCGTGGAATGCTTCAGTCGCATGTCCCAGGCCATTGACATTGCCGCTTCGCGCCTCGCCTAATTTGGCCGCACCAAAGAGCAGCAGTCCTCCGAGAGCGATCATACTCACGACATGGCTCACGCGGATGCGCGGCAGATAAATGAGGAAGACGAAAACCCATGACGTCAGCACGATCAGTGCCGGTCCGCGATAGACGATCGAAAGAAGGAAGATGATCGGAATCGCAGCCTCGCCAAGATAGCGCCAGCGCACGCGGTCCGTCTCATAGAGGAAGTCGGCGAAGCGGATGGTGGAAAACACGCTGCCGAACGTGACCGCGAAAACATGCAGCGAGGGCATGCCTCGGAAGGACGTGTAGTGGAACTGCCCGCGGACCAAGTCGATCAGGGGAACGCTGCCCGCATAGATGAGGTCGGCCGCAAAACAGGCGAGAGGCACGACGATCGCCCAGCCCGGCAGCAGACCTGGACGGTATGCCCGTATCGAGCGAACGCGGGATTGCGCCAGCCAGCCAACGGCGCCCGCAACGCAAAAGCTGAATGCAAAGAACAGCACAATGCCCCGTGTCGTCGGGGGATACACTTCGGACCATCCCAACTGATAGATCGCAAGCGCGCTGCCAAAGGTGAGAATGTAAATCAGGAACGGATTGGCGAGCATAGGAACGGTTTCCTCCGAGTGGCGGCGAACCTATCCTCGTACCGGAGGCTGAATCAAGCCTCGTTCCCCTCCGGGGCGGGAACGCCTGCCGAGGCGCGCCCTGTGACACGATCGGCCTTGTGGGAGCGGCTTTCTCGGAGGCTTTTTGCTATCTGCGGGCCGAGATGACTGAACGAGACTGCCGGACCCGAAGTGCCGAATTAAGCGACACAATTGATTGCAATCATGCAACTTGCATTTGTGAGGGAGGTGTGGATATCAAGGCCGGCCGCTGATCCTGCCTCGTGCCGAAAAGCGGTCTTTTTGTGGATGCTCCAGGTTGAGCACGATATTGTCGGGCGCTTACTGCGTGCGACCCGGGATTCAATGCTGTGGCGAGCTTCAGTGTCATCCTACCCGTTCGTAACGGCTGGCCGTATGTCCAGGAATGCGTCCAGAGCATTCTGGCCCAGTCCCACCCGGATTTCGAATTAATCGTCCTGGATAATCAAAGCACCGACGGCACCGTTCCCTGGCTCAGGTCCCTGAAGGACGGCCGCATTCGCCTCTACGGCTCGTCGTCGTCGCTCTCGATCGTCGATAGCTGGGCGCGCGCTGTCGGGGTCGAGAAGCGGGAATACATGACGTTGATCGGGCACGACGATCTGCTCGATCCCGACTTCCTGCTCACGATCAATCGCACCATCGAGCGGTTCCCCGATGCGAAGCTCTATCAGACCGGCTTTCGCTTCATCGACACCGCTGGCCAGACGATTCGCGCGTGTCGGCCCGTCCCTGAGCGAGAGACTCCGGCGCAATATCTGGAAGGCCGGTTGACTTACCAGCGTGACGTCAGCGGGACCGGAGTCGTCATGCGTTCGGATGACTATGATCGGATCGGCGGCATCCCGCATTTTGAGCGGCTCTTTTTCGCGGATGATGCGCTGTGGTTGTCCTTGATGCAGGGCGGCTACAAGGCGTTCGACCCGGCCGACCTCTGCGCGATCCGGATGCACCCTCGAAAAGAATCGACCACGCAGCCGGCGGCCTGGCCCTCTCTGCTGTTCGGACTCAATCAGTTCGCGGATTTTGTCGACTCCTACATCGTGTCGGATGCCGACGCTCGGTCCGTGGTGTCGAAGCACTTTGCCGGCTTCATGCACAGATATCATCGAAACCTGTACATCCTGGCGCTGCTGGAAGCGTGTCAGATGGGCCGCAGGATTGATGCCGGGGCCGCGGACAAGATCGTCGCGTCGCTTGGCAAGCGCGAGCCCGCGCTGGCCGCCTCGATCCGCGAGTCGCTGCCGATCAAGCTCGTCGAGGTGCTCAACATGTCGCCAATGCGCCGGACCGCGATCCCACTGTGGGGGATGTACCGCCGCTTCTGGATGCATGCGGAATGAGCTGACGGGTGCTCGTTCGGTCAAATCGGCGGCAGGAGTCCTAAGGCGCTGCGGCTGATTGCCGTTCGCGATCCGGCTGTCGGACCCGGGCGCTCCATGTCGTGATGTTCAGTTTCCTTCTGACCATCAATAGACAAGCGATCTCCATCCCGATCAGACAAGCCGAAGTGCTGGATGCCGCGCCGATGGCTCCGTATGACGGGACCAGCAGCAGATTGCCGATGACGTTGGCAATCGCCGTCGCTCCGATGATGTTGCGCATCTGCTTTCCATGGCCGGTCATGATGAGCAGGCTTTCGACCGGGCCAACCACGATCATGGCGAGCTGACCAAACGCGAGGATGCGAAGTGGCCACGCTCCCTCTTCGAACTGCGGGCCGAAAAGCCCGAGAACGAGGCCCGGGAAGATCAGGAGCGCCAGGATGACGGGAAGGGTGGCCGCCAGCATCCAGAATGTGCACTGGCGTACAAATCGCGCCAGTGCTGCGGTGTCGTGCTGGGCGTGCAGAGCCGCGAACTGCGGCCCCGCGACGCTGCTCACGGAGGCCATCACGAAGGTCGTCGTCAGGATTGTAAGACGCCGCGCCACGCCATAGACGCCGACTTCACTCGGGCTGGCGAAGCTGCCGAGAGCCAGGATGTCCGTCCAGTTCATCGCAAGATAGCCGAAGCTCACGAACAGCAGCGGCAGGCTGGTTCGCAGCAGAAGCCGCGTGTCGAACGCGCCTTGCTGCCGCCACAGGCCGGGCATGCGGCGGTTCCAGAGCGCGAAGCCGACGATCATGCAAGCGAAGGCCACGACAACGTAAGTGACGATCACTTCCTGGAAATCGATCGCGGCGGTCTGCCAGAGAACTCCGCCCCCGATCAGCAACACGAGTGGCGGCAGCACCGAGTGGACCATGGCGCCGGTCCCGGGCGCACCAATTCCCTTGTAGAATTCGGCCTGGATGGCACGCACGGCGACGGGGGCGAACGAGAGCACCACCAGCGGAAGCATGGCGCGCAGCTCGCCGGCCCTCTCTCCGCCGAGACCGATCATTGAAATGATCAGCCAGGCGGGAACGGCAATGATGATTGCGGCGCCGATGGCCAACCCCAGGCTCTTTCGATAGAGCGCGGCGAGGCTGGCCCGGTCGCCGCGATCATTCGCGATGGCCGTGAAGCGGAGAACGGCGCTCTCCAGGCCGAGACGCGAGATGGTCGCCCCGATGTCAACGATGGTCGTCGAGATGAAATAGAGGCCGACTCCGGAGGCGCCGATCATGCGTGCCAGCAGCACATTGAACAGGAACGAGAAGCCCGCACCGGCAACCATCGCGGAAAAAACGCTGGCAGCCCCGATGGAGTTGCGGTTCAAGTACCGGCGAAATGTCTTCATTTGACTCCGGAAGGAGGACGGCGTCCTGGCCGCCCGTCACATGGGCTTGCTCTGTCGTGGCTGGGAATCGAGAGCCGGGAGCTGACGCTGGCCTCTGAGATCGTCCGGGGCGGAACATACGGGCGGAAGAAATCGCCGACAAGCACTGAATCGGGTTGGCGATGCTGCGCGTCTTGTGTAGGTCAACGGCATGGTGCGGGATGCCGTATCGATGGATACAGGAACTGCCGTGCGGGACGTAGGGATCATCTATCTTTGTCGCTTCGCCGAGGGAGAGCGACCGGTTCATCGTTTTCTGGAGAGCTATCTTGGTCATCCCGCCGGCCGGGATCACGACCTGACTGTCGTCTTCAAGGGATTTCCGGATCGGGAAAGTCTGGCGCGAGCCCGGACGTTGTTTGCCGGCGTTCCCATCAACGCCGTGGAAGTGGACGATCTGGGCTTTGACGTCGGCGCGTATGTGAAGGCGGCCAGGCTCGTGTCCAACCGCCGTCTGGTGTTCCTCAATACGTTCAGCCGGATCCTGGCGGACAACTGGTTAGAGCATTTCGATCGGGCTCTGGATCGTCCCGAAGTCGGTGTGGTCGGTGCGACGGGCTCCTGGGCGGCGAACACCGCCGGCCCGGAGGCGACGATGGTTTTCCTGGTGCGGAGGATGCTCGGCTTGCCGGCTCAGCTTCATCAATCCGTCGAGCATGTGCCGCTTGACGGCGGCAACGCGCGCGGGGGCAGGGGACGTGCTGCGAAACTGTATCTCTCCGCTCCGTTCGACTACGCGGTCAGGTATTATCGCTTTGGCCGGTTTCCCAACCCCCATCTTCGAACGAATGCGTTCATGATGGACCGGGCTCGCTTCCTCACGCTGGACTTGCCAAGCTTCAAATCGAAATCCGATACCTACGGATTCGAGAGCGGGCGCCGCTCCATGACGAAGCAGATCCTGACACAGGGCTTACAGCCCGTTGTCATCGATCGGCACGGCAGGGTGTATCGAATACCGGAATGGAAATCGTCTTCCACATTCCGGGTGGGCGAGCAGGAAAATCTTCTCGTTGCGGACAATCGCACAGCGAACTTCAGCGAGGCGAGCCCTGCGCACCGCCAATATCTGGAGAAGCTCAGTTGGGTTCATCCCTGGAACTGGGACGACGACACGCCCACGCCGCGCAGTTTCAGCTAATCCAGGCCCATGGTAAACTCGCACCTGCCGAAACTTTGGGGCCGGCCGCGGCCGAAAGTGACTGGCGGCGTGCGCATTGACGAGACCAATCGATCAATGCTCCGGTATTGACAATCCGCGTCGATTTGACCCACTACCTGCCCGATACGAGGGGAACGGGATACCACTTGTGAAAGCCGTTATTCTAGCAGGCGGCCTCGGAACCAGAATTTCCGAGGAGACTTCCGTCAGGCCGAAACCGATGGTCGAAATTGGCGGCCGCCCAATCCTGTGGCACATCCTGAAGCTGTATTCCGCGCACGGCGTGAACGACTTCGTGATCTGCTGCGGCTACAAGGGCTACGTGATCAAGGAGTACTTTGCGAACTACTTCCTTCATATGTCCGATGTCACGTTCGACATGACGAAGAACCATATGGAAGTTCATCAGCGCAAAGCCGAGCCTTGGCGCGTCACGCTGATCGACACCGGCGACGACACCATGACCGGGGGCCGGTTGAAGCGCGTCGCCGACCATCTCAGGGACGAAAAGGCGTTCTGCTTTACCTATGGCGATGGCCTGAGCAACGTCGATATCCGTGGCTCGATCGACTTCCATCTCGGCCACGGCAAGCTCGCGACGATCACCGCTGTCACTCCGCCTGGACGATACGGCGCACTGGAGCGGTCGGGCGATCGTGTGACGGCATTTGCCGAAAAGCCCCGCGGCGACGGCGCCGTCATCAATGGCGGGTTCTTCGTGCTGTCGCCCGCCTGCATCGATCTCGTCGCCGACGATCAGGTGTCCTGGGAGAACCAGCCTTTGACCGAGCTCGCCGCGCGCGGCGAGTTGATGGCCTATCCGCATCATGGCTTCTGGCAGCCGATGGACACGCTCCGCGAAAAGAACCTGCTGGAAGAACTGTGGGCGAGCGGCAAGGCGCCGTGGAAGATCTGGTAGATGACCGGGCAGATCAATCCCGATCCTTCATTTTGGACGGGCCGGCGTGTCCTGCTGACGGGACATACCGGCTTCAAGGGGGCTTGGCTCGCGCTCTGGCTGCACCGGCTCGGTGCGCGCGTGGTCGGCGTCAGCCTGCCGCCGTCCACGACGCCGAGTCTTGCTGCGCTCGCCGGTATCGATGAACTGATCGAAGGTCATTCGATCGACATCCGTGACGCCGAGCTGCTCGCGGAGCGCGTTCAGGCTGCCAAGCCCGAAGTGGTGTTGCACCTCGCGGCACAGGCGCTGGTACGGACGAGCTATCGCGAGCCGTTGCAGACGTTCGCAACCAACGTACAGGGCACCGCGAACCTGCTGGAAGCCGTTCGTGCAACGACGTCCGTGCGCGTGGTGGTCGCAATCACTACAGACAAGGTCTACCGCAACATCGAGGACGTCTATCCCTATCGGGAGACGGATGCGCTGGGTGGGCACGATCCGTACAGCGCCAGCAAGGCTGCCGCCGAGATCGTGATCGCCAGCTATCGCGATTCCTACCTTGCCAACGCCGGCGTGGCGCTGGCCTCGGCCCGCGCCGGCAATGTGATCGGTGGCGGCGATTGGTCCGACGACCGCCTGATCCCCGATGCGGTGCGTGCCTGGAGCTCGATCCAGTCCCTGATCGTGCGGCGGCCGGATGCGTTCCGGCCCTGGCAGCATGTGCTCGAGCCGCTAGCGGGATATCTACGGCTGGCCGAGCGCCTTTGGCTGCGCCCGGACCTCGCGGGTGCCTATAATTTCGGTCCTGATACGTCCGAAGCGGCCAGCGTCCGCACCGTCGTGGAACTTGCGCGGCAAACCTATGGCAAGGGCGAGGTGACGTGGGGAGGGGGCCAGGAAGGTCCTCATGAGGCCGGCTGGCTTGCGCTGGAGACGGCGAAGGCCCGGCACACGCTCGGCATTGCGCCGC
Organism: Bradyrhizobium sp. 18BD; assembly: GCF_054185225.1. Lineage (NCBI taxonomy): Bacteria > Pseudomonadati > Pseudomonadota > Alphaproteobacteria > Hyphomicrobiales > Nitrobacteraceae > Bradyrhizobium > Bradyrhizobium sp. 18BD. The sequence goes on along the minus strand of NZ_JAVAYL010000005.1, from coordinate 66,441 downwards.
GCTGGCAGCTTGGACAATCGGTCGAACGGACGTTGACCTGGTATCGGCGCAGCGAGGAGCGGCAGGACGCGCGAAGCCTCTGCCTGCAGGACATTGCGGATTTCGAGATGGCCGCGCGGAGACCGTCCGCATGAGCCGCTTCACGGTCACCGACACGCCGCTTGCAGGCCTGAAGCTCGTCGAGCGCGGCCGGCTGTCGGACGCGCGCGGCTTTCTGAGCCGCCTGTTCTGCGCCGAGGAGCTGGCTGCGGCCGGCTGGAGCAAAGCCATCGCCCAGATCAATCAGACGCTGACACGTACGCGCGGCGCGGTGCGCGGCCTGCATTTTCAGCATCCACCGCACGCCGAAATGAAGCTCGTCAACTGCATCCGCGGCAAGGTATTCGACGTAGCGGTGGACTTGCGCCAGGGCTCGCCGACATTCCTGAAATGGCACGGTGTGGAATTGTCCGAGGACAACGGCCGCGCCTTGCTGATCCCGGAAGGGTTCGCGCACGGCTTCCAGACGCTGATGCCGGACAGCGAGCTGCTCTATTTTCACAGTTGCGCCTATGCTCCGGTGAGCGAGGGCGCGATTCACGTTGAGGACCCGCGCGTCGGCATCGCGTGGCCGCTGCCGCTGGCCGAATTGTCAGAGCGCGACCGTCGCCATCCCCTGCTGCCGCCGTCGTTTGATGGGATAACATCATGAATTGTCGGCACTGCGCCGCAAGGCTCAAGCTCGAACTGATCGACCTCGGCAGCTCGCCGCCGTCGAACGCCTATCTGTCTGCGGCAGGCCTGCTCGGGCCAGAGAAGACCTATCCGCTCAAGGTCATGGTCTGCGAGCAGTGCTGGTTGGCGCAGACGCTGGATTTCGCGCAGGCCGACGAGCTGTTCTCGGCGGAATATGCCTATTTCAGCAGCTTCTCGACGACCTGGTTGCAGCATGCCGAGCGATATGTTGCCGACATGGTGGAACGTTTCCATCTGGGACGCGACAGCCATGTGGTCGAGATCGCATCCAATGACGGCTATCTGCTGCAATATGTGAAGGGCTGCGGCATCCCCTGTCTCGGCATCGAGCCGACCGCCTCCACGGCGCGCGCCTCGCGCGAGAAGGGGATCGAGACGCTGGAAGAGTTTTTCGGTGCGGAAGTCGGCGCCCGGCTCGCGGCTGCGGGCAAGCAGGCCGATCTGATGGCGGCCAACAATGTTCTCGCCCATGTGCCCGACATCAACGGATTTCTCGCGGGCTTCGCCAATCTGCTCAAGCCGGGCGGTGTTGCGACATTCGAGTTTCCGCATCTGCTGCGGCTGATCGAAGAAAACCAGTTCGACACGATCTATCACGAGCACTTCTCCTACCTGTCGCTGACGGCGCTGGAGAAGATCTTCCGCCACAACGGGCTCGCCATGTTCGATGTCGAGGAGTTGCCGACCCATGGCGGCAGCTTGCGCGTGTTCACGCAACGCGCGGCATCCGGCAGCCACGTGGTCACCGACCGCATCGCGCAGCTCCTGGCGCGCGAGTCCGCCGCCGGACTTTCCTCCGCGGCCGGCTACAGCGGTTTCCGATCGCGCGCCGAAAAGGTGAAGGATGACCTGCTCGGCTTCCTGATCGAGGCGAAGCGCGCGGGCAAGCGCGTGGCCGCCTATGGCGCGGCGGCCAAGGGCAACACATTGTTGAATTTTGCCGGTGTCCGCCGCGACCTCATCGCTTATGTGGTCGATCGCAATCCGGCGAAGCAGGACAGGTATATGCCCGGCAGCCGGATTCCGATCGTCGACGAAGCAAAGCTGCTCACTGAGCGGCCCGACTACGTCGTGATCCTGCCGTGGAATCTGAAGTCCGAAGTGATGGATCAGTTGCGAAGCGCGGGGTTGTCCGACACGCGTTTCGTCACCGCGGTGCCGGCGCTGGATGTTGTCTGAGCGGGCAGTGGCAATGATGCGCCTCTTGCAGTGGACGGTCTGATGAAGGTTGCTGTCACCGGCGCACGAGGCTTTGTCGGTCGGCATGTGCTGGCCGAGCTTGCCCGTCACGATGTCGAAGTCGTCGCCAGCGGGCGGCCCGGAGGCGCGTTGGCGGGATCGGGGACGGTAAAGCTTCGGTGGCTGCCGCTCGATCTTGCCGATCCGCCGGCGGATTGTTTTGCGGCGCTCGACCGAGCGGACGTGTGGCTGCATCTCGCCTGGGGCGGCTTGCCCCATTATCGCTCGCAATATCACGTCGAGACCGAGTTGCCGCGCCATGTTGCCCTGCTCGAGAACGCCGTCCGCAATGGCCTGTCCACGCTCGTGGTTGCAGGCACCTGTCTCGAATATGGCTTGCAGTCAGGAGCGCTTGCGGCCGCAGCCGAGACACGCCCGACCACGCCTTACGGGGCGGCCAAGGACACCCTCCGCCGGCGATTGCAGGCCCTGCAAGCCGACTGTCCCTTCCGCCTGACCTGGGCCCGGCTGTTCTACATGTATGGTGACGACCAGCCTGCAACGTCGCTGTGGCCGTCCCTGAAGGCCGCCGCCCTCGCGGGCCGGGCGGAGTTTCCGATGTCCGGCGGCGAGCAACTGCGCGACTATCTGCCGGTCGACGAGGTCGCGCGCCGCCTGGTGGCGCTCGCGCTCGCGCCGGCCGAGCGTGGACCGGTGAACGTCTGCTCGGGCCACCCGATTTCGGTCCGCGAGTTCGTCGAGACCAGGATCAGCCAGAACGGCTGGAGCATCAGGCCGAAATACGGCGAGATGCCCTACGCGGATTACGAGCCGATGGCATTTTGGGGCGAGCCGTCGCGCTCGGACTGACCGGCAAGGATCATTCTGCGCCTGGACTAGACAGCGTGGACTTCCTCGGATGCCGTATCGTCAGCGCGGGCCTCGCGATGCCGCCAGGGCGGGATCAGGAGTGGCCATACGAGCTGTGGAAGCATGGCGGCGGACGCCAGCATGTTGTTGAACAAGCAGAAGACGACGAGAACGTTCAACAGCGCAAGCGCAGGCACGCGATAGGGCGAGTTCCGGATCAGGATCGCATAAATAATTATGAGCGCGGACAGCATGGCGAACATGATGACCGGACCGATCCAGCCGAAATAACCGTAGGATCGTCCAAACAACGTCGCGATGTTGATGCCGGCGGCGACCTGCGGCAGATTCCAGCTATAGAGGTCGTCTCGCGTGGCAAGATTTCCGCTTCCGGTCTGGATCCTGTCGTTGAGCATCGGCAGGATTTTCTTGGACAGGGTGTCGGGCAACAACTCGCTGGCTATGAACTCGAGGACGGTGCCTTGCCCGGGTGGGGTCGTTGAGACCGCCAATTGGAAATTGGCGAGCGGGGAAGTCGCGTAGAGATACGTCCAGAAGTAGGTTCGAGGTACCCCCGAATCCTGAAACGCGGCCGATGGCCCACCGACTTTCTCCTGCCCCGGCGAGCGGACATCGCCCATGATTCCGTTGAGGTAGCCGGCGAGCACCAAAGCCGCCGTTCCGAACACGATGTGCTTGCGCTTGAATGCCCCCTTCCAGGTGACGAAAATGAACATCCATGACAGCAGGCACATGATGGCGGGCCCGCGATAGACGAACAAGATGTAGAAGAGCATGGGCAATGCAGCTTCGGCCAGATAGCGATAACGCCGCGAATACAGAAAATCGGCAAAGCGGATGGCCGAGAAAACGCTCCAGAATGTGAACGCGTGAAGATGGCTGGCCTTTGCCTCAAGCGCGTAGAATTTGGCACCGCGGAGAACGTAGATGAGCGGTATGCCATTGAGCGCAATCTCGCCGATAAAGGTTCCGATCACGAACAACGTGGCATAATCGGACAGCAGTCCGGGAGTGTAGTGCTGCGTCTGGTTGATGAACGGCCCGATCAACCGCGCCAGCAGCACAGAGGCGAGAAACGTAAAGCCGAAGAACAGCAGAAGATCCCGCGTCAAGGGCGGATAGAGATCGGACCAGCCGAGCTGATAGATCGCAATCGCGGATCCGAATGCCGCTATATAGACGAGAAAGGGATTCTTGAGCATGCTTCGTCCGGTCACCCCATCGGTCGAGAGCGACGCAGAAGCACCTGATACGGCGATCGTCCAGGTGCCAGATAGCGGCCCAGGAGAACGAGCGCCAGCAATAGGGGCAGAGCCGCGATGCCGAAGAGCACGGCGCTGGCTCTCGCACGCGTCGGTATCGCAATCTGGGGCAGGTGAGGCGGAACCACAATCACGTCTGCAGTGACGCCTTTCAATTGATCGCTCAGCCTGTTCACTGTCGACAAATTCTGGTCGCGTTTGGTGATGAGGGCGGAAATGGGGGTCGCCAGTTCGCCGGACAAGCTGTTTGGCGCCAGGAGCTTGGTCGTCTCCTTTTGCAGCTCATCAAGCAACTTCGTATTCTCGGTGGCGGCGAGCTTGTTGCGCTCCAGTTCAGCCTCGAGAGAGTCGCGAGCTGTCCCCACGGGACGCGTCGAGGCCAGCCATGTCTGAATCAGATCGGTCGCAATCGCCTGCGCGCGCCGAGGATCGGAATCATCGAGATCCAGGCGATACAGGCGATCTCCAGGACGCTCGATGCCGGGCTCAGGGTCGATGAGATGAAAGTTCTGAGTGAGGAACAGCGCTTGCGTGTCGGGGATGTCGCCGCCGGCTCCATGTTTGGAGAGGATCTGGTGCGCCACGGGCGGTGACGTCACCAACTGCTCCATCGATCTGGCGCTAGGCTTGTCGATCCGCAACAATGCACTGCTTCGGTATCGAGGCTGCGCCTGCGACACAGTAACGTATGCGATCAGGGCCGCTGCTATTGATCCAATTGCCAGGAACCAAATGTGGTCGAAAATTGCCAGCGCCAGCTCCTGGCTGAAGACCCTTTCCTTGCTTCCGTTGCCTCGTTCTCCCGACCGGATCAATGCGCTCAGCCCCCATTTTGCGAAATAGCCGTCCCGTGGACACTATCGATCAAATACACATCGTTGTGAAGCGGTTGCGACATGTTCCCGTCTGTCGCCGGACGGGTACGCGCGGTCCGTTGTCTGCGGCATGCGCCGATCGGAGGCAGCCTTATTTGCTGTTGATCGCCGGCGAAGCCACGCTTGGGATTTGATAGCCGCGCGCCGCCAGCGCTTCGGCGCGGCTGGCCGCGAACCTCTTGAGCTCGGGATTGGACTCGTAGGCCTGGGCACGGTCGGCGCGGATGCTCTTGACCGTTTGTTCGATCTGGGCGCTCGAGGCATCCATATCGCAGAACGCGGCGGTCCTGGTGAGCCATTTGACGGGATCGGCCAGCACCTCCTCGTAACGCAGCGTCAGCACGCGCTCCTGTGGCAGGCTGGCCGTCACCGCGTCAGCCTGCGTCGTGTATTCCTCCCAGAGCGAGAACGCATCCTCGAGCGAAAGGCATCGCGGGGAGTGTGCGAAGCCGGCGCGGCGCGGATGCAGGAAGAAGATCGCGCGGTAGCGCCGATAGAAATCCGGTGCCTCCTTGAGCACCTTGATTTCCCGGGCGAACAGGGATTGCGCGACGTCGACGCCGTTCCTCTCGATGGAGACGACCTTCGCGTTCGGATAGATCCTCAGCCAGATCGGGAGCGTGAAGGTGTTGCGCGGGTCCTTCCAGCCCCATGGTCCGTTGAGGCCGTTCATCCGGCCCGACAGAAATCGTCGCAGCCCGAGAAACTGGATCGACCGCGGGCTCGCCAGGAGGTTACGAAGATAGATGTCGGTCCATTTGGCGACGTCGTCGTTGCGCCAGAAATATTCGTTGAATGGCGCCGGGTAGTCCCAGCGGCCGCCGCACTGGCTCAGCAGCCATTCGTTCAAATCCTGGAAGAACAGGGCCTCGTTGTTCTCATCCTTCCGTGTGCCGAAGAACATGCCGAGGTCTTCCAGCAAGCGTCCGAGCATGCTGGTCCCGGAACGATGCATTCCGATGAAGATCACGGGGTTCCGCATAATGTGTCTCTGTCCGCCTGTGACTGCCCGACACGAATGCCGGCATCACTTCAATGAATTGAGTTTCAGATAACCGATCGTATTAATCCGAAGCTTTTGCCGTACGATCCACCAGGCGATAATCTTCATCACCGATACTGAGATCGCCGTGCTGATCGCCGCGCCAAGTGCGCCGAGTGGGGGGACCAGCACGAGATTGCCCACCAGGTTCAGGAACGCCGAGAAGATCATGTTGTTGCGCATGAGCTTCTCGTGGCCGGTCATAATCAACAGGGAAGTGAGCTGTCCAGTCGAAACATTGACGAATTGCGCCAGGGCAAGCAGCCTGAGCGGCCAGATCCCGACCACGAACTGGTGGCCGAAGAGACCGAGGATTTCCGCGGGAAACAGCACGAAGACCAGGATCAGGGGCAACGCGATGGCCGTGGCCCAGAAGGAGCTTCGGCGGGCCAGCGCCTCCAGTTCCGTATGCCGTCCGCTGGCATGGAGTGCGGCGAATTGCGGCGTGACGACGCTGCCGATCGCGATCAGAACGAACGCGCTCGTCATCGAAACGCGAAGCGCCACGCCATAGACGCCGACCTGGTCGGGGGTCGACAGAATGCCGAGCACAAGCGTGTCGGTCCAGGCCATCACGAGGTTCAGGCTCGTCACGATGAGGATCGGCAGGCTGGTGCGGAGCAGGAGTGCGGTCGAGAAGTTCGCCTTCCGCCAGACATCCTTGACGGCGATCTTCCAGCGCAGGAGCGCAAGAAGCATCGCGACGAGGAATGCGCAGGCGTAGGACGCGAGGATGTTGGCGGTCGTTGCCAGGCCTTGCCAGGCCAGGACCAGCGACAGCAGCAGCAGCGTCGACTGCGGAAGGACGGTTTGGGTGAAGACGGCGGTCCCCGGGCGCCCGAGCGCCTTGAAGGCTTCAGTTTGCACGGACAGGACGGTCACCGGGATCAGTGCGATCAACAGGAGCGGCACGAGCGCTGCGAACTCAGCGTGTTCGCTCGCCCCGATCGGCGCCCAGGTCAGGATCAGCCAGGCCGGAAGGACCATCAGGCCGGCCGAGAGCGCAGCGATCCCGACGCATTTGCGATACACGGTCGCGACAGTCCCGGGCTCGGCGCCGGCTCTGGCGATCGAGATGAATTTCAGGGCGGAAGTCTCCAGTCCCAGCCGCGAAATTGTGGAAAATACCTCGGTGCTTGTCACACTCAGGAAATAAAGACCGAGGCCTGCGGCCCCGATCAGCTTGGCCAGCAGCAGGCTCAGCAGGAGCGACAATGCGGCACCGGCGATCTGCATCGTCAGGGCGGTGGCGGCCCCGATCGCGTTGCGGTTCGCCAGCCTTCGCAAGTTCGAGGTCAGAAAGCCTGAATTCATTCGCCAATTTGCGTTGCAACGATCCGCGGACGGCTTAAAGGAACTGTCGACGTTCAACAATCGCTATTTGGTTTCGCACGCATAGCTGCTAGGCACCATGGCGCCCTGGTGATGATGATGTGCTTTTGGTTGATCTGGACTGGTTCTGACAGCGCCGCGTCCCGGGCAGGGTCGCCGGAATGAAGGTCAGCGTCTGCATCGCGACGTATCAGGGCGAGGCCTATGTCGAGCGGCAATTGCGCTCGATCCTCGAGCAGATCGGCCCCGACGACGAGGTCATCGTCGTCGATGATTGCTCCCGCGACCGGACGGTCGAGGTCATCGAAGGCATCGGGGACGCCCGCATTGCGGTCCATCGGAACCCCGTCAACCGGCGCGAAATCTATTCGTTCGGCCGGGCCATCGAGCTTGCGCAGGGCGATACCATCTTCCTATCCGACCAGGATGACATCTGGCTGCCGGGCCGGCTCGATCGGATGGTGGAGAGCCTGCGGACGTCGGGGGCGGCCCTGGTGTCGAGCAATTTCGAATGGATGGATGCGGACGAACGGCCGCTGGACGTCCCTTTCGATGGCGTATCGTCGCAGGCGTCGAAACGGCACTGGAGCAACATTCTCGAGATTTTCGTCGGCAAAACCAACTATTTCGGCTGCGCCATGGCTTTCCAGCGCAGGCTGGTCCCGCTGATTGTGCCGATTCCGGCCTATGTGGAGTCCCATGACCTCTGGATTGCCCTGGCGGCCAACCAGATCGGCTCCAACCTCCACATCGACGACAAGACGCTCCGCAAGCGGCGGCACGACAGCAACACCACCAGCACGGTGTCGAATCGTCCGTTGTCCCGCAAGCTATGGTCCCGCTGGATATTCCTTCGCAGCATGGCCGAGCTGGAGGCTCGCCGACGCCGGCTGCCGGCGTGATCTGGCCTTTCGGCGGGCGCGCACCCGCCGGGAAATGGCCGTTTAGCCGGGCATAACGCCGCGGGTGCAAAAATAGGTCCGGGTCCCGCCTGCAATAGGTATTTATCTGCTATGCCAGACCGACTAAAGGGGACAACGTACCCTGGCGACCGAATTGACGTACCCGGAACACGAGTTTCTTAGAGCATTCCCGAATGGCGGCCCGACCCTACCAGATCTGCGCAAACTGCGTCATGGACACCAGCGACTCGACACTTCAGTTCGATGGGCGCGGCTGGTGCCAGTACTGCTGCAACTTTCATGAGAATATCAAGCCGAACTGGCACCCCAATGAGCGCGGCACCCAGGAGATCATGCCGCTCATCGAGAAGATCAAGGAAGAGGGCAAGGGCCGCGACCACGACTGCATCATCGGCATCAGTGGCGGCCTCGACAGCTCCTATGTCACCTACGTCGCCAAGGAAAAGTTCGGGCTGCGGCCCCTGATGTTCCATTGCGACACCGGTTGGAACTCCGATCTCGGCGTCAGCAATATCCAGAAGATCATCGAAGGCCTGCACCTCGACCTGGTGACCGAAGTGGTCAACTGGGAGGAGATGAAGGACCTGCAGCGGGCCTTCTTCCTGTCCCAGGTCGCCTTTCAGGACCAGCCGCAGGATCTGGCGCTGTTCTCGGCGATGTACAATTTCGCTGCCAAGAACGGCTTCAAATACGTCATCACGGGCGGCAACAATTCGACCGAGTGCGTGCGAGAATCGATCGAGTGGACCTATTTCTCGACCGACATGGTGCACGTGCACGACATCCACAAGAAGTTCGGCGCGCGCGAGCTCAAGACGTTTCCGACCTGCGATATTCTGAAGTACCGGCTGTATTATCGCCTGGTGAAGGGCATGCGGGTCATCAAGCTGCTAGACAGCGTTCCCTTCATCAAGAAGGATGCGATTCGCGAACTGACCGAGAAATTCGGCTGGCAGCCCTATCCGCAGAAGCACTACGAGTCGCGCTTCACCCGCTTCTATGAGGCCTATTGGACCCCGCGGAAGTTCGGCTATGACAAGCGCCGCGCTTATTTCTCGAGCGAGATCCTGACCGGTCAGATGACGCGTGACGAAGCGCTCAAGCGCCTCGAAAAGCCCGAGCTCGACGAGGAGACGCTGCGCCACGAATTCGAGTATGTGGCGACCAAGCTCGGCTGGACCGTCGCCGAGTTCCAGAAAATCTTCGACGGCCCGAACAAGTCGTTCCACGACTACAAGAACAACCTGTTCATGATCACCCTCGGTGCCAAGATCTCGAACGTGCTCGGATTGGACAACCGGATATTCCGATGATCACCATCATCAATTACGGGCTCGGCAACGTCCAGGCCTTCGCCAACCTCTACAAGCGGATGAACGTCCCGGCGAAGATCGCGACCGGCGCCACCGACCTCGATGGTGCAACCAAGCTGATTCTGCCGGGGGTCGGCGCCTTCGACCATGCCATCGAGCTGCTCGACGCCTCGGGCATGCGCGACACGGTCGACGATCTCGTGATGAACCGGAAGGTCCCTGTGCTCGGCGTCTGCGTCGGCATGCAGATCCTCGCCGGCTCGAGCGACGAAGGAAAGCTCGCCGGCCTCGGCTGGATCGAGGGGCGGGTGCGGCGTTTCGACGAAAGCCGGCTGCCGCGCCCGGCGCGCCTGCCGCACATGGGCTGGAATGACGTGGTGCCGAAGAACGGCGCGCGGTTGTTCGACGGTCTCGAACAGGATTCCCGCTTCTATTTCCTGCACTCCTACTATTTCGATTGCGCCTCCAACGACAACGTCCTGGCCACGTCCGAGTACGGCATGGCCTTCAATTGTGCCGTAGGCGCGAACAACATCTACGGCGTCCAGTTCCATCCCGAGAAGAGCCACAATTACGGCATGCGGCTTCTCAAGAACTTCGCCGAGCTTTGATCCGTGCTGCGCCCCCGTATCATTCCCTCGCTGCTTGTCCAGGACAAGGGCCTCGTTAAGACGGTCGGATTCTCCAGTCCGAAATATGTCGGCGATCCAATCAACGTCGTCCGCATCTTCAACGAGAAATTGGTCGACGAGCTTGCGATCTACGACATCGACGCGACCGTGCGCGGGCATGAGCCCGACTATCGCATGCTCGAGAACCTCGCCGTCGAATCGCGCATGCCGCTCTGCTACGGCGGTGGCGTGAAGACGGTGGAGCAGGTCAAGACCATCATCGGTCTAGGCATCGAGAAGGTCGCGATCAGCTCGGCTGCGGTCGCCAATCCGAAGCTGATCGCCGACGCCGCTGAAGCGGTCGGCAGCCAGAGCGTCGTCGTCGTGCTCGACGTCAAGCCGCGTCCGCGCAGCAGCGTTTACGAGGTCTGGACGCACAACGGCAAGGTCAACACCAAGCGGACCATGCTCGAAGTCGCAGCCGAAGCCGAGAAGCTCGGGGCCGGAGAGATCGTGGTCAACGCGATCGAGAAGGACGGTCAGATGAAGGGCTACGATCTCGAGCTGGCGCGGCAGATCAATGCGGCCTCGAAGGTGCCGGTCACCATCCTGGGCGGTGCTGGTTCGCTCGCCCATATCGAGGAGCTGATCCGCAATTTCGGCGTCATCGGTATCGCCGCCGGCAGTCTCTTCGTCTTCAAGGGCGTCTACCGCGCGGTGCTGGTGAATTATCCCACCATCAAGGAACGCGACCAGCTGCTGCAGAGCCTGGTCCAGCTCGCATGATGTCCGGGCCCCGATGGAGCATGCCGTGAAGGTGCTCGTGCTCGGAGCCACCGGTCTGCTCGGCAATGCAATGTTTCGCAGCCTGTCGAGGATGCCTGGCGCGCAGGTGACGGGGACGGTTCGGCAGGACGCGAGCCGGAAGCTGTTCGATCCCGCAGATGCTGGGCGTCTCGCCGTGGTCGGCAACATTGAGGACCCAGGGCAGCAGGCGGAGCTTTTCGAGGCGGTTCGCCCCGACGTCGTCGTCAATTGCATTGCGGTTGGCCGGCCCGCGCCTGCCGACCCCATGCGGTCGGTTGCCGTCTACGCGGTGCTGCCGCAACGCCTGTCGTATCTGTGCAGGCGCGCAGGAGCCCGCCTCGTCCAGATCAGCTCGGACGGCGTGTTCGCGGGCCACCGGGGCGCCTATACCGAGGCCGACGTGCCGGATGCCGATGACGTCTATGGGACATCGAAGTTCCTCGGCGAGGTCGATGCGCCGCACGCGGTCACCCTGCGGACGTCGATCATCGGCCACGAATTGCAGCCTGGAAGCGGGTTACTGGAATGGTTCCTGTCACAGCAGGACGAATGCCGCGCCTTCACGCGGGCGATCTTCTCCGGCTTCCCGACGATCGTGCTGGCGGATATGATCCGGGACGTCGTGATCCCGCGGGCCGATCTTTGCGGCATTTATCACGTTGCGACCCGGCCGATCTCGAAGTTCGATCTGCTATTGCTGGTGGCCGAGCGTTACGGCAAAAGGATCAAATTGGTCGCGGATGACCGGCAGGCGCCGGATCGCTCGCTGGTTGCGGATCGTTTCGAGCGGGCGACCGGGTACAAGCCGCCGGACTGGCCGGCGCTGGTTGATGCAATGTACCGCGACAAATTCAATTCGGTGGGACGCGATGTTCAAGGATAAGGTTGTAGTCATCACGGGCGGAACGGGGTCGTTCGGCCAGCACATCCTCAGGGGCTTCCTGTCGACTGACGTTGCCGAGATACGCATCTTCAGCCGCGACGAGAAGAAGCAGGAGGAGATGCGCACGGCGTTCAACAACAGCCGCCTGAAATTCTACATCGGCGACGTTCGTGCCTACGATTCCATTCATCAGGCGCTGAAGGGCGCACACTACGTGTTTCACGCCGCCGCGCTGAAGCAGGTGCCGTCTTGCGAGTTCTATCCGCTGGAGGCGGTCCGCACCAACGTTCTCGGCACCGAGAACGTCATGAGCGCGGCGATCGCCAACAATGTCGAGAAAGTCGTCGTGCTCTCGACCGACAAGGCGGTCTATCCGATCAACGCCATGGGGCAGACTAAGGCGCTGATGGAGAAGGTGATGGTGGCGAAGGCGCGTCAGCAGTCGCCATCCGAGACGCTGTTGTGCGCGACCCGTTATGGCAACGTCATGGTGTCGCGCGGTTCGGTGATCCCGCTGTTCGTTCAGCAGATCAAGGCCGGCAAGCCGCTGACCTTGACCGATCCGAACATGACGCGCTTCCTGATGTCGCTCGACGATTCCGTCGAGCTGGTTCTGCATGCCTATGAGCACGGCCAGCAGGGCGACATCTTTGTGCAGAAGGCGCCCGCGGCCACGATCGCCGACCTCGTTCAGGCGCTCAAGGAGCTCTTCAACGCCGACAACCCGGTCCAGATCGTCGGCACGCGTCACGGCGAAAAACTGTACGAATCGCTTGTTTCACGCGAGGAGATGGCCCGCGTCCAGGACATGGACCGCTACTACCGGATCCCGGCCGACAATCGCGATCTCAACTATGCGATGTATTTCACCGACGGCCAGCGGGAGATCTCTACCCTCGACGACTATACGTCCCATAATACCGAACGTTTGACCGTTGACGGTGTCAAGGCGCTGCTGCTCAAGCTGGATTTCATCCAGCGGCATTTGCGAGGCGCGGACGGCGAAATTGCAGAGATCTAGTTTTTTCCCGGGTTATCGACCTGACGAAATGATTATGCTACCTCGCACCTCCGTTACCGACGGTTGTGCCAAGGTCACTGCCGAAGGCAGGGAACAGGGGACTTTTCGCGATGGAACCGGGTGATTCCGTCCAGCCTTGCTGCGCGTTCTGCGACAGCCGGCGGCTCGGACTGGTGATGGATTTCGGCAGGGTCGGCCTCGCGGGCGGCTTCCTGAAGCCTGAGCAGTTCGCGGCCGAACCCACCGTCCCGATGCGCCTGCATTTCTGCAAGGACTGCTACGCCGTGCAGGTGACCGACAAGGTGCCGGCCGACGTGATGTTCAAGGACTATTTCTACTTCTCGTCGTCGATCGGCACCCTGCGCGATCATTTCCGCGACTATGCGGGCGAGGTCACCAGGCGCTTTCTCGATCCGGCCAAGGCGACGGTTCTCGAGTTCGGCTGCAATGACGGCGTGCTGCTGCGTCCGCTCGCGGACCAGGGTATTCGCACCGTGATCGGCGTCGATCCGGCTTCCAACGTGGTCGCGACCATCAATGATCCGCGCATCAAGGTGGTCAACGACTACTTCACCGAGAGCGTGGCGCGCCGCGTCGCTGCCGAGCACGGCGGCGTCGATCTGATCATGGCCAACAACGTCTATGCGCACATTCCAGACATCCAGGGCACGACGCGCGCGGTTGCCGCGGCGCTCGGTCCGGATGGCGTGTTCGCCTTCGAGGTGCACTACCTCGGCAAGGTGATCGACGAGCTGCAATACGACATGGTCTATCACGAGCACCTCTATTACTACTCGCTGCTGTCGGTGATGAACCATCTCGCCCGCTACGACATGATGGTGTTCGACATCAAGCCGATCCCGATCCACGCCGGCTCGATCCGTTTCTACACCTGCAAGAAGGGCAGCAAGCACAGCGCGTCCGTTTCGCCCGCGGTCAAGGCGCTCGAGGCGGAGGAACGTGCGCGCGGGTTCGATCGCTTCGAGACCTTCCAGGCGTTTTCCGCGACCGTCGCGGCCCACCGCGATGAGCTGATCTCTCTGTTGAACCGTCTGCGGGCCGAGGGCAAGCGTATCGCCGGCTACGGTGCGTCAGGTCGCGCCAACACCATGATCCAGTGGTGCGGCATCAGCCACGATCACCTCGACTACATGATCGACGATGCACCGGCGAAGGCGGGGTTCTACACGCCGAAATCGCACTTCCAGATTCATCCGAGCACGATTCTCGGCAGTGACAATCCGCCGGATTATCTCCTGGTCTTCGCCTGGAGTTTCTTCGACGAGATCAGGAAGAGGAACGCGGCCTATCTGGAGAAGGGCGGCCGGATGATCCTGCCGCTGCCCAGGGTCTCGATCTTCCCGCCGTCCGCGGCCTAAGCTCTCGCTCTCAAGCACCGGTTCAACGAAAGCCATACGGAACACGCAAATGAAGGTGATGTCGATTTTCGGTACGCGGCCGGAAATGATCAAGATGTGGTCAACGCTGAAGAAGCTCGACGACTACAATTTCGATCATGTGATGGTCCACACCGGCCAGAATTTCACGCCGGAGCTGCGCGAATTCTTCTTCAAGGATCTCAAGCTCAGGAAGCCGGACTACGAGCTGGACATCGACACCTCGGGCTACGGCCCCGAAGTCGCGGACGTGATCAAGAAGTCCGACGCGCTGATGGAGAAGGTGAAGCCCGACGCGCTGCTGATCCTCGGTGACACCTATAGCGGCCTGAGCGTGCTGCCTGCGTCGCACCGCGGCATCAAGATCTTCCACATGGAGGCCGGCCTGCGCGCATGGGATCGCCGCATGCCCGAGCAGCGCAACCGCATTCTGATCGATCACATCAGCAATATTCTGCTGCCCTATAACCACTATCATCGCGAGAACCTGCTGCGCGAGGGCATCCACCCTTCGAAGATCATCGTGACCGGCAATACGACCTTCGAGGCGATGCGGGCCTTCATGCCGGAGATCGAGAAAAGCGACATTCTCAAGCGCCTCGGCCTCGAGCCGAAGGGCTACATCCTGGTAACGGCGCACCGCAGCGAGAACGTCGACGATCCGCAGAATCTCGCCAACATCTTCAAAGCGCTCGGCGTCCTCAACCAGCGGCTCAAGCGTGAGATCATCTTCCCGATGCATCCGCGCACGACCAGCAAGCTGAAGAACATCGACGTGCCGCCGAACATCCGGATCATGGCACCGCTCGGCTTCTACGATTTCAACCAGTTGCTGAAGCAGTCCTACGTGGTGCTCTCCGATTCCGGCACCGCGGCCGAGGAGGGGCTGTTCTACAAGGTGCCCAATGTCAGCCTGCGCATGGCGACCGAGCGCATGGAGACGCTCGAGAGCGGTGCCACGATCGTTTCGGGCATGGAGGCCGAGAACATCGTCGAGGCGGTGACGCTGGCGGTCAGCCTGCCCTGGAGCGCGCGCTACGAGTTCGAGGAGGATTATTCGCCCTCGTCCGTGGTGGTGAATGCGATCCGCACCAAGATCACGAACTTCTTCTGAGCCTCGCAGCGAGCGGCGGTGACCCGCCGCCGCTGATACTGTGAAGCACCGACATGAGCCGTGGCCTGCTGATTGCGCTGATCTCGACGGACTATCCGCCCCTGCGGACGTCCGCGGCGGTGCAGTTGCGGGATCTCTCACGGGAGTTTGCGGCGCAGGGGCATAGGCCGGTCGTCATCGTTCCGTCGCCGATGTCGGATAAGCCGTGGGTGGTGGAGCAATTCGACGGGGTCGAGGTGTTGCGCGTGGCTGCGCCGCCGACGCGCTCTCCGTCGTTCGTCCGGCGGGCCATCGCCGAGATGTGGCTACCGTTCGCCATGTATCTCAACATCCGACGCAGCCCGTTTGCCGCGGCGAATTGGGACCTTCTGGTGTGGTATTCACCACCGATCTTCTTCGGTCCGCTGATTGCGAAATTGCGGCGCAAATCGAAGGGCAAGAACAAGCCGAGGACCTATCTCATCCTGCGCGATATCTTTCCGGAATGGGCGGTCGACCTCGGCCTGGTCCGGCGAGGCCCGGTCTACCTGGTCTTCAAGGCCATTGCGGCATTCCAGTACAGCGTCGCCCAGGTGATCGGCGTGCAGACTGAGTCCAATCTCCGCTACCTCGAAAAGTGGGATCGCGCCCCGCGCCGCATCGAGGTGCTGCGCAACTGGCTCGAGGTGACGCCTGATATCGGCAGCAGCATCGTTGTGAAGAATACGCCGCTCGCCGGCCGCAAGATCTTCGTCTACATCGGCAATATGGGCGTGGCCCAGGGCATGGATATCTTCATCGATCTGATCCACGGCCTGCGCGACCGCACAGATATCGGGTTCCTGTTCGTCGGGCGCGGTACCGAGTTCGCGCGCCTCGAGGCCGAGAAAGCCTCGCGCGATCTCAGCAACGCGCTGTTCTTCGGCGAGATCGATTCGACCGAGATTCCGGGCCTTCTCGCGCAGTGCCATGTCGGCATGGTCGCACTGCATCCCGACCATAAAACCCACAATATTCCGGGCAAGTTCGTCTCCTACGTGCAATATGGGGTGCCGGTCCTCGCGCGGGTGAATCCGGGCACCGACCTGATGAGGCTGATCGAGGCCGAGCAGGTGGGGAAGGTATATGTTGGGAATTCCGTTAACGAGTTGAAGGAACTCGCAGAACAACTTATGGATGACGACGTATTGCGTCGTTCGATGTCGGAGCGCGGTCGGGAATTGGGGCGCTCGATGTTTTCGTCTTCTGCTGCGGTGCAGCAAATTGTAGCGTCTGCCGTTGTGCCGGCGCCGCAAGGGTGATGAGAATGATGAGAATCATCGTCCGGGGGCGGTTCGCGTGCACCACCTAGTGGAACATTTTGGCCGAGCGGAAGCCTCTGTCTTTCCGGCCGTTGGGGCGAGCGAGCGGATGTCGTTGCGGATATTGGTAACCGGCGCTTCTGGCTTCATAGGGTCTACCCTGACCAATGCGCTCGCAAACGACGGCCACTTCGTCCGGGCGGCGTCCCGCAAGCCGACCTCGCTTGCCAATGCGCCGGGAAGCGAATGGGCGGAGCTGTCCGATCTTGAGCGCGATGTGGATTGGGCCCCCCTTCTTGATGGCATCGATACCGTCATTCACCTCGCGGCCATCGCTCATCGCACTCACATCGACAGCGGCCAGTACACAAGGGCCAATCGCGAGGCGACGGCGCACCTGGTCCAGGCCTGTGCGCAGCGCGGGATCAAGCGTCTCATCTTCATGTCGTCGATTGGCGCGCAGGCGGGCTCCGCTGCCGACCATGTCGTCACCGAGAAGGACGAGCCGTGGCCCATGACGGCCTATGACCGGGCCAAGCTCGCGGCGGAAGAGGAAGTTCGTCTTTCTGGCGTACCGTTCACCATTCTGCGGCCGGTCATCGTCTATGGCCCGGGAGCCAAGGCCAACATGGCCATGATGATGAAGATTGCGTCGCTGCCCGTGCCGCTCCCGTTTGGCTCCTTCCAGAATCGCCGTTCGCTGCTCTCGATCGACAATCTCGTGCAGGCGGTGATGTTCTGCCTCGGCAATCAGGACACGATCAATCGGACTTTCATCGTCTGTGATCCCGAGCCGATCACGCTGGCTGAAATGATCGGGACGCTGCGCGAGGCTACTGGGCGGCCGCGCAATTTGGTTCCGATCCCACCGGCTGCCGTGCGGGCGCTGGTTTTTGCTGCCGGCCACCGCGGGCTTTGGGATCGCATCGGACGCGAGCTTGTCGCAAGCTCAGCCGATCTTCAGAGCGTCGGATGGTCTCCCCGCGTGCATACAAAGGATGGCCTGCGCGCGATGGTGCGAGCGTCTTCCAAATGAAGCGTTTGCTCGATGTAGCGGTCTGCGCGGTGCTCCTGCTCCTGCTCTGGCCGATCTTGCTGATTGTCGCTGTTGCCATCCGGCTCGATAGCCGGGGCGACGCGATTTTCCGGCAGGTTCGGGTCGGGCGGAACGGGCAGCCATTCACCTGTTACAAATTCCGGACGATGGCCTCGGACACGGGCGATCTTCCGACCCATCAGGTCTCGGCGGCGAAGGTCACGCGGCTGGGCTATCACATGCGGCGTTTCAAGGTCGATGAACTGCCGCAGGCCTTCAACGTATTGGCCGGTGACATGAGCCTGGTCGGTCCGCGGCCGTGCCTGCCGTCGCAGGTCGAGCTTGTCGAGGCGCGGCGCAAGCTCGGGGTGTTCAGCGTGCGTCCCGGCATCACCGGGCTGGCCCAGGTTCGCGGCGTCGACATGTCGAACCCGGAGCGGCTGGCCGAACTCGATGCCCAATACGTCAAATCCCAAAGCTTCATTGGCGATCTCGGGCTGATCTGGGCGACGTTGCGCGGGCAGGGCGTCGGCGTCGACCAGATCGTCAAGACCTGAAGCGCAATCCCGCGCTCACGCCCGACGCCTGAATCGATCCGGCTTAATCGAAAACCGGATGGAAGCGCCGAGGATTCCAGCCGAAATCCTCGATCGCCGGCGTTGCATCGAAGGTCATGTCCTTCATCATGCGCAAGCCCATCGCCACGTTGGCCGTGGGATACAGCGGTTTCGCCATCGCGAAGATAACGCGCCACAGCCATGGGGAGACGGAAATGAGCCGGCGAGGGCGTCCCATGCCGTCAAACACCCGGCCGATCATTTCGCTATAAGGCAGCGTTTCCGCGCCCGGTAGCGAATAGAATTTGTTGCGTGCTGCCGGGCTCTCGGCTGCAGCGATCGCGCCGATCGCGAGATCCTCCGCGTGCACCGGCTGCCGAAGACCCTTCGCGCCACCGACGATCGGCATGAAGCCGGCCCGCCGAATCAGCCGCGACAACGGCGTGATGTTGGTGTCCCGTCCTTCTGCGTAGATCAGGGTCGGTCGCAAGATGGTCCAGCTGACCTCGCGCTCTTGGCAAAGCCTGGCGATGATCTGCTCGGCTTCGGTCAGGTTTCGGATGGTCTCGCGCTCTTCCGCAACTTCAGTATCCTGCTTGGTGAGCACGCTGGTTGAGCTCAATGCCACGACGCGTTTGACCGGGGATGCGAGGATGACGGGCAATGCCTTGGCCAGCTGAATTGCGTCGGCGGTACAGTACAGCGTCGTGACGTCAGGAAATTTCAGAGTGTCCGGCTGCGTCAGGTCGGCCTGAATCCACGCCACGCTGGCGGTCGTGCTGCGGGGGGAGCGGGAGACTGCAAAGACACGCCCGTGTCGGCGGGCGAGATGATCGACGAGATAGCCGCCGACCAGTCCGCTGCCGCCGATCACGAGACATTCCGTCTGCTTGCCTGTGCTGCTGTCCAGCATGCTGCTCTTCCGCCCTCAACCGCCGTTTACAATCAACGCTGTTGCGTGGGGTCAAGCTTGTTCTGGCCGGTTTTGGACTCGTCGCGTGGTGCTGCGGGCTGGAGCCGCTTCTGCTCCCGTTCCTTCATCCATGCATCGTACTGCGCCGTGCCCGGCCGCGGCGGGGCGTCCGCCGGTAGGCCGCCCGCCCATTGCGGGACATAATCGCCCATCCCGGCCGACAGTCTCTCGTTGACCGTGCCGCAGCCCGACAGCCCCGCGGTCGCCGCGAGGAGAAGCAGAAGGGACCGAAACCGCATGATCATCGTGTGGACGCGCCGGGCAGAAAAACAGGAGGGTGCCGGATGACCGGCGTTTAACGAGGGTAGCCTTCAACAAGGTAAAATTGGCTTATTCGAGGTAGGTACGAACATACCGGATTGCGACCGCTCGCGATGTTCAAATTCTGCAAATGGAAGACGAAATCCTCCATCCACCCGGTGCACCGCTTTCCTACACTGCCCGCTCGCGACAATCTGGCTTGGTCGGCACCGGGGGTTTTTCGTTGACAGGTCCATTTTATTTGTACATTCGTGCAAATGACGGCTGGAAAGCCGACGAAGATCGGGCGCTCGGGTTACCCCAACGTAACCGCGACACCGCTCTTCGCCCTTGCTAATCGGAACGCTCGGCTTGCGCCGAATGGTCGCCAAACGTCCGATTGACAATGAGGGCGCGAAAGACGCCTTGTGGCGCGCGACATCGTGCGCGCGTGAGCTAAGCTGAAGCAAGGACCGGGCACTCGGTCCGGCGCATAAGAGGTCAGGAATGAAGGGGAGGGACATCTGATGTTCGAACGTAAAATGTTTTCGCGCACCGCAGCAGCGGCCGCAATCGCAGGTCTCGCGGCGATCGTGCCGGCCAAGGCCGAAGACACCGTCAAGGTCGGCCTGATCCTGCCGATGACCGGCGGCCAGGCCTCGACCGGCAAGCAGATCGAGAACGCGATCAAGCTCTACATGCAGCAGAAGGGCGACACCGTCGCCGGCAAGAAGGTCGAGATCATCCTCAAGGACGACGCTGCGATTCCCGACAAGACCAAGACCGCCGCGCAGGAGCTGATCGTCAACGACAAGGTCAATTTCATCGCCGGCTTCGGCGTGACGCCCGCCGCGCTCGCGGCCGCGCCGCTGGCGACGCAGGCCAAGATCCCGGAAGTCGTGATGGCGGCCGGCACCTCCATCATCACCGAGCGCTCGCCCTATATCGTGCGCACCAGCTTCACCCTGGCGCAGTCCTCGACCATCATCGCGGACTGGGCGGTGAAGAACGGCATCAAGAAGGTGGCGACGCTGACCTCGGACTACGCACCGGGCAACGACGCGCTGAATTTCTTCAAGCAGAACTTCACCGCGGGCGGCGGTGAAGTGGTCGAAGAGGTGAAGACGCCTCTCGCCAACCCCGACTTCGCGCCGTTCCTGCAGCGCATGAAGGACGCCAAGCCCGACGCGATCTTCGTGTTCGTGCCGGCCGGACAGGGTGGCAACTTCATGAAGCAATATGCCGAGCGTGGTCTCGACAAGGCCGGCATCAAGGTCATTGGACCCGGCGACGTCACCGACGACGACCTGCTCAACAACATGGGCGACGCCGTGCTCGGCACCGTCACTGCGCATCTCTATTCGGCGGCGCATCCCTCGCAGATGAACAAGGATTTCGTTGCCGCCTACAAGAAGGCATTCGGCAATCGCCCGGGCTTCATGGCGGTGAGCGGCTATGACGGCATCCACCTCATCTACGAGGCGCTGAAGAAGACCAATGGCGACACCAGCGGCGACAAGCTGATCGAGGCCATGAAGGGCCAGAAGTGGGAAAGCCCGCGCGGCCCGATCTCAATCGATCCCGAGACCCGTGACATCGTGCAGAACATCTACATCCGCAAGGTCGAGAAGGTCGACGGCGAGCTCTACAACGTCGAGTTCGCGACCTTCGAAGCCGTCAAGGACCTCGGCAAGACGAAGAAGTGACCCGCTCTTCTAAACCTCTCCCGCTTGCGGGAGAGGTCGGCGCAAAGCGCCGGGTGAGGGCTCTCTCCTCTGGGGGAGTCTTCGTTGTTGAAGCACCCTCTCCCCAACCCTCCCCCGCAAGCGGGGGAGGGAGCGCAGCACGGCAATAGGCTACACTTGAGATGATATTCGACCCTCGATGACCTCAATCCTCACCAACCTGTTCGATGGCGTTGCCTACGGCATGCTGCTGTTCGTGCTTGCCTGCGGGCTCGCGGTCACGCTCGGTTTGATGAACTTCGTCAACCTCGCGCACGGCGCCTTCGCCATGGCGGGTGGCTATGTCTGCATGGTGCTGGTCAACCGGATGGGCTGGCCGTTTTTCGCCGCGCTGCCGCTCGCCTTCGTCTCATCGGCCGCGATTGGCATTTTCCTCGAGCGCACGCTCTACCGTCACCTCTATACGCGCAGCCATCTCGACCAGGTGCTGTTCACCATCGGCCTCACCTTCATGTCGGTCGCAGCCGTGGATTACATCCAGGGCTCCTCGCGCGTCTTCATCAACCTGCCGGCCGCGCTGCAGGGCCAGTTCGACGTGTTCGGCGTCGGCATCGGCCGCTACCGGCTAATGATCATCGTGATCTGCGGCCTGCTGACGATCGGCCTCCAGATGGTGCTGGCCAAGACGCGTTTCGGCAGCCGGCTGCGCGCCGCGGTCGATGATCCGCGCGCGGCGAGCGGCCTCGGCATCAATGTGCCGCAGGTGTTCGCGTTCACATTCGCATTCGGGTGCGGCCTTGCCGGTCTCGGCGGCGCACTGAGCGCCGAGATCCTCGGCCTCGACCCGTACTTCCCGCTGAAGTTCATGATCTACTTCCTGATCGTGGTCACCGTCGGCGGCTCGTCCTCGATCACCGGGCCGTTCCTGGCCTCGCTCCTGCTCGGCATCGGTGACGTCGCCGGCAAATATTACGTGCCGAAGATGGGACCCTTCGTGATCTACACCATGATGATCGTGATCCTGATCTGGCGCCCGAACGGTCTGTTCGGCCGCACGGCCGCGCGTTGAGTTCGCCGATGAGCGCTTCTTCCGACGTCGGTTATCACGCGCAGCGCCAGGCGCGCTGGCACTTCGGCGAAGCCGCCTTCTGGCTCGTCGTGCTGGCCTGCGGCTTCCTGTTTCCCACGCGTTTTCTGATCATGACCGACATCCTGCGCCTGGCGCTGTTCACGATGTCGCTCGATCTGATCCTCGGCTATGCCGGTATCGTCTCGCTCGGCCATGCCGCCTTCTTCGGCGTCGGCGCCTATGCCGCCGGGCTGCTTGCGTTGCACGGCATCATCAACGAGCCGGTGCTGGCGCTGATCGTCGCCGGCCTTGCTGCGATGGTGCTCGGCTTTGCCACCAGCTTCCTGGTGATCCGCGGCGTCGATCTCACCCGGCTGATGGTGACGCTCGGCATCGCGCTGTTGCTGGAGGCGCTCGCCGAGCGCTTCTCCAACATCACCGGCGGCACCGACGGCCTGCAGGGCATCGAGATGCAGCCGATCTTCGGCGCGATCCCGTTCGACATGTTCGGCAAGACCGGCTTCTTCTATTCGCTGGCCGTGCTGTTCCTGCTGTTCCTGTTCGCCCGCCGCGTCGTGCATTCGCCGTTCGGGCTCTCGCTGCGCGCGATCAAGAACAATCCGCTGCGCGCGGCTGCGATCGGCATCCCCGTCAATCGTCGCCTGATCGCGATCTACACGCTCGCGGCCTTCTATGCCGGGATCGCCGGCGCGCTGTTCACACAGACCACAGCGATCGCCTCGCTCGACGTGTTCGCCTTCGAGCGCTCCGCCGATCTGATGCTGGTGCTCGTCATCGGCGGCACCGGCTATCTCTATGGCGGATTGATCGGCGCGGTGGTGTTCCGCATGCTGCAGGAGTTTTTCTCCGCCATCACCCCGCAATACTGGCAGTTCTGGATCGGCCTCGTGCTGGTCGTGATCGTGCTGGTCGGCCGCCAGCGCCTGCATCGCTGGGTGCTGTATGTGCCCAATCTGATCATCAAGCAGGTCGCCGGACGTAAGGCCGTCGTCGCCGCGCCGGAGAGCGACGCATGACCATCGCCCTCGAAACCCGGAATCTCGAGAAGACCTTTGGCGGCCTGCGCGTCACCCGCGACCTGTCGCTCAGGATCGAGCAGGGCGCCCGTCACGCGCTGATCGGCCCGAACGGCGCCGGCAAGACCACGGTGATCAACCAGCTCACCGGCGTGCTCAAGCCGAACTCAGGCCGGATCCTGCTCGAAGGCCAGGACATCACGGACCTGCCCGTGCACAAGCGCGTGTTGCGCGGCCTGTCGCGCACGTTCCAGATCAACCAGCTCTATCCTGATCTAACTCCGCTCGAGACCATCGGCCTTGCCGTCTCCGAACGCCTCGGCCATGGCGGTGACTGGTGGCGGCGGATGGGCACGCGCGCCGACGTCAACGGCGAGATCGCCGATCTTCTGACCCGCTTCCACCTGCTCGACGTCATGAACGAGCAGACCGTGACCTTGCCTTACGGCAAGCAGCGCCTGCTCGAGATCGCGGTCGCGATCGCCGCCAAGCCGCGCGTGCTGCTGCTCGACGAGCCCGCCGCCGGCGTGCCCGAGAGCGAGCGCCACGACATTCTCGCCGTCGTCGGCGCGCTGCCGCGCGACGTCACGGTGCTGCTGATCGAGCATGACATGGACCTCGTGTTCTCTTTCGCCGACCGCATCTCGGTGCTGGTCTCCGGCGCGCTGCTCACCGAGGGGCCGCCCGAGCAGGTGGCGCGCGATCCGCAGGTGAAGGCCGTCTATCTCGGCGAGGAGGCGGTCAATGTCTGACCTGCTCGCGATCGATTCCCTGCGTGCCGGCTATGGCGAGGCCGTGGTGCTGCCGAAGATGAGCCTGCGCCTTGCCGAAGGGCAGGTGCTGGCGCTGCTCGGCCGCAACGGCACCGGCAAGACGACGCTGATCAACTCCATCGTCGGCGTCACCCGCCGCTTCTCCGGCACGGTCGCGCTCGGCGGCACGGACGTCACCACGCTCCGGCCCGATCAGCGCGCCCGCGCCGGCATCGGCTGGGTGCCGCAGGAGCGCAACATCTTCCGCTCGCTCACGGTGGAGGAGAACATGACCGCGGTGGCCCAGCCCGGCCCCTGGACGGTCGAGAAGGTCTACGAGATGTTCCCGCGGCTGAAGGAGCGGCGGACCAATTTCGGCAACCAGCTCTCCGGGGGCGAGCAGCAGATGCTGGCGATCGGCCGCGCGCTGACCCTCAACCCGAAGGTCCTGCTGCTGGACGAACCGACCGAGGGCCTGGCCCCCATCATCGTCGAGGAGCTGCTGAAGGCGATCGGGACCATCACCCGGGCCGGGGGCATCTGCTCGATCATCGTCGAGCAGAATGCCCAAAAGATTCTGGGGCTTGCCGACCGCGTTGTGATATTGGAACGCGGAACGATCGTCCACGACGCCCCGAGCGCCGCGCTGAAGGCCGACCCGTCGGTTCTGGAGCGCCACCTCGGGGTCGCAGGGGCGGCGGCCCACTAAGAAATATCCCGGGAGTACAAAATGCAGCGAACCAAAGCCCCCTTCCGTGCCGACGAGGTCGGCAGCCTCCTGCGCCCCGCCAAGATCAAGGAAGCCCGCGCGAAGCTCGAGAAGGGCGAGATCTCGGCCGACGATCTGCGCAAGATCGAGGACATGGAGATCGAGAAGGTCGTGCACAAGCAGGCTTCGGTCGGCCTGAAGCTCGCGACCGACGGTGAATTCCGCCGCTCGTGGTGGCATTTCGACTTCCTGGCCAAGCTCACCGGCTGCGAGCTGTTCCACCCCGACGCCGGCATCCAGTTCACGGGCGTGCAGACCCGTCACGACGCGGTCCGGGTGATCGACAAGCTCGACTTTCCCGATGACCACCCGATGCTGGACCACTTCCGCTTTCTGAAGAAGGTCGCCGACCAGGCCCACGTCACCGCGAAGATGACGATCCCGTCTCCGGCCGTGCTGCACTTCCGCGGCGGCCGCAAGTCGATCTCCAAGGACGTCTATCCCGATCTCGACGCCTTCTACGAGGATCTCGGCAAGACCTACCGCAAGGCCGTCAAGGCGTTCTACGACGCCGGCTGCCGCTATCTGCAGTTCGACGACACCGTGTGGGCCTATCTCTGCTCGCCGGACGAATTGCAGAAGGCGCGCGAGCGCGGCGACAATCCGGATGGCTTGCAGCAGATCTACGCCCGCATCATCAATTACGCACTGGCCGAGAAGCCCGCCGACATGGTGGTGACGACGCATGTCTGCCGCGGCAATTTCCGCTCGACCTGGATTTCCTCGGGCGGCTACGAGCCGGTGGCCGAGACCATGCTCGCCGGCACCAATTACGACGGCTACTTCCTCGAATACGATAGCGACCGTGCCGGCGGCTTCGAGCCGCTGCGCTTCCTGCCCAAGGGCAACAAGGTCGTCGTGGTCGGCGTCATCACCTCGAAGTTCGGCGAGCTCGAGAAGAAGGACGACATCAAGCGTCGCCTCGAAGAAGCCGCCAAGTTCGCTCCGCTGGAGCAGCTCGCGCTCTCCCCGCAATGCGGCTTCGCTTCGACCGAAGAGGGCAACATCCTCTCCGAGGAAGAGCAGTGGGCGAAACTGAGCCTCGCGGTCGAGATCGCGAAGGAAGTGTGGGGCAACTGAGCCTCGCTCGTGTCCCGGACGCGCTGCAACGCTCTTGCGTTGCTGCGCAGAGCCGGGACCTATGCTGCTAGACTTGCTCTTCGGAGATGTGGGCCCCGGGCTCTGCAGCGCACCGCTGAAGAAGCGTTGCGCTGCGTCCGGGGCACGAGAGTATCTCACTTCTCCGCCAGATAGACCTCACCCAGCAGCGACGAGTTCGACCACGGCACCTGCTTGTTCTTCGTGGACGAGACCACCTCGGCCCGCACCCGCGTCAGCATCTGCTGCACTTCCAGGCCCGGTGTGCCGAGATGACGGGAGAGGGCGGCGGAGAACGGCGAGTTGGCGCCTTCGCCGTCGAGCGCGACCTGGCCCGGCGCGGTGGCGAAGGCGATCAGCGTGCCCGCGCCCAGCGTCGCGCCGGTGCCGAGGCTCGTTGGAGCTGCGAGGCCCGAGGCGCCTTCGATGCCGCGATTGGTGCCTGCGCTTGCGACCTGCTGCGCCATCGGATTGTTGCGGCAGGCATCGAAGATCAGGATGTTGGTGCGGACCTGGTCGTCGAGGCCGGCCATGATCGTGTCCATGTCGATCATCGCCTCGGTCATGCCTGTGCCCGGCTTGAGCTCGACATCGACCGGAATGAGATAGTTGCGGCCATCGACCTGCACGCCGTGGCCGGCATAGTACACCACCGCAACTTGCGCCCGCGCCGCGTCACGCAAGAAGTCGCGTGTCATCTTCTGCATTGCCGCGCGGTCGAGGTCGACGCCTTCCGACACCGTGAAGCCGATGTCGCGCAGGCTCTTGGCGACCGCGCGCGCATCGTTGGGCGGATTGGGCAGCGCCTTCACATGCGCATAGGCGCCGTTGCCGATGATCAGCGCCATCCGCGTACCGCGTACGGCCGGAGCAGGTGAGGGCGCGGGGGCCGCACCAGTCTGCTGTGAGGCAGGAGCTGTCGCCGTCGTCGGTGAGGGCGCATCGCGCGGGATCGGTGCGGCTGCATCCGTGATCAGCGCCAGCCGCACCTTTGCTGTCGCCTGGTTGGACTTGCTGCCGGCATCCGAGGCGACGATCGCGAGCGTCGCCATGTAGTCCTCGCGGGCGCGGGCGTAGTCGCCCTTCGCTTCATAGGCGAGCGCCCGATGGGTGTAGCCCGAGATCAGCACGCTGTTCGGCGGCGTCATGATGTTGACCGGCGGCTTCTCCTTGGCGAGCCGGATCGCGTCGCTGCCGTCGGCGATGGCGCGATCGAGATCGCCCTTGGCGCGCCAGATCGAGGTGCGGGTGATCAGCGGCTGCGGCAGCGTCGGGTCGAGCCGGATCGCCTGGTTGATGTCGGCGAGTGCGGCGTCGAGCTCGCCGAGCGCCTCCTTCGCGATGCCGCGGTTCTGGAACGAGAATGTCGATCGCGGGTCGGCCTTGATGGCGGCATCGTAGTCGGCGACCGCCTTGGCGTAGTCGCGCTTGCCGCGCCAGGCATTGCCGCGATTGTGGAAAATGATGCCGCTGGGCGGGCCGAGCTTCAGCGCATCGTCGAAATCGGCGATCGCGATGTCGTAGTCGCCCTTGTCGAAATAGGCCGATCCCCTGAGGTTATAGACCGCCTGGCTCGGCTTGAGCCGAATCGCTTCGGTGGTGTCGGCGATGACCTTGGCGTAGTCGCCCTTCTTGTTCCAGCCGACGGCGCGCCAGAAATACACGGTCGCGAGCTGCTCGCCCTTGAATACCTTCAGCGCAATGATCTTGCTGCAGGCGTCGACCATCTGGTCCGCCGGCGTGGTCTCGGTGGTGCAGAGCGGTCCGAGCTGGTTGCGGGCCTGCGCATGGGCCGGCGCGGACCCGAGCAGGGCAGCGAGCAAAAGGGCGGGGATCAGGAGCAGGCGGCGCAAGGAGACCTCGGCTGCAGGCGTTTGTGATGGGAATGTCTGCCCTTGGTCGCGCGCGCGGCGTTTCGGGTTCACGCCGCGATGGTCTGCTGCGGTCACTTCCTGGGCTGGCGAGTGCGGACCTCAATCGATCCGCCCGCCATCTGGACCTCGAACCGCGACAGGAAGCTCATGCCGAGCAGGCCGTCGATGCCTGCGCCAAATCCCTTCTCGTCGCCATCCTGCACCGCGACGGGCACGTTCATCGCTTCGAGCTTGCCCAGCACGACCTTGTCGGCCCTGGAGAGCTTTGCCTTGGTCTGGCCGTTGGCGGTGATCAGCGTGATGTCGCTGGCGCCGCCGTCCGGGATCTTGGCCTTGCTCGCAAAAGCCGATTTCACGGACACATAGCTTGCGCCGGTGTCGAGCACGAACAGCCCGCGCACGCCGTTGATCTCGGCTTTCACGGTGGCGACCCCCTTCTGCCCGTGGATCGGGAAGCTCTCATTCCGGGACTCGGTCGACGAGACGCAATTGCCCTGCCGCTCATAGTCGGCGATGATCTTCTGCGTCTTGCTGTTATCGCGCGTCGCCGGATCGAGCGCGACCCAGCGGTTGATCGGCGCCGTCGCCTCGCAGAACTGCTTCAGCGCGGCGTATGCGTTCGCCATGCGCATGAAGATCCCGCCCGAGATCATTTTCTTGTCGCCGCTGAACAGCTCGATCGTGTCGGAGTAGTCGGCGAGGGCGCGGCGGTAGTCGCCGGCAGCGTCCAGTGCCATGGCGCGGACATAATGCGCGCTCTGGTCGGACGGCGCGCGTTTGACATACTCCTCGGCGGCTTCGACAGCCTTCGGGTAGTCGGTGATGCTCATATAGATGACGGACGCCTTGTTCAGTGCGGTCAGCGGCGCTCCGCAGCTCTGGACGAATTTGTAGAGCCCGTCGGCGGCTTGCCGACGGTAGCCGCGCCTGTCGAGCATCATGGCGAGATCGTCGATGCTGCGCTGATCGCATGGTTCGCGCTTGAGCTCTTCCAGCTTCAGCCAGATCAGACGTTCGCGCGCGACCGCGGCCGGCACTGCCCCGATGCGGGCATAGACGGCTTCGAACACCTGGTCCGGATTGTCGGTGGTGGGGTCGCTTGCGCGGGCGATACTTGCGAACGAAACGAGCAGCAGGATCGTCAGGCATTTTCGCCGGAACATATGCACCCCAGAGTATCGCAACAGGCGCTCTCTATATCCGTAAGTGTGACCTGTGCAAATTGGGGCGCTAAGCTTTCCCCGGTGGGCAGATGATGTTAGAAGTCCTCCATCTCAACGGCCTGCCCACTGCCTTCCCACTCATGAAGAACGACGAAATCCTCAGCCAAATCACCGAGTTCTGCCGCAAGGCGGGCATGGCGGAATCGACCTTCGGCCGGCGCGCGGTGAACGATGGGAAGCTCGTGCAGCGTCTGCGCGAGGGCAAGCGCATCACCATCGACACGCTGGAGCGGATCCAGGCCTATATCGCCGCATCAACGACGGGCGGCCTGCCGCCGCCGCGTGGCCTGCAAGTGCCGCCGGAAAAGCGCGATCCGCGCGGCAATTTCCGCTTCTTCGAGAACCGGCAGAAATACCTGCTGTTCGTCCATACCTGCAGCGAGAAGCGGGTGATCGCGGACCGGGTCGCGCTGGAGCTTGCCGCCATCCATCCGCGACCGCCGGCGCTGCGCATCTTTGACGCGGGGGTCGGCGACGGCACGGTGCTGGCGCGGGTGCTGCGCGCGACGCATCAGCGCTATCCCCATATGCCGTTCTATGTGGCCGGCAAGGAGCTCAGCCTCGAGGATCTGCGCCTGACGCTGGAGAAGGTGCCGGACCGGATTTTCGAGCATCCGGCGTCGGTCTTCGTCTTCACCAACATGTTCTACTCGGAGGCACCCTGGCTGACGCCGGCTTCGCCTGCGGCGGCTGCGGCCACCGTCTGGCACGAGGTCCCGCTGCGAGGGGCCTCATCGGGCGAGTTCGAGGCCCAGATTGCAGAGCTGCGGCCGTTCCTGGAGCAGAACTGGCGCGCGGCGATCAGCCCGCGAACGGCCATGCCGCTGTACGAGCGGCCGGTCGTGCTGGTGCTCTACCGCGAGGACCACAGGTTCCTGCTGGATTCGACCATTCCGCGGCCGGGCCAGACCGAGGCCAATTTCGACCTCGTCATTGCATCCCAGCCATACCGCGCCCTGTCCTCGGTCAATTTCCGGGCCAAGCGCATCATAGCGCCCTTGGCCAAGGCCCTGCGGCCGGGCGGCCGCCTGATCGGAATCCACTCCCACGGCCGGGATCCGGGCATGGAAATGATCCAGGCGATCTGGCCTGGAGAAAACCCTTTCTCGGTCAGCCGTCATGAGCTATTGCGCGCCGTGAAGTACGAGCTCGGCTCGTTGGGCCGCGACTTAAATTTTAATGCTTATGCGGATAACCGCTCGATCTTCAGGTATGATATGGAAGCGCTGCCCAACGAGGTCACCGGCTCCATCGGAACCTCGACGGCCTTTGCAGCGTGGAATGCGGCGGTGTATGTCGCTCAGATCGAGGACGACCGGTTGGCAGATATGACTCAAAACGGCCGCACTCTGGACGCCGCCAGGGACGTGCTGAGAAAATACAACGGGCTCTGGTTTCTAGACGAATCCTACGTCATCTCGCGCCGGCGTGATTGACATAATCCAAGGTAAACATCGCAAACGAACCGCCGTCGAGTGGCGGAACAAGGGGTTACTTGATGCGCGCGTCCTATCTCTTCACCAGTGAGTCCGTGTCCGAAGGCCATCCGGACAAGGTCTGCGACCGGATTTCGGATGAAATCGTCGATCTGTTCTACCGCGAGGGGCCGAAAGCCGGCATTGACCCGTGGCAGATCCGTGCCGCCTGCGAAACGCTCGCGACCACCAACAAGGTCGTGATCGCCGGCGAGACCCGCGGTCCGAAGTCGGTCACCAACGAGCAGATCGAGGGCGTCGTGCGCGCCGCGATCAAGGACATCGGCTACGAGCAGGAAGGCTTCCACTGGCAGAAGGCCGACATCGAGATCCTGCTGCATCCGCAGTCGGCCGACATCGCCCAGGGCGTCGACGCGCTGCAGCCCGGTGAAGTCAAGGAAGAAGGCGCTGGCGACCAGGGCATCATGTTCGGTTACGCCACCAACGAGACGCCGGATCTGATGCCGGCGCCGATCTTCTACGCCCACAAGATCCTCCGCCTGATCTCCGAAGCCCGCCACTCCGGCAAGGAGAAGGTGCTCGGCCCGGACTCCAAGAGCCAGGTCACGGTGCAGTACGAGAACGGCAAGCCGGTCGCCGTGCGCGAGATCGTGGTGTCGCACCAGCATCTGGTCGAGGACATCTCGTCCAAGCAGATCCGCGACATCGTCGAGCCCTATGTGCGCGACGCGCTGCCGAAGGACTGGATCACCCCGAAGACCATCTGGCACATCAACCCGACCGGCAAGTTCTTCATCGGCGGTCCCGATGGCGACTCCGGCTTGACCGGCCGCAAGATCATCGTCGACACCTACGGCGGTGCGGCTCCGCATGGCGGCGGCGCGTTCTCCGGCAAGGATCCGACCAAGGTCGACCGTTCGGCGGCTTACGCTGCGCGCTACGTTGCCAAGAACATCGTCGCGGCCGGTCTTGCCGACCGCTGCACGCTGCAGCTCGCCTACGCCATCGGCGTTGCGCGTCCGCTGTCGATCTACATCGACACCCACGGCACCGGTAAGGTATCGGAGGACGAGCTTGAGAAGGCCGCCGCGAAGGCGATGGACCTGACCCCGCGCGGCATCCGCACCCATCTCGACCTCAACCGCCCGATCTACGCGCGCACCTCGGCCTACGGCCATTTCGGTCGCACGCCCGACAACGAGGGCGGCTTCTCCTGGGAGAAGACCGATCTCGTCGAGCCGCTCAAGCGCGCGCTCTAACTCTCTTTACCTCGCCCCGCTTGCGGGGAGAGGTCGCCGCGAAGCGGCGGGTGAGGGGACTCTCCGCAAGCTCGGTGCTTGGAAAGAGCCCCTCACCCCAGCCCTCTCCCCGTAAGAACGGGGAGAGGGAGAAATGGTGCCACATAGCGTTCAGCTTGCCTTGCTACTGACACGCCAGCCTCACTGATTAGGAAACAGACATGAACGCGAAGCCCGGCTTCACCGATTATATCGTCAAGGACATTTCGCTCGCTGATTTCGGCCGCAAGGAGCTCTCGCTCGCCGAGACCGAGATGCCCGGCCTGATGGCCACCCGCGAAGAGTACGGCCCGAAGCAGCCGCTCAAGGGCGCGCGCATCGCCGGCTCCCTGCACATGACGATCCAGACCGGCGTGCTGATCGAGACGCTGGCAGCGCTCGGCGCCGACATCCGCTGGGTCTCCTGCAACATCTATTCGACCCAGGACCACGCGGCTGCTGCGATCGCGGCCGCCGGCATTCCGGTGTTCGCGGTCAAGGGCGAGAGCCTGACTGAATATTGGGACTACACCGCCAAGCTGTTCGACTGGCACGGCGGCGGTCACCCCAACATGATCCTCGACGACGGCGGCGATGCCACCATGTACGTCCATCTCGGCCTGCGTGCCGAGAAGGGCGACACCGCCTTCCTCGACAAGCCCGGCTCCGAGGAAGAGGAAATCTTCTTCGCGCTTCTGAAGAAGCAGCTCAAGGAGAAGCCGAAGGGCTACTTCGCCGCGATCGCCGAGAGTATCAAGGGCGTTTCCGAAGAGACCACCACGGGCGTGCATCGTCTCTATGACATGCAGAAGGCCGGGACGCTGCTGTGGCCCGCGATCAACGTCAACGACAGCGTCACCAAGTCGAAGTTCGACAACCTCTATGGCTGCCGTGAATCGTTGGTCGACGGCATCCGCCGCGGTACCGACGTCATGCTGTCGGGCAAGGTCGCGATGGTCGCCGGCTTCGGCGACGTCGGCAAGGGCTCGGCCGCCTCGCTGCGCCAGGCCGGCTGCCGCGTGATGGTGTCGGAAGTCGATCCGATCTGCGCGCTGCAGGCGGCGATGGAAGGCTACGAGGTCGTGACCATGGAAGACGCCGCGCCCCGCGCCGACATCTTCGTCACCGCCACCGGCAACAAGGACATCATCACCATCGAGCACATGCGCGCGATGAAGGATCGCGCCATCGTCTGCAACATCGGTCACTTCGACAACGAGATCCAGATCGCGTCGCTGCGCAATCTGAAGTGGACCAACATCAAGCCGCAGGTCGACGAGATCGAGTTCCCCGACAAGCACCGCATCATCATGCTGTCGGAGGGTCGCCTCGTGAACCTCGGCAACGCGATGGGCCACCCGTCCTTCGTGATGTCGGCGTCCTTCACCAACCAGACGCTGGCGCAGATCGAGCTGTTCGCCAACAACAAGGACGGCAAGTACAAGAAGGAAGTCTACGTGCTGCCGAAGTCGCTCGACGAGAAGGTCGCGCGCCTCCACCTCGCCAAGATCGGCGTCAAGCTCACCGAGCTGCGCAAGGACCAGGCCGACTATATCGGCGTGAAGCAGGAAGGCCCGTACAAGTCGGACCACTACCGCTACTGAGCACTGGTTCGATCGACGATCGACACGAAGCCCCGGAGCGATCCGGGGCTTCGTTGTTTCGGCGTGTGGAATTCAACTCGCTTTGCGGTTGCGGCACGGCTGATTGCCAATTGACGGCCAGCAATCGCGGGCGGACAATCCTCCTCGGCGGAGGAAACCATGCAACAAGAACATTTCGACGTGCTGATCGTCGGTGCAGGGCTATCAGGCATCGGCGCGGGCTATCATCTGCAGAGCAAGTGCCCCACCAAGAGCTACGTTATTCTGGAGGGGCGCGACTGCATCGGCGGCACCTGGGACCTGTTTCGCTATCCCGGCATCCGCTCCGACAGCGACATGTTCACGCTCGGCTATTCCTTCAAGCCGTGGACCGATCCGAAGGCGATCGCGGATGGGCCGCAGATCCTGAACTATGTGCGCGAGACGGCAGCCGAGAACGGTATCGAGAAGCACATCCGCTTCCGTCATCGCGTCAAGCGCGCGGCGTGGTCGACGCCGGATGCGCGCTGGACCATCGAGGCCGAGCGCACCACCGGCGAGGGCGCAACCGAACTGGTGCGCTTCACCTGCAATTTCCTGTTCATGTGCTCGGGCTATTACAAATACGAGGCGGGCTACACGCCGGAATTTGCGGGCGTTGCGGATTTCGCCGGCCGCATCGTACACCCCCAGAAATGGACCGAGGACATCGACTATGCGGGCAAGCGTGTCGTCGTGATCGGCTCGGGCGCGACAGCGGTGACCCTGGTGCCGGAGCTCGCCAAGAAGGCCGCGCAGGTCACGATGCTGCAGCGCTCGCCGACTTACGTGGTGTCGCGTCCGGCGCAGGATCCTGTCGCCAACAGGCTCCGCCGCAATCTGCCGACGCGGCTGGCCTATCACGTCATCCGCTGGCGCAACGTGATGTGGGGGATGTTCTTCTTCCAGCTCAGCCGGAGGCGGCCGGACAAGGTGAAGAACCTGATCCTCGGTGGCGTGCGCATGGCGCTCGGGCCGGACTACGACATCGCGACCCATTTCACGCCGCGCTACAATCCCTGGGACCAGCGGCTGTGCCTTGTGCCCGACGGCGACCTGTTCAGCGCGATCCGCGAAAAGCGCGCCGCCGTGGTCACCAACGAGATCGACACCTTTACCCGCGACGGCATCCGCCTGAAGGACGGCAGCGAGCTTGCGGCCGACATCATCGTCACGGCGACCGGGCTGGTGCTCCAGGTCGTCGGCGGCCTCGAGGTCAGCGTTGACGGCCGTACCGTCGATTTCGCGAAGACGCTAACCTACAAGGGCATGATGTATGCGGATGTGCCGAACATGGCCTCGGCCTTCGGCTACACCAACGCGTCGTGGACGCTGAAATGCGATCTCACCTGCGAATATGTCTGCCGGCTCATCAACTACATGGACCGGCACAATTTCCGCCAGTGCATGCCGCACAACGACGACCCCGAGATCACCGCGCAGCCATCGCTCGCTTTCACCTCGGGCTATGTGCAGCGCTCGGTCGCAAAAATGCCGAAGCAGGGCTCGAAGCGGCCGTGGCGGCTGTACCAGAACTACGCGCTCGACATCGTTTCCTTGCGCTTCGGCCGGATCGATGACGGCGTGATGCAGTATTCCTGATCACGCCGCCGCCAGCGGTCATGCCTTGCGCGTGGTGAGCGCGAGGCCAAGGTCGATCGCGAGCGCCAGCACCACGGCGCCGCCGCCCAGCGCGAACAGGACCAGATAGTCGCCGCCGGTCTGGGCGTAGATCCAGGAGAAGCCGTAGGCGGCCGCGGCCTGGAACAGCGCAAAGCTGGTGGTGGCATGGCTCCACGTCGCGCGCTGCTGCTCCGTCGAGTGCGGCACGAGCTCATGGATGCGCCCGAGCACCAGCGGCACGATGCCGGGCGTGAAGCCGCCGACCACGACGCTCGACACGATCAACGACACCGGCGCGGTGCTGACGGTCGGCAGCAGCACGGCAGCCGCCTCGATCAGGAACGCCGCGCGCAAGGCCGGGCCAAAACCCGAGCGATCGCCGAGATGGCCGGTGACGAGCGGGCCGACGATGGCGCCGAGGCCGTACAGCACCCAGTAGCGCGATCCCGCGGCGATGCCCTGGCCGAGGCCGCGCGCCACGAAATCGACGATGAAAACCATGTGCGGCACCAGCGCTACGGCGTTGAGGCCGTACTGGATCAGCAGCGCACGGGCGGCAGTGGGCGTCCGATGCGGCTTCGCATGATGCACGGGCGCAGCAGCATCGGACTTGGCTTCCGCGGGCCAGTGCCACCAGCTCACGAGCGTCAGCACTGCTGAGAGCACGCCGAGGCCATACCAGCTCTGCTGCAAACCCTGTTGCAGCAGCAGCGGCACCAGCGTGCCCGACGCGGCGACGCCGAGGCCGACGCCGGCAAAGATCACGCCGCCGACGATACCGCGCCGCGCGGCCGAGGTGTGCGGCAGAATGACGGACGCCGCCAGCACCATGATGATTCCGCCGGTGAGGCCGGAGAGGAAGCGCCACGCGAAGAACCAGGTGAACGACACCGGCGTCGAGCTGGCGAAGAAGGAAAGAGTGGCGAGCAGCATCATCGCCCGCAGCGCGCGGACCGCGCCGATGCGAGAGGCCACAGCGCGCGCCGCGAGCGCGCCGGCGAGATAGCCGGCAAGGTTTGCGGCACCGAGATAGACAACGTCGGAAGCGCTGAACCACTTTGCCGCGATCAACGCCGGGATCAGCGGTGTGTAGGAGAACCGCGCGAGGCCAAGCCCGACCAGCGATGCGGACAGTCCCGCCACCGCGTATCGCCAGGTTGTTTGCGATCTCGATCCCGGCTGCGGATGCAGCCGGGTCTCCAGATGTTGCTTCGTATTTGCGTTGGTCATGTCATCCTCCTGCGCGCAACGGCGCGCGGATCATCCTGTTGGGCTAGCGCGACGGCGCCGGAATTCCAGGGCGGGCGGCGCCGTTCCCTCGCGGGTCACTTGAATGGTGACGATGGGTACGGTGGCGCTCCCTGCTCAGTGGCCGGCGCTCTGGCCGCCATCGACATGCAGGATCTCGCCGGTGACGAAGGAGGCACTCTCGAGATAGAGCACGGCATCGACGATGTCGGACATCTCGCCCATGTGGCCGACCGGGTGCAGCGCGCCGAGCTGGGCGTGCGTCGCAACCGGGTGCATCGGCGACTTGATGATGCCGGGCGACACCGCGTTCACGCGAATGCCGCGCTTGGCGTATTCGATCGCCAGCGACCTAGTCGCGGCGCTCAGGCCGCCCTTGCTAAGCGAGGCCAGCACCGAAGGGACGTTGGAATTGGCCTGGTCGACAAGCGTGGTCGTGATTTGGACGACATGGCCCGATCCCTGCTTCTCCATCTCGGCGATGGCGAGCTGCGTGATGTTGAAGAAGCCGGCGACGTTGGTGCCCATCACCGCCGCATAGTCCTCGGCCGTATATTGCGTGAACGGCTTTGCGACGAAGATGCCGGCATTGTTGACCAGCGTGTCGACGCGTCCGAAGCGCGCGACGGCCTGTGCGACGATCCGCTCGGCGGTGGCACGGTCCGCGATGTCGCCGGGAACGGCGAGGACGTCATCGTCGCCCGACGGCTTGATGGAGCGCGCCGTGGCGACGACGCGATAGTTGCGATCGCGAAAACCCTGGACCAGGGCGGCGCCGATACCCTGCGATGCACCAGTGATGATGGCGACCTTCTGCTCAATACCCATGACAGGCTCCTTTGGTTGGCTTGAAAATCTGCGCCGGCACTGGCTGGCCTGCGGTCT
Source organism: Bradyrhizobium sp. 18BD (assembly GCF_054185225.1). Taxonomy (NCBI): domain Bacteria; kingdom Pseudomonadati; phylum Pseudomonadota; class Alphaproteobacteria; order Hyphomicrobiales; family Nitrobacteraceae; genus Bradyrhizobium; species Bradyrhizobium sp. 18BD. The sequence goes on along the minus strand of NZ_JAVAYL010000005.1, from coordinate 29,372 downwards.
GAAGTACGCCGTAGGGGCCCGGCTGCGAATACACGTTGTCCGGCAGACACTGTTACGCGGCGCGAACGAATGCCGCACAGCGTCCGCGGCAGTTGTCGCGGCGTGGGCGAACGCCTAGCTTGTCACCGCAATGTGATGGGGCGGCGGAAAGGCATGGATCGTCTCGATGCGATGAATGTGTTCGTCCTCGCGGTGGACGAGGGAAGCCTGGCGGCGGCGGGGCGCAAGCTCGGCCGCTCGCCGGCGGCGGTCAGCCGGGCCATTGCCTTCCTGGAGGCGCGGGTCGGTGCCGAGCTGCTGCACCGGACCACGCGCTCGATCAAGCTGAGCGAGGAGGGCGAGCGCTATGTCGCGATCTGCCGCCGCGTGCTCACCGAGCTGGAAGAGGCCGACGACATCGCGGCCGGACCGCGCACCGCGCCGCGCGGCCTGCTCACGATCACTGCGCCCGTCGTGTCGGGTGAAATGGTGCTGCGGCCGATCCTCGATGCGTTTCTCGATGCCTATCCGACCGTGTCGGCAAAACTCCTCCTGTTCGACCGCGCGGTCAATCTGATCGAGGAGGGCGTCGATATCGCGCTTCGCATCGGGCCGCTTGCGGATTCGGCGATGGTCGCGATGCGGGTCGGCGAGATCAGCCGCGTCGTCGTCGCGGCCCCGCGCTATCTGAAGCAGCATCCGCGCATCACCGAGCCCGGCGATCTCGCAAAGCACCAGATCGTGGCGATGGCGCACCTTCCCAATTCCTGGACCTTTGCGCCGCAGGCCGGCTCGTCGGCGGCCCGCACCGTGCAGTTCACGCCGCGGCTCGTCGTCAACAGCACCTATGCGGCGGTGGCCTCTGCGGTTGCCGGGCGCGGCGTCGCGCGGATGTACTCGTACCAGGTCGCCGAGCAGGTCGCGCGCGGCGAGCTCGAGATCGTGCTGGCCGGAGACGAGGATCCGGAGATGCCCGCGCATCTGATCTGCCCGCAGGGGCGGCTCTCGGTGCCCAAGGTGCGGGCATTCACCGACTTCGCCGTGCCCCGGCTGAAGAAGCAGTTCGCGTTGCTGAAGAAGAGCATCAGCGCGCGCTGAGCTGCTTCGCGCCTTCGCAATGCGTTGTTTTGCGTATACGGCGGCCCGGCTGAATCGGCGATGGTTCCAAAACGGTTAACGCCGATTTAACGGATGAGTCCTAGCCTGTCTCGGCCGGGGTTACTCGCAAGGCCGAGGTGAGCCCAATGGAAGCCCAGAAGATCGCGGTCGACGCCGTCGTGGCGTTGACCGATTGCGACCGCAACGCTGTCGTTGCCTTTATCCGTCAGCTCTATCTCGCCGGCGTCAGGGACCCCAAACGCCTGACCTTCAAGGGTCTGCAGGCGCTATCGCGGGCGTGACGCGCGCGCTTAGAATTGAATCTACTTTGCTGCGACGGTCGGATCGCTGATCCGGATCGAGGTGACGCGGTCGCCCCGCACCTCGGACGAGAACGGCCAGGGCCCGTAGGTCCAGAGCTCGCTCTTGTCGAGCCCGCTGGGGCCGACATGATGGGCCAACGGCCGCGACATCGCCAAGACCCAATTCCAAGTTCCCCTGTGGAACCAGGATACCATCTGCCCGAAATCGGCTGCAACGCCGGGATTGACGGAAGGGCGCCTGCGATCTGTAATTGTGACAAGGATGGCTCCGGCCGTATCGATCACGACCTGCGGAACAGCCTCAGGATGCACAGCCTTTACCTTGCCGCTCGGGCCGGCTCGGAGTAGATGACGTTCCCGGCTGGGTCACTTGGGAACTTGGGGAAATGCTGAAACAGCTTTTTGCGCCGCAGCTTGTCATTTTATATGTGCTTGCGGCTTCGACGATTTACGTTCACTTCCGCGGCAAGCAGCGGCTGCGCTTCGCGCGCCAGCTCGGCGATCACTCGACCTATCTCGCACCCTATAATGTGCTGATGTATGCCGGCTCGGCGGTGCCGAACAAGCCGGTGATCTCGGTCGAGCAGTTTCCGGAGCTGAAGCCGCTGAGCGAGAACTGGGAGACCATTCGCGACGAGGCGGTGCGCCTGTTCGACGAAGGCTTCATCCGCGCCGCTGCGAAGAACAACGACTGGGGCTTCTATTCGTTCTTCAAGAGCGGCTGGAAGCGCTTTTACCTGAAATGGTACGACGACTTCCTGCCGTCGGCGAACACGCTGTGCCCGAAGACGGTGGAGCTGCTCAAGTCGATCCCGAACGTGCATGGCGCGATGTTCGCGATGCTGCCGCCGGGTGGCAAGCTTGGTGCGCACCGCGATCCGTTCGCGGGCTCGCTGCGCTATCACCTCGGCCTCGTCACGCCGAACTCGAACAAGTGCCGCATCCTGGTCGACGGCGTCGAATGCGTCTGGCGCGACGGCGAAGCCTTCATGTTCGACGAGACCTTCATCCACAGTGCCGAGAACCAGACCGACGTCAACCGCATCATCCTGTTCTGCGACGTCGAGCGCCCGATGAAGTACGGCTTCATGACCGCGATCAATCGCTGGGTCAGCCATCACATCGTCAAGGCGTCGGCGACCGAGAACGTCGACGGCGAGCATGTCGGCGCGCTCAACAAGGTGTTCGGCAAGCTCTACGAGATCCATCTCGGCAGCCGCAAGGTCAAGGAATGGAACCGCAACGTCTACTACACGCTGAAGTACTCGCTGACGGCGTTCGTGCTTGGCCTCATCGTGTTTTCGGCCTTGAAGTAAGGCGAATGCGCAGGGCGGATTACGCTTCGCTAGTCCGCCCTGCGAGTCCCGACTTTCATCTGGCGGTGAAGGCCACCAGTTGAATCGCGGCAGACCCGAGGACCGCGGCAAGAATGTAGCGCGTTGCTGCTTGCGAGAGCCAACGCAGACCAATCGTGGTTCCGACGATTGCGCCAGCAAGCGCACCCGAGGCATACAGCCAAGTCTGGGTTGATGGCATCTGTCCCACGTGGAGCGCGCCAACCAATCCGATGGCCGAGTTTCCGAGGATGAATGGCGCGGAAAGCGCCGCCGTCTGTTTGGGTGATGCCCAACGCATTCCAACCAGAATGGGTGCGAGGAAAACACCGCCGCCGACGCCGGTGAGTCCGGAGACGAAGCCGACTCCCGCGCCCGTGGATATTGCGGCCCAGAGCGGTGTAATCCGGTCCGGAGCATCGCCACTGCTGCGTCCGACGATCAGGACGACAGCGGCGAGCAGGAGCACGAGCCCCGTCACCGTGTGGTAGATCTCTTCGGCAAGAACAATGGGTGCACCGATCAGGGTGCTCGGCAGTGAGGCTACCAGAAGCGGCTTGAGCTTTGCCCAATCGATATGGCTGCCGCGATTGAAGAGCCACGTGGAGTAGGTAGCCGCGACGATATTCAGCAGCAGAGCCGTCGGCCGCATCTCGTTTGGAGGAAACGAGGCAAAGGCCATCAAGGCAAGAAATGCCGTTCCCCCAGCCTGACCTACCGTCGCATAGAGAAGCGAAACGACAGCGAAGCACGCAGTCAGCATTTTCTAGTGACGGTGCTTGTGTCCTTCGGAGCTGTCGGGGCGCTGGTAACCTCGCAGCTCCGCGTATCGCTTCAATTGGCCCTAATTGAGCAGAGCGGCGGTCGACAGGTGATATTTGAGGTGGCTTTCGCGGAGCAGTGCCTGGGTTTCCGAGATGGAAACGAGAGCTGCCTTGAGCGACTCTAACGTTATGACGCGAGCAGAGAAAAGATGATCCAGCTCTCTCTCTTGCTCGACAAGCTTGCTACCCAGCGGGACCGACTCCTGCTTCATGGCATCGAAGAGACGTTGAACCTGGATGCGTTGATCCGGCGTCAAGTCAAGGCGATCGCCGAGTTCGAGAACATGGCTCGGACCGGGATATCCATTGAGCTCGGCGGCAAGTGCGAGGCCCATGCCGCGCCCGGCTTTGAGATCGTCGATCTGCTGGTGTGATAGTGCCTTGATGGGGCGCTGTTCGAGGCCGGCATAGGGCTGTCTGGATTGGGCACTGGCAGCGTTGCATGTGACGACAAGGGTGGCCGCAAGCAGGAGAAGGTGTCTCATGAGTCTGGCTTCCTGAAATCAGCACCGTCCGTCGCGATCCGCACCAGTGCTCATATATCTTGCGGGACGGTTCGCCCGATGGCAACAAGATTGCCTTGATCGAGCCGGCAAACATGGAGCAGGTAATGGCCCCCTTGCCACTTGCGAACACCGAGATCGTGCAATTCTTCCGCGCGTGGCTGGATACCTTCTCGGGCTATGTCCGCGAGGTCGACTACGCTTCGGCGCGGCCGCTGTTTCACTCGGACGTGCTTGCCTTCGGCACCCACAACGATGTCATCCCCGGTCTCGATCAATGGGTCTCGACGCAGTGGAACAACGTCTGGCCGAAGACGACCGACTTCCGCTTCGTGCTCGAGCAGACCTCGATCCTGGCATCACCCGACGGCACGATGGCGACTGTGATCGCGCCGTGGACGAGCACGGGCTACCATCCTGACGGCAGTTCGTTTCCGCGCCCGGGCCGTGCGACCATGATCTTTTCGAAGAATGCGGATGGCTGGCTGTGCGTGCACTCGCACATGTCGCTCAATCGCGGCGTGCCGCAGGCGAGCCACGCCAATCGGCCGGTGAAGGCCTGGTAGAGAATGAAAAGGCCCCGGACGCGACCGGGGCCTTGATCTTCGATACGCAGAGCGGATTACGCTTTCGCTAATCCGCCCTGCGCTTCGATCTTACTCCGGCTGGCCGATGCTCACCTTCAGCGTGCCGACGCCGTCGACGCCGCATTCGAGCTTGTCGCCGGGCTGGAGCTGCGACACGCCGGCGGGCGTGCCGGTCATGATGATGTCGCCGGCGGCGAGCTTCACCTGCTGGGAGAGCTGCCAGATCGTCTCCGGCACGTTCCAGATCATCTGCTCGAGGTCGCCGGTCTGGGCTTCCTTGCCGTTCACCGTGAGCCAGATCTTGCCCTTGGTGGGATGACCGATCTTCGAGGCCGGCTGCACCGCAGATGCCGGCGCCGAACCGTCGAACGACTTGCCGATCTCCCACGGACGCTCCTTCTTGCGCGAGGCGATCTGGAGGTCGCGGCGGGTGAGGTCGATGCCGACGGCATAGCCGTAGACGTGATCGAGCGCCTTCTCGGCGGGGATGTTGAGGCCGCCGCTCTTGAGCGCGACGATCAGTTCGACCTCGTGATGCAGGTCCTTGGTCAGCGGCGGATAAGGAATGGTGGCGCCATCGGGCACCAGCATGTCGGCGTGCTTGGCGAAGAAGAACGGCGGTGCGCGCTCGTCATTGCCCATCTCTCGGATGTGCTCGAGATAGTTGCGGCCGACGCACCAGATGCGGCGCACCGGAAAACGGCCGGTCTCGCCGACGACGGGAAGCGAAGCCTGGGGCGGAAGCGGAATGACGTAGGAGGCGGCGTTCATGGAGCGGGTCTCGCTGCTCTTGGTGGGTGAAGGAACTCTATGCGGTTGCGCTGATCGGCGCCAGAGCGCCGGTGTCGTAATGTTGCAGGCGGAAGAAGGAGGCATAGCGCCCGCCGCGGCGGAGCAACTCGTCATGCCGGCCCTGCTCGACGATCTCGCCGCCCTCGACCACCAGGATCGCGTCGGCGTGCATGATGGTGTGCAGGCGATGCGCGATCACGATGGTGGTGCGGTTCTGGCAGAGATGCTCGATCGCTTCCTGCACCTGCCGCTCGGATTCCGAATCCAGCGCGGCGGTGGCTTCGTCCAGCAGGATGATCGGCGCGTTCTTGATCAGCGCGCGCGCCACCGCGATGCGCTGGCGCTGGCCGCCGGAGAGCTGCGTGCCGTGCTCGCCGACCGGCGTGTCGTAGCCGAGCGGGAAGCCCATGATGAAATCATGTGCGCAGGCCGCCTTCGCGGCTTCGATGATCTCGTCCTCGCTTGCGTCCGGCTTGCCGAAGGCGATGTTGCTGCGGATGGTGTCGCGGAACAGATAGACGTCCTGGCCGACATAGGCGGTCTGCGCCCGCAGCGATTTACGCGAGACCGCGCCGATCGACTGGCCGTCGATCACGATGTCGCCTTGCGTCACCTCGTAGAAGCGCAAGAGCAGCGCCAGCACGGTCGACTTGCCGCCGCCGGACGGGCCGACCAGCGCGGTGACCTTGCCGGGCTCGGCGACGAAGCTCATGCGGTTGAGGATGGTCTCATTGGCACGATAGCAGAAGCTGACGTCGCGCAGCTCGATCCGCGCGTCGGTGAGCTTCAGCGCCGGCTTGTCGTCGTCGGAATACTCGCTGGCCGGGCTGTCGATGATCTCGAGCAGCATGCGCGCGCCGACGAGCTGGCTGTTGAGGTCGATGTTGAGCCGCGCAAGGCGCTTGGCCGGCTCGGTCGCCATCAGGAACGCGGTCATGAAGGAGAAGAACGCACCGGGCGTGGCGTTGAGCGCGACCACGGCATAGCCGCCGTACATCAGGCAGCCGGCGACGGCGAAGCCGCCAAGCATCTCCATCAGCGGGTTGGAGCGGTTGGCGACGCGGGCCATCTTGTTGGCGTTGCGCTCGACGATCGCGATGTTCTCGTCGATCCGGCTCTGCATGGTGTCTTCGAGCGTGAACGCCTTGACAGTGCGGATGCCCTGCAGCGATTCCTGCATCGTCTCCATGATGTCGGCGGTGCCGGTGAACTGGTTGTAGGCGAGCCCCTTGATGCGCTTGACCAGCTTGCGCAGCACCAGCATCGCCGGCGGCACCGCGACGAGGCCGATGAACGACATCAGCGGATCCTGCCACACCATCACGCCGATCATGGCGAGCAGCATCAGCAAGTCGCGCCCGATGGCGTTGACCAGCATGTTGAGCACGTCGGTGATGGATTTCGCACCGGCCGTCAGCCGCGCCAGAAATTCGGACGAATGCCGCTCGGAGAAGAAGCCGACGCTCTCGCGCATCAGCTTGGCGAACAGCTGGCGCTGGTTGGTGGCGAGGATCGCGTTGCTGATCTTGGTCAGGATCACCATGTGGCCGTAGGTCGCCACGCCCTTGATGAACAGCAGGACCACCGTGATGCCGGAGAACATCGCGATGCCCGGGATGTTCTTGTCCACATAGGCCTGGTTGATGACCTGGCCGAGCACATAGGTCGCGCAGGCGGTCGAGCCGGCGGCGAGCGCCATCAGCGCGAAGGCTGCGAGGTAGCGCCGCCAGTAGACGACCCCCTGTTCCGTGACCAGGCGGCGTATCAGGACCGCTGCCGCATAGGGATCGTCGGTGATTTTCTTTGGAAACTGAGCCATCCGGTGTCCATTGACGGCTCAGGCTAAAAGCCTGCCCGCGCGTCAGGGATCGAAGGGCCTCTGTGCCCGCTAAAGCGGGGCTTTTCAAGCCCAATTAAGGGCTTGCGCTGGAAGGGAATCTAGGCCGAGGCGGCGTGGCGGAGTTCGCCATGGCGCTCGCGGAACAGCTTGTCCTCCCAGGCCAGCGCATGGGCTGCGATGGTCTCGAGGTCCTCGTATTGCGGCTTCCAGTCGAGCAGGCTGCGGATCCGGCTGGTGTCGGCGACCATGGTCATGATGTCGCCGGGCCGGCGCGGGGCGTATTGAACGGCGAAGCTGCGGCCCGAGACCCGGCGCACCGCGTCGATGGTCTCCAGCACCGAATAGCCGCGGCCATAGCCGCAGTTCAGCGTCGTCGAGGTGCCGCCGTTGCGCAGGTAAGCCAGCGCCGAGCGATGCGCCTGCGAGAGGTCAGTGACATGGATGAAGTCGCGGATGCAGCTGCCGTCCTGGGTCGGATAGTCGGTGCCGAACACGTCGATCTTGGCGCGCTGGCCGGTCGCAGCTTCCACCGCGATCTTGAGCAGGTGCGTGGCGCCGACGGTGGCAAGCCCAATGCGGGCCTGCGGGTCGGCACCCGCAACGTTGAAATAGCGCAGGGTCACGTACTGCATGCCGTAGGCGGCGGCGACGTCGTGCAGCATGATCTCGGTCATCAGCTTCGACGAGCCGTAGGGCGACAGCGGCCGCGTCGGCGCGTGCTCGGGCACCGGCACCTGGTCCGGATTGCCGTAGACGGCGGCGGTCGAGGAGAAGATGAAGCGGCCGATGCCACGCTTCACCGCGACGTTGAGCAGGTTGCGCGCGGTGGTGAAATTGTTGCGGTAATAACCGAGCGGATCGCGCATCGAATCCGGCACGACGACGGAGCCTGCGAAATGGATGATGCTCTCGATGTTGTGCTGGGCGATCACGCCCTCGAGCAGATTCTCGTCGCCGGCATCGCCGATGAACAGCGGCACGCCCTCGGGCAGATAGGCGGAGAAACCGGTGGAGAGATCATCGATCACGACGACGTCCTCGCCGGCTTCTGCCAGCGCCAGGACCGTGTGACTTCCGATATAGCCGGCACCGCCGGTGACTAGCACAGTCATGATCTCACCCGTCTTCGATCAACGCGGGATGCTAGCGTCTGCGTGGTGAAGAGGGGGTATCGGCAGCCCTGAACTGGTCACTATGCTTAATGTTGCGTATAGGGGGCCTGCTGAATGGAGCGTGACGTGGCCAATCCCCCCGGCGATCTCGAAGTGATCGTGCCAAATCTGCACAGGCGCTATTCCGGAGTCACCGCGACCAACCGGATGGTGGCGCCGCGGCTGGCACGGCTGTATCGCGCGGCGTGGTTCGGCTCGGACGCGCCGGAGGGGATCGCGCGCCTGAGCACGGCCGATCTCCTGAAACTGTGGCGCCGCAAGCAGCCCCTGATCTGGCACGCGCGCCGCAACAACGAGATGATCGCAGGCGTGCTGCTGCGTGCGCTCGGCTGGCGGCTGAAGCTCGTGTTCACCTCGGCGGCGCAGCGGCATCATAGCTGGATCACGCGCTGGCTGGTCCGGCGCATGGATGCGATCATCGCGACATCCGATATCTCGGCCTCGTTCCTGAAGGTGAAGGCGACGGTGATCCCGCACGGCGTCGACACCGACGTCTACGGGCCACCGGTCGATCGCGCGGCGGCCTTCGCGGAAGCCGCGCTGCCGGGCCGCTACGCGATCGGCTGTTTCGGCCGCGTGCGCGCGCAGAAGGGCACCGACGTGTTCGTCGATGCGATGTGCCGGCTGCTGCCGCGCTATCCGGATTTCACGGCTGTCATCGTCGGGCAGGTTACGCCTGAGCAAACGCCTTTTGCCAACGACCTGAAGAAACGCATCGAAGCCGTAGACCTGCAATCGCGCATCGTCATCACCGGCGAGCTGCCGATCGAAGCGGTGCAGCGCTGGTATCAGCGGCTGACGATCTACGCCTTCACCTCGCGCAACGAGGGCTTCGGCCTGACGCTGATCGAGGCGATGGCGGCTGGCAGCGCGCTGGTCGCCGCGCGCGCCGGCGCGGCCGAACTCGTGGTCGAGGATGGCGTGACCGGCGTGCTGGTGCCGACCGGAGACGCGGACGCGCTGGCCGCGGCGCTGGAGCCGCTGATGCGCGACGTCGCTGCCGCAACGGCGATGGGCGAGCGGGGGCGGGCGCGGGTGCTGGCAAAGTTCAGCCTCGATGCCGAGGCGGCGCGGATCGGCGAGGTCTATCGACCGCTGCTCTGAGCCGCCGCTTTTCACCGGCCGCGAACAAAAAATGCGAAAACAACCCCATGCACAGTAGCCGGGGCCAGCGAAATCAACGGCGTGGCCGTGCGTGCGATGGCGTTGCGGATTTTACGAAGTCGGTTTGACTCGTCGGGCAAAACAGGGGTATAAGGGCAGCATCGCAGATTGTGCTGCGACGTCCGGGATCCGGTCGCGGCGAAGCTCCCGCCGAAACTCAGTTTGGACTTTGACGCCGGCCGGATCGTTGCCGTCTACGGCCGCTTCGTCTGAGCGAGCACGTCGGTCACGAACGCGTCGAGGTCGCCGCCTGAAAAGAGAAAGCCCGGCAGCCCGAGTGCCTTGCCGGCCTCGAGATCCCGCGGTTGATCTCCGATCACGAAACTGCCGTCGAGCTGCACCGGCCAGTGCTGCACGAGATCGCGCAACATGCCGGGCGCGGGCTTGCGCCAGTCATGTTCCCTGATGTAGCCGGCGACCGTTCCTTCCGGATGATACGGACAGAAGCGGACGTCGTCGATCCGCGCGCCGTCGCGGGCGAGCTCATCGCGCATCCAGCCGTGCAGCGCGTTCACGTCATCCTCGGTGAAGAGGCCGCGCGCGACGCCGGACTGGTTGGTGAAGACGAACACGAAATAGCCGGCGTCGTTGAGGCGGCGAATGGCGCTGGCGACGTTGGGCATCCAGCGGATGCGGTCGCGCGTGCCGATATAGGCATCGTCATGATTGATGACGCCGTCGCGATCGAGGAAGGCAGCGGGCTTCGGCGTGCTTCTGTCAGACATTTGCCAGTCCCTGAGTCCTCGCAAGCACGTCTCTTGCGATATCGACCACGTCGTGCGCGGCGATGTCCCGCATGCAGCGGTGGTCGTTCATCTTGCAGATCGTGCTCTGGCAGGGCTGGCAGGAGAGCACGCTCTTGTTCTGGACCACGGTCGCGGCGAGGCCGTTGAGGGGCGCCCAGAGATACGGGCTGGTCGGGCCGAAGATGCCCATGGTGGGCGTGTCCAGCGCCGCGGCGATATGCATCAGGCCCGAATCGTTCGAGATCGCGACGCCCGCTGCGGCCATGGCGAGGACGCCGTTGCGCAGATCGTTGCCGGTGAGGTCCCGCACCCGCTCGCCGCCGGCGGCGACGATCTCCTGGGCGAGGCCTTTTTCGGCGGGGCCGCCGACCACCCAGACCTCCAGCCCGCGCTCGACCAGCAGGCGGGCGGCCTCGGGATAATAGGTCCAGCGTTTCGACACGCCGACCGAGCCCGGGGCGAGCGCCACGGCGGCGCCGGCGCTGAGGCCATTGGCCTGGCGCCAGCGGGCAATCTCTTCAGCCGGGACCCGCAATTGCGGCACTGGCCATTCCGGCGGCAGGGGCGCGCCGTCGGGCTGGGCGAGGGCGGCATTCTTATCGATGAAACGGGGCAGCTTCTTCTCGCCCCGGCGCCACTGGTTGAGCAGGCCGAACCGGAACTCGCCGACGAAGCCGACCCGTTCCGGGATGCCGGCCAGCGCGGGCGCAATGGCCGCCTTCCAGGTCCGTGGCAGAACCAGGGCCGTGCCGTAGTTCCGCTCGCGCAGGAGCCGCGCCAGGCCGAACTGGAGGCCCACGGCGAGGCGGCTGCGGGGCAGGTCCCAGACGATGCCCTGACGCACGCCGGGCATGTAATCGACCAGGGGGGCGCACAGCGACGTGGTCAGGAGATCGACCGGCCGATTCGGCCAGCGCTCCTTCAAAACCCGGACGACGGTGTGATTCCTGACGAAATCGCCGATCCACATATAGGGGACGATCAGGATCGGGCGGGTGTCGCTCTGATCCTCATTGCCGCCAAATTGTGAATCTTTGTTCATTTGTTAATTGTGCCACGGGCGCTCTGATGTGGCGGTTCGGTTAGCCGCTCCCGGCCGACAGGTAAAGCCGGGGAAACCGCCGGTCCCAAAATGCTTACACTTTGCCAGATGATGCGCTAGGGCAGGTATCGGGCCGCAAAAATCGGGCAGGGTGATTGGAATGTTGCTGGTGACCGGCGGAGCCGGTTTTATCGGATCGAATGTCGTCGCCGCGCTGAACGATGCCGGCCGCAGCGACGTCGTGGTCTGCGATCTCCTCGGGTCAGACGGCAAGTGGCGCAATCTCGCCAAGCGACAGCTTGTGGATATCGTTCCCCCGGCCGAGCTGCCGGACTGGCTGAAGGGCCGCAAGCTCGACGCCGTGATCCATCTCGGGGCGATTTCCTCGACCACCGCGACCGACGGCGATCTCGTGATCGAGACCAATTTCCGCTTCTCGATGCGCCTGCTCGACTGGTGCACGGCGGGTGCGGTGCCGCTGATCTACGCGTCCTCGGCGGCGACCTATGGCGACGGCGCGGAAGGTTTTGACGACGATGCTTCGCTGCCTGCCCTGAAGAAACTGCGGCCGATGAATCTCTACGGCTGGAGCAAGCAGCTATTCGATCTCGCGGTCGCCGGACGCGTCGCGAACGGCGATCCGCTCCCGCCGCAATGGGCGGGCCTAAAATTCTTCAACGTGTTCGGCCCCAACGAATACCACAAGGGCACGATGATGAGCGTGCTGGCGCGCCGCTTCGACGACGTCAAGGCAGGCCGCGTGGTTCAACTGTTCAAGTCGCATCGCGACGGCATCGCCGACGGCGACCAGCGGCGCGATTTCATCTATGTTGACGACGTCGTTCGCGTGATCCTGTGGCTGCTGGCGACGCCATCGGTGTCCGGCCTCTTCAATGTCGGAACCGGCAAGGCGCGCAGCTTCAGGGATCTGATGCTGGCGGCCTACGCTGCGATCGGCGCCAAGCCCAACATCGAATATGTGGACATGCCCGAGACTATCCGCGGCGCCTACCAATACTTCACCGAGAGCAAGGTCGATCGACTCCACCGCGCCGGTTATAACGGCGGCTTCACGACACTCGAGGACGCGGTGAAGGCCTATGTCGGGGACTATCTCGACCGGCCCGACCGTTTCCGTTAAGGCCCCAATGACCATGCCGACGCCCATTCTCGATTTCGACGCCCTCGCGCAAGCCATCTCCGGCCGCACCGTGCTCTGCATCGGCGACATCATGCTGGACGAGTTCGTCTACGGCGAGGTGTCGCGGATTTCGCCGGAAGCGCCGACGCCCGTCATCGCGGCCCAGCGCAGCGAGATCCATATCGGCGGCGCCGGCAACGTCGCGCGGAATATCGCTTCCCTCGGTGCGCGCTGCGTCTTCGTCGGCCTCGTCGGCGAGGACGATTCGGGGGCGCGGCTCAAGGCCGCGCTGGCGGACCATGCCGGCATCGAGAGCGCGCTGGTGTGCGACCCGTCGCGGCCGACCACGCGAAAAGTCCGCTTCGTCTCCGAGCATTTCTCCACGCACATGCTGCGCGCGGATTGGGAGCAGGCGTTGCCTGCCTCCGATGAGGTCGAGACCAGGCTGATCGAGGCGATCATGCCGCAGATCGCGCGCGCCGACATCGTGCTGCTGTCCGACTACGCCAAGGGCGTGCTGACCGCACGCGTGATCCGCCACACCATCGATGCCGCGCGAGCAGCCGGCAAGCCCGTGATCGTCGACCCCAAGAGCCTGAACTGGGCGATCTATCGCGGCGCCACGCTGCTCACGCCCAATCGCAAGGAGTTCTCGGAAGCCACGCGCAGCCGCGCCGACACGCCGCAGAGCATCGTCGATGCCTCGGAGGACGTGATGCGACTTGCCGATTGCGAGGCGATCCTGGTCACGCAAGGCGAGCACGGCATGACGCTGGTGCCGCGCAAGGGCGAGGCCGTCCACGTTCCGGCTGTCCCGGTGAAGGTGCGCGACGTCTCCGGCGCCGGTGACACGGTCGCTGCCGCGCTCGCGGTCTCGATCGCGGCGGGCGCGGATTGGGATACGGCGCTGCGGATGGCGAGTGCGGCTGCCGCCGTCGCCGTCGGCAAGCAGGGCACCGCCACCGTGAGCGCGGACGAGCTGCGCCGGAAGATCCTGCCGCATGCCTATCTCGCGGCCGAGGAGAAGGTCGTGAGCGCGCCCGGCGCGCTCGAGGCCCAGGTCGCCGCATGGAAGGGGGAGGGGCTGCGCGTCGGCTTCACCAATGGCTGCTTCGACATCCTGCATCCCGGCCACGTCAAGGTGCTGACCGCGGCGCGCGCCGCCTGCGACCGTCTGATCGTCGGCCTCAACAGCGACGCCTCGGTGCGCCGGCTGAAGGGCGCGGATCGTCCGGTCCAGGACGAGCGCGCACGTGCCGAGGTGCTGGCCGCGCTCGAAGCGGTCGATCTCGTCGTCATCTTCGAGCAGGACACGCCGATCGACCTGATCACCCGCATCACGCCGAGCGTGCTGGTGAAGGGCGGCGACTACACCCACGAGCAGGTTGTCGGCCACGAGGTGGTCGAGGCCGCCGGCGGGGTGGTCGTGCTGGTCGACATCCTCAAGGGTTTCAGCACGACGGCGCTGGTTCATCGCGCGCGCGGAGAGGCCAAGTGACGGAGCTCGCGCGGGAGACGATGTGGGGGACGGTGCACCGGCGGCTGCGCAGTCCGGCGGCATGGTCCGAGACGGTGGACCTGTTTGCCATCCTCACCGCGGCCGCGCTGCCCTGGTCGACCTCGCTCACGGCGATCTTCAATGTCCTGATGCTGATCTGCATGGTGCCGTTTCTCGACGTCAGGGACTTCCTGCAGTCGCTGAAACGGCCGGTCTGCGCGGTGCCGATCGCGCTGTTCCTGCTGGCGCTCATCGGCACGCTGTGGTCGGACGCATCCTGGGGCGCGCGCCTCTACGCCGTGAACCCGACGGCGAAGCTGCTGGTGCTCCCGATCCTGATCTATCATTTCGAGCGCTCGTCGCGCGGGCACCTCGTATTCATCGCGTTTCTGGTGTCGTGCGCGCTGCTGTCGGTGATGTCCTGGCTGGTGTTTCTGCACCCCACGCTCACGTTGAAGCCCGACGAACCCAACTCGCGCGGCATCTTCGTGAAGAACTACATCAACCAGAGCCAGGAGTTCACGCTGTGCGCGGTCGCGCTCGCGTATCCGATCGTGAAGCTGCTGCAGCAGAAGAGGGTCTGGCTGGCCGCGCTGCTCGCGGCGATCGCGCTCAGCTTCTTCGTCAACATGGCCTTCGTGGTGATCTCGCGCACCGCGCTCGTGACCGTGCCGATCATGCTGGCGGTGTTCGGGCTGCTGCATCTGAAGTGGCGCAGCATCCTGATCATCCTCGCAGCTCTCGTTGCCCTGTCCGCGTTGGCATGGAAGACCTCGACGAAGCTGCACACGACGATCGAAACATTTTCCACCCAGTACGAGCTCTACAGGGACAGGGGCCTCCCGACGTCGATCGGACTGCGACTCGAGTTCTGGCGCAAATCGCTGGGTTTCTTCGTCGAGGCACCGGTTTTCGGTCATGGAACCGGCTCGACGCGCGGCTTGTTCGAGCTGGCCAAGACCGGCGGCAGCTACCAGGCCTCAAGCGAGGTGATCGGCAATCCCCATAACCAGACGCTGAACGTGGCCGTGCAATGGGGCGTCCTCGGCATCGTCATCCTGTACGCGATGTGGGGGCTGCATCTGCTCCTGTTCCGCGGCGATGAACTCGCCAACTGGATCGGCTTGCTGGTCGTTGTCCAGAACATATTCACCTCGCTTTTCAACTCCCATATTTTCGATTTCCACGAGGGATGGATGTACGTGCTTGGCGTCGGCGTTGCCGGCGGCATGGTGCTCAAGTCAGGTCGGAGCGCGGGAGAAGCTCGCGGTTGAGCTTCGGAGCGCTGGCAAGTCCCGGCGAGATGCGCTATCAGCGCGGTCAGGTTGTATGCAGAACTGGGGGATATTCGGCCGCAGATGACGCGTCTTTCGCATCTTACCTTGCGTAATTTCCTGATCGCGGTTCACGACGTGGCGGCGACGGCCGCGGCCCTGTTCGTTGCGTTCTATCTGCGTTTCGAAGGGGGGGCGGACTTCTCCGCCCGCCTGCCGCTGTTGCTGCAGATCCTGCCCTATTTCCTCGCCTTCAGCGTGGTCGTCTTCTTCGTCTTCAACCTGACGACGACGAAGTGGCGCTTCATCTCGCTGCCCGATGCGCTGAACATCATCCGTGCCGCCACGGTGCTGGCGGTCGCCCTGCTCGTGCTCGACTACATCTTCGTCGCGCCGAACGTGCATGGGACCTTCTTTCTCGGCAAGATCACTATCGTCCTCTACTGGTTCCTGGAAATCTCGGCGCTGAGCGCGCTGCGGCTGACCTACCGCTATTTCCGCTACACCCGCGTGATGCATCACGTCAGGACCGAAAATGCCGCACCGACGCTCCTGATCGGACGCGCCGCCGATGCCGAGGTCGTCCTCCGCGGCGTCGAGAGCGGCGCCATCAAGCACCTGCGGCCGGTCGGGGTGCTGTCGCCGTCCCGGGCCGATCTTGGCCAGCTCATCCGCAACGTGCCGGTCGTCGGCGCGATCGACGACATCGAGGACATCTTCGCCAGCTTCGCCAAGCGCAACAAACCGATCGCCCGGGTGGTGATGACGCCGTCCGCCTTCGAGCCGGAAGCGCGGCCTGAGTCCGTGCTGATGCGCTCGCGGCGGCTGGGCGTGATCGTCAGCCGCCTGCCGTCGCTCGAGCAGGGGGACATGCCGCACCTGACCTCGGTGGCCGTCGAGGATCTGCTGCTGCGCCCGAGCGAGACGATCGACTATGCGCGTCTCGAGGCCCTGATCAAGGGCAAGAGCGTGATCGTCACCGGGGGCGGCGGCTCGATCGGCTCGGAGATCTGCGAGCGCGTGATGGCGTTCGGCGCGGCGCGTCTGCTGATCGTCGAGAATTCGGAGCCGGCCCTTTATGCGGTCACCGAGGCGCTCGCCGCGCGCCATTCCGGCGCCGAGATCGAGGGCCGGATCGCCGATATCCGCGACCGCGAGCGCATCGCGCGCCTGATGGCGGAGTTCAAGCCGGACATCGTGTTCCATGCCGCCGCGCTCAAGCACGTTCCGATCCTGGAACGGGACTGGAGCGAGGGCGTCAAGACCAACATCTTCGGTTCGATCAACGTCGCCGATGCCGCGCTTGCGGCGGGCGCCGAGGCCATGGTGATGATCTCGACCGACAAGGCGATCGAGCCGGTCTCGATGCTCGGTCTGACCAAGCGTTTCGCGGAGATGTATTGCCAGGCGCTCGACCACGACCTCGTCGCGCAGGCCGGCGGCGGCAAGCCGGCGATGCGCTTCATCTCGGTCCGGTTCGGCAACGTGCTGGCGTCGAACGGGTCGGTCGTGCCGAAGTTCAAGGCCCAGATCGAGGCCGGCGGCCCGATCACCGTGACCCATCCGGACATGGTCCGTTATTTCATGACCATTCGCGAAGCCTGCGATCTCGTCATCACGGCGGCCACCCACGCGCTCGGCGCCAAGCGTTTCGACGTGTCGGTCTACGTGCTGAACATGGGCCAGCCGGTGAAGATCGTTGATCTGGCGGAACGGATGATCCGGCTTTCGGGATTGCAGCCCGGCCACGACATCGAGATCGTGTTTAGCGGCATGCGGCCGGGCGAGCGGCTGAACGAAATCCTGTTCGCCTCCGAGGAGCCGACGGTCGATATCGGCGTCGCTGGCGTCATGGCGGCGAAGCCGAACGAGCCGCCGATGCAGACGCTGCGCAAATGGATGTCCGCGCTCGAACTCGCCATCGTGCACGACGATCGCGCCACGATCAGGACCATCCTGAAGGATGCCGTTCCGGAGTTCGGCGTCAACGCGAGCGCTGCATCCTGAGCGACGCCCGCGAGCGGAGCTGAAAGATCCGCCGGGCAAAGCGCAGGAAGAATGCGGCGTCGATCGCCGGCGCGTTCAGATGCTGCTGGCGCGATCGCAGACACTCCAGATTGGCGCGCAAGCTCACGCGCCAGCCGCTGGTGCTGATGCCGCCTATCTGGAAATCGGCGATGACGCGCGGAACGTAGGCGACCCTGTAGTCGTTCAGCGCCAGCGCACGCAGCATGTAATCGTAGTCGGCGGTCGTGATGTAACTGAGGTCGTAGTCGCCGACCTTCTCGGCGACCGCCCGCCGCATGTAGAACGTCGGATGCGGCGGCACCCAGCCGAGCTGGAACGAATAGCGGCGGAAGCGTCCGCCACGCCAGGCGCGGACGAGCGTCTTGGAGTGATGGTCGACGACCATGTCGAGGTCGCCATAGACCACGTCGGCCGCGTCCAGCGCTGCCGCGATCGCCGCCAGCGCGCCGTCATCGTGGAACGTGTCGTCCGAATTGAGGAAGCCGATCGCGTCGCCCTTGAACAGGTGCAGCCCCTTGTTCATGGCGTCGTAGACACCCTTGTCGGGCTCGGAGATCACGCGGATCTCGCTGGAGCCGAACGACTCCACGATCTTCAGCGTCGCATCCTTCGAGGCGCCGTCGACGACCAGCATCTCCTTGTCGGGATGGGTCTGCCCGAGGAAGGATTCGATGGTGGCGCCGATCGTCGCCCCTGAATTGTAGCTGGCTGTGATGACGCTGATCTTCATTCCGGATCCGGGGTACGGCGCCGGAGATTATAGGAAACAAACCCGGGGGATGATAGACAACGACAGGAGGAGCGCAGGGCTTCCAGCTCGTCCTGTGAACCCTTATTCACGCACCCCGATCGGCGTCGAGCCTTGCGCGGCTTTCTCCGCGCTGAGGATCCAGACCAGGCCGCCGAATGCGCCGACGATGAAGTACACGGCGCCGAACAGCAGGGAGACGTTGACGCCCTCATTCGCCGCAAGGCCCGCGAAGCCGAAGGCGAGGCCCATGGTGGCCTCGCGTACGCCCCAGCCGGCGATCGAGATCGGCATCAGGGTGATCAGCATGACCGGCGGAATCAGCAGGAAGATCTGGCCGAAGCTGACCGGCGCTGCGATCGACTGCACCACGCACCAGGCGATGACGACGGCGAGCACGTGGACGAGCAGCGACAGCACCGCGATCGCAGGCCCGCGCGTGGGACTGAAGATCACGCGGTTGGCGATCACCGCGCAGGCGTGAATGTGGTGCGTGCCCCACCAGGTCTTCAGCCACGGCCATTTCAGCGCGCCGAAGACCAGGAAGCCGGCGCCGCCCGCGAGCGCGGCGAGGTCGACGAGCAGCAGCGCCGAGCGCCCGTGCGGATCGGTGATGAGCTCGTAGCTCCAGGGCAGGCTCGCAATGACGACGATCGCGAGCGCGATCAGGCCGATCGCGCGGTCGACGAAGATCGAATAGGTGGCCGCGCGCCATCCGGCGCCGGCGCGCGCGACCAGCCACAGCCGCACCGCATCACCGCCGATCGCGGAGGGCAGGGTCTGGTTGAAGAAGGCGCCGATCACGTTGTAGCGCATGGCACGGCCGAGCTCGAGCGGGGCACCGCATGCGGCGCTGACCTCGCGCCAGCGCAGCACGCCGACGAAGATCTGCAGGAACGTCACCGCGATCGCCATGCCGATCCAGAACAGGCTGGTCGCGGTGAAGCGCGACAATAGCTCGGTCAGATCGACCTTGCGCAGCGCCAAATAGAGCAGCGCTCCGGAAATCAGGATCTTGGCCGTCGACAGCAGGATTCGGCGCATCTCGTCCGCATCAGCAGGGTTTGCGAAGATTTAAGGCAACCCGACGCAGGGCGCCGAATTCGGCCGCTTTGGTATGGTTTTGGCGCCGATCTTGCAATAGCGGTGACGGCGGGCCGTCATGAACGGTCGTTATGACGCTCGGCGAGGCTGTTGCGCCCCCGCGATACCGGCTAAAGAGGCACTGCGGGCTGGGGAGCCTTGGGAACAGGATGACGGATCAGCCGATTTTGGTCACGGGGGCCGCGGACTTCATCGGCTTTCACGTCGCCCCGGCGGCTTCTGGCCGAAGGCCAGCCGGTCGTCGGGCTCGACAATCTCAACAGCCGGACACGTTTGGAAACGTTCGCGGATGTCGAGGATCTGATGCGCGACACCGGCTTTGCACCGTCAACGCCGATTGCGCACAGAGTTCGTAACCGGGATTACTTCAAGGTTTGAAATGACGATGGACAAACGCATTATCCCCCTGATCATGTGCGGCGGTGCCGGCACGCGGCTGTGGCCGGCCTCGCGCGAGGTGCGCCCCAAGCAATTCCTGCCGCTGTTCGGCACCCGCTCGACCTTCCAGGACACGCTCCTGCGCGTCTCCGACGCTTCGCTGTTTGATCGTCCGATCGTCATCACCAATGCGTCCTACCGCTTCATGGTGCTGGAGCAGCTCGCCGAGATCGGCATCGAGGCCGACGTGATCCTCGAGCCGATGCGCCGCGACTCCGGTCCCGCGATCGCTGCGGGCGCCGTGTTCGCGCAGAACCGCGCCAGTAAGGCGATCGTGCTCGCGCTCGCCGCCGACCACGTGGTGCAGGACAACGCGGCTTTCGTCGCCGCGTGCCGCGAAGGCCTCACGGCCGCGAGCACCGGGCGCATCGTCACCTTCGGCGTCAAGCCGGAGCGGCCGGCGACTGAATACGGCTATATCAGTCCGGGCGAGGTGATCTCCGGTGAGGTGCGTGCGGTCGCGCGTTTCGTCGAGAAGCCGGACGCGGTGAAGGCCGCCGACTACGTCAATTCGGGCTATCTCTGGAACAGCGGCAACTTCATGTTCCCGGCGAGCGTCCTGCTCGACGAATATCGCAGGGTCGATGCGGCAAGCGTCGAGGCGGTCTCCAATGCGGTCACCAATGCCGGCCGCGATCTCGGCTTCGTGACGCTGGAGCCAGAGGCGTTCGGCGCGGCGAAGGCGATCTCGATCGACTATGCCGTGATGGAGAAGACCTCGCGCGCCGCCGTGGTGCCGGTGTCCTGCGGCTGGTCCGATGTCGGCTCCTGGCACGCGGTGTGGGAATTGTCGCCGAAGGATGCGCAGGGCAATGCCGCGCACGGCACGGCCGTGTTCGAAGACTCGCGCAACTGCAACGTCACCACCGATCAGGCGCTGGTCGCGCTCGAAGGCGTCGACGATCTCGTCGTGGTCGCCACTGCGGACGCGGTGCTGGTGTCGCGCCAGAAGGATGCCAATGGCCTCAAGCGTCTCGTCACCAAACTGAAGGCGGTCGCGCCCAAGGTCACCGAGGAGCATCTCAAGGTGCACCGGCCCTGGGGCAGCTACCAGTCCGTCGACAATGGCGAGCGTCATCAGGTCAAGCGCATCGTCGTGAAGCCGGGCGGGCGCCTGTCGTTGCAGAAGCACCATCATCGCGCCGAGCACTGGATCGTGGTCCGCGGTGCCGCCCGCGTCACCGTCAACGAAACCGTGAAGACGGTGCACGAGAACGAGTCGATCTACATCCCGATGGGCGCGGTGCACCGGATGGAGAATCCCGGCAAAATCATGCTGGAGTTGATCGAGGTCCAGACCGGCTCCTATCTCGGGGAAGACGACATCATCCGGATTGAAGACGACTATCAAAGGTCGTAACCAGCAAACTCCGAATCACGCGATCCGGGCCTGAAAAGCCCGCATTCTGCGGCCTAAGGCCCGGAGAACGTGTAACTTTTTGAATCAAATCGTGTCCGGTTAATCAGGCCGGCATTCGCCACAAATGTGGCACCCGTGCTAGAAGCGGCCCGGGGATTTGCGTTGAATCGGGGTTTGCTCAGATGAGTTCCAAAGGGTCACAACCGGCAAAGGCCGGCTTGCGCGTCGGCGTGATTGGCGCGGGCGTGATGGGCAGCAACCACGCGCGGGTGCTGAGCGGTCTTCCCGGCGTCACCCTCGTCGGCGTGGTCGATCCCTCGCCGGTGCACCTCGCGCGCACCATCGAGCTTGCGAACTGCCAGGGCTTTGAGACGCTCGACCAGCTGTTCGCCGCGGGCGTCGATGCCGTCACCATCGCAGCGCCGACCCATCTGCATCACGAGGTCGCGCTCGCCTGCATCGCCAAGAACATCCACGTGCTGGTCGAGAAGCCGATCGCCTCGACGGTCGAAGAGGGCCGCGAGATCGTCGTCGCCGCGCGGAAGGCCGGCGTGACGCTGATGGTCGGCCATGTCGAGCGCTTCAATCCGGCGGTCGCCGCGGTCAAGCAGGCGATCGCGGGCGAGGACATTCTCTCGATCGCGATCACGCGCGTTGGTCCGTTCCCGCCGCGCATGTCCAATGTCGGCGTCGTCATCGACCTCGCCGTGCACGACATCGACCTGATCCGCTGGTTCACCGAATCCGACATCGTCGAGGTGCAGCCGCAATTGTCGAGCGCGGTCGCCGAGCGCGAGGACATCGCGCTGCTCCAGTTCCGCACCGCCAACGGCGTGCTCGCTCACATCAACACCAACTGGCTGACGCCGTTCAAGGCGCGCAGCGTCACGGTCGCGACCCGCGACAAATACGTGATGGGCGATCTCTTGACGCGCCAGGTCACCGAATGCTTCGGCTTCAAGCCCGACGGCAGCTATTCGATGCGGCATCTGCCGGTCGGCCATGACGAGCCGCTGCGCGCCGAGCTGATCGCGTTCCTCAAGGCGGTGCGCAACGGCGAGACGCCGGCGGTCACCGGCGACGAGGGCGTCGCCAGCCTCGAGATCGCCACGCAGTGCCTCGAAACACCGTCGCGGCCCGCAGCCAAATCGGCCGCCCTCAAGGGCCCGCGCCGCATCGCCGGCTAAAATCCTTTCCATGTCGACCACGCAAGAAGGCGTCAAGAACCAGGCCATGAACCAGCATCTGCGTTCCGAACCCATTCCCTTCATCGACGTCGCCTCGCAGCGCCGCCGGCTTGGTGACTCGCTCGATGCCGCCGTCAAGCGCGTGCTCGACCATTGCCAGTTCGTCAACGGCCCCGAGGTTTTCGAGCTCGAGAAGCAGCTCGCGGCCTATAGCGGCGCCAAGCACGTCATCGCCTGCGCCAGCGGCACCGACGCCATCCTGATGGTGATGATGGCGAAGAATGTCGGGCCCGGCGATGCCGTGCTGTGTCCATCCTTCACCTTCATCGCGACCGCATCGCCGGTGGCGCGGACCGGCGCGACGCCCATCTATGTCGACGTCGATGAGACGACCTTCAACATGAGCCCGGCCTCGCTCAAGCGCGGCATCGCGACCGCCAGGAAGGCCGGCCTGAAGCCGGTCGCCGTGATTCCGGTCGATCTGTTCGGCCAGCCCGCCGATCACGACGCCATTGCCGAAATCGCCAATGCCGAAGGCCTGTTCGTGCTCGACGATGCCGCGCAGGGTTTTGGTGCGAGCTACAAGGGCCGCAAGCTCGGCACCTTCGGCCTCGCCACCGCGACCAGCTTCTTCCCCGCAAAGCCGCTCGGCTGCTTCGGCGACGGCGGCGCCATCTTCACCGATGACGACGAGCTCGCCGCGACGCTGCGCAGCATCCGCGTGCACGGGCAGGGCGTCGACAAATACGACAACGTCCGCCTCGGCCTGACCGGGCGGCTCGACACCATGCAGGCTGCGATCCTGATCGAGAAGCTGAAGATCTTCGACGACGAGATCGCCGCCCGCAATAAGGTCGCCGAGCGTTACGCGCGCGGCCTGTCCAACGTGGTCACCGTGCCGCGCCTTAGCCCCGGCAATACCTCGGTCTGGGCGCAGTACACGATCCGCTTGCCCAAAGGCACCGACCGCGATGGCTTCGCTGCCGCGCTGAAAGCCCAGGGCGTGCCGACCGCGATCTATTACGGCAAGTCGATGCATCAGCAGACCGCCTACAAGCAGTATCCGGTCGCCGAGGGCGGCCTGCCTGCTTGCGAGAGCCTGTCGCAGGACGTCATCAGCCTGCCGATGCATGCCTATTTGACCGAAGCCGACCAGGAGCGAATCATCGCCGCCGTGCACGGCGCGCTGGCGGGCTGATTTCTACCCTCTCCCCTTGTGGGAGAGGGTGGCTCGCCGCGATAGCGGCGAGACGGGTGAGGGGTCTCTCTCCGCATCGAAAGCTGGGAGAGAAACCCCTCACCCGATTGAGTTTGTATCTACCTGTGGCGCTGCCCTCTCCCGCAAGGGGAGAGGGCGCAGCAATGCGCATCGCAAGATGCAATCGACCTCTGTCCGATAAGTCTCTAGAAGGGACGCATGCTCGGACGCATCTTCACGGTTGGTGGTTACACGCTGCTTTCGCGGCTGACGGGATTTGCCCGCGACATCATGCTCGCGGCGATCCTCGGCGCCGGCCCCGTGGCCGACGCCTTTTTCGTCGCGCTGCGGCTGCCCAATCATTTCCGCGCGATCTTTGCCGAGGGCGCGTTCAACGCGGCCTGGGTGCCGGCCTATGCCCACGTCCATGGCGAGCGCGGGGAGGGGGCGGCAAAACTGTTCGCCGACCGCATCTTCACGCTGCTGCTGGCCTCTCAGGTGGTGCTGCTGATCCTCGCCTGGCTGTTCATGCCGCAGGCCATGAGCATTCTGGCGCCGGGCTTTTCCGAGGATGCGGAGCAGCGCAAGCTCGCGATCGAGCTGACCCGGATCACCTTTCCCTATCTGCTGCTGATCACGCTGGTGACGCTCTATGGCGGCATGCTCAACGTGATGCAGCGCTTTGCCAGCGCGGCTGCCGCCTCGATCTTCCTCAATGTCGCGATGATGATGACGCTGGCGCTCGCCGCCTGGTTTCCGACCGCGGGCCATGCCGCGGCCTGGGGCGTGCTGATCTCCGGCTTCCTGCAATATTTCCTGCTTGCCGGCGACCTCGCCCGCCACGGCGGCCTGCCGCGCTTTGCACCGCTCAAGCTCGACGAGGACGTCCGTAGCTTCTTCAAGGCGCTGGGACCCGCGACGCTGGGCTCGATGGGCACGCAGGTCGCCCTGTTCGCCGACACGATCATCGCGACGTTCCTGCCGGCGGGCGCGCTGTCGGCGCTCTATTACGCCGACCGACTCAATCAGTTGCCGATCGGCGTGATCGGCATCGCCATCGGCACGGTGCTGCTGCCGGAGATGTCGCGGCGGATCACGGCCAATGATCATGACGGCGCGATGAAGGCGCAGCGCCGCGCTTTCGATTTCACGCTGCTGTTCTCGGTGCCCTTCGTCGCGGCCTTCCTCACCGTGCCCGACGAGATCATGCGCGCGCTGTTCGCCCGCGGTGCCTTCTCGAAGGCCGATGCGGTTGCGGCAGGTGCTACGCTGTCGGCCTATGCCATCGGCCTCATCCCTTTCGTGCTGATCCGCAGCGCGGTTGCGACCTTCTATGCGCGCAAGGACACCGCGACGCCGATGCGGGCTTCGCTGACCGGCATCGCGGTCAACGTCGTCCTCAAGGTTGCCTTGATGGGATCGCTTGCCCAGATCGGCCTGGCGCTGGCGACCGCCATTGGCGTCTGGACCAACCTGCTGCTGGTGCTGTTCTTCGCCGTGCGCCGCGGCTTCCTCGTGCTGGACCGCGCCTGGCTGATGTCGCTCGCCAAATTCCTGCTGATCGGCATCATCGTCGCCGCGGCTTTCTGGCTGATTGCACGCGTCAGTGCTTCTTCTCTGGCCTCGGTGCGCTTCCACGATGAATTGACATTGGTCCTGCTCGCCGTCGGAGGCACGATCGTCT
Source organism: Bradyrhizobium sp. 18BD (assembly GCF_054185225.1). Taxonomy (NCBI): domain Bacteria; kingdom Pseudomonadati; phylum Pseudomonadota; class Alphaproteobacteria; order Hyphomicrobiales; family Nitrobacteraceae; genus Bradyrhizobium; species Bradyrhizobium sp. 18BD. The sequence goes on along the minus strand of NZ_JAVAYL010000005.1, from coordinate 4,308 downwards.
ACGCGCTTGCGATCCTGGTGTTGTTCGGCCGCCGCTGGCTGGTCTCGCTGGTGCGCGGCTAGGCGCCGAAGCGAGGCGCTCGCCCCCAGGATGCAGTCGATCTCTGCGCATCCCTTGATTTCGTGCGCTTGCCGTGCTATTGGCGCCGTATGAGCAAATCGTCGCGCCACCTCAACTGCATCAACATGACCCGCTTCGGCTGGGCCGTGGGAGGAGTCGCGCGCTAGGAATTCGACGACGACATCTTTTCACAAGGGCCCCGCCGGCATCGGACGGGGCCTTTTCTTTGGCGACGCTCCCTGCCGGCACAACAGCAGGAGCATAAGATGCCACCACAACTGACGGACATCTCACCCGGGATTGAGGGCGACGCCGCAAGGCGTGGCTTCAACCTCTCTATCGTGCAAGCCAAGGACGCGGTCGACCAGGCGTTGGCGGCACGTCTCAAGGCGTCTGCTGCGGCGCTGGACAACGCCTTGTCTGACAAGGATGCTGCCGGCCCCGCGGCGCGAAGCGTGCTCGGTCTGCTCAAGCGATATTGGAGTGCGTTTCAGCAGCGGCGCCAGGGCCAACAGCGCTCCCTGCAAGACCTGAGTGACAGGGAGCTGAGGGACATCGGTTTGACGCGCGGCGAGATCGACTACCTCACGCCGCAGCGAGCGGTCGATACGCTGCGAGATAGCACGCGGCATCTCTGGAGCCGTGGTGGGATGTAGATGATCAAACGCGAGACGTGGACATGCGCTCTGAGAACAAGCGGCGGTCAGTACGGCTGCTTGTTCTCAGGCGTGCGCTGCGGCGATTCGGCCATCGGCCAGCTGGCAGGGGCGAAGCGCGTTGGAGACGTCCACGGGATTATCGATCTTCACGGGGAAATGACCGCGCTGCGGCCTTTCCGTCCGATCCCGCTCTGAGCGCGGGGGCCGGACAATTTTTCGCGGACCGAGCCCGCCTAAACCCGTTTGCCTTGCCACTTTTTCCACGGCAATATGCCGGCAAAACAACCATAGGACGGGACAAGAAAATGGCGGCTCCCATCAAGTTCGGCGTTGGCCAAAGCGTGCTGCGCAAAGAGGATGACGCGCTCATCCGCGGCAAGGGCCGCTATACCGACGATTACGCGCCGCAGGCTGCCTTGCGCTGCCTGATGCTGCGCTCGCCGCATGCGCATGCCAAATTCACCATTGATGCCGGCCGTGCTCGCGGCTTGCCCGGCGTCGCGCTGATTCTCACCGCCGATGACGTTAAGGATCTCGGCAATCTGCCCTGCCTCTTCAACCTCGAGACCGATCCCTTCACCGGTCCGCCTTACCCGATCCTGGCCAAGGACGAGGTGCGGCATGTCGGCGATTCCATCGCCTTCGTTGTTGCCGAGACCATCGATCAGGCCCGCGACGCGATCGAGGCGATCGACGTCAAATGGAGCCCGCTGCCGTCGGTGACCGGCGTCGTCAACGCCGTGAAGAAAGGCGCGCCGCAGGTCTGGCCGGACAAGCCCGGCAACGTGCTGTTCGACGTTGCGATCGGCGACAAGGCCGCCACCGAAGCCGCCTTTGCGAAAGCCCATGCGGTCGCCGAGATCTCCATCGTCAATCCGCGCGTGGTCGCGAGCTTCATGGAGACGCGCGCGGCGGTCTGCGAATACGACGCCAAGAACGATCATCTGACGCTGACCGTCGGCAGCCAGGGCAGCCACCGCCTGCGCGACATCCTGTGCCAGAACGTGCTCAACATCCCGACCGAAAAGATGCGGGTGATCTGTCCCGACGTCGGTGGCGGTTTTGGCACAAAACTGTTTCCGTACAGGGAATACGCCCTGATGGCGGTCGCGGCGCGCAAGCTGAAGAAGGCCGTGAAATGGGCCGCCGACCGCTCCGAGCATTTCATGGGCGATGCGCAGGGCCGCGACAACGTCACCACCGCGAAGATGGCGCTCGCCGAGGACGGCAAATTCCTCGCGATGGATTGCGACCTCATGGGCGACATGGGTGCGTATCTGTCGACCTTCGGGCCCTACATTCCCCACGGCGGCGCCGGCATGCTGCCGGGCCTCTACGACATCCAGGCCTTCCACTGCCGGGTGCGCACCATCTTCACCAACAGCGTGCCGGTCGATGCCTATCGCGGCGCGGGCCGCCCTGAAGCGGCATATGTCATCGAGCGCCTTGTGGACGCCTGTGCGCGAAAGCTCGACATGACGCCGGATGCCATCCGCCGCAAGAATTTCATCCAGCCGAAGGCGCTGCCCTACAAGACGGCCACGGGCAAGGTCTATGATTCCGGCGACTTCGCCGCGCATCTCAAGCGCGCGATGGAGATCGCCGACTGGAAGGAGTTTTCCAAGCGCGCCAAGGCGGCCAAGAAGAATGGCCTGATCCGCGGTATTGGGCTTGCGAGCTATGTCGAGGTCTGCGGCACCATGGGCGAGGAGACCGCCAATGTGCGGATGGACCCCAACGGCGACATCACCGTGCTGATCGGCACGCAGTCGAGCGGGCAGGGCCACCAGACAGCCTATGCACAGATCGTTGCCGAGCAGTTCGGCGTTGCGCCCGAGCGCGTGCACATCCACCAGGGCGACACCGCGATGATCGCGACGGGCCTCGGCACCGGCGGCTCGGCCTCGATCCCCTCGGGCGGCGTCAGCGTCGAGCGCGCCACCCGCGAGCTCGGCCAGAAACTCAAGGAGATCGCGGCGCAGGCGCTGGAAGCGAGCGCCGGCGACCTCGAGATCTCCGAAGGCGTGGTGCGCGTCGCCGGCACCGACCGTTCGATTTCGTTCGCCGATCTCGCCAGGCGCCCCGGCGCCGATCCGTCGAAGCTGAATGCAAGCGCGACCTTCGCCAGCGCCGACGGCACCTATCCCAACGGCACCCATGTCGCGGAGGTCGAGATCGATCCGGCCACTGGCATCATCAAGATCGTCAACTACGTGATCGTCGACGATTTCGGCAAGACGCTCAATCCGCTGCTGCTCGCTGGGCAAGTGCATGGCGGCGCGATGCAGGGCATCGGCCAGGCGCTGATGGAGCAGGTGGTCTATGGCGCCGGCGACGGCCAGCTCATCACCGCGACCTTCATGGACTACGCGTTGCCGCGCGCAGCCGATGGTCCCGCCTTCGTGTTCGAGACCAACAACATCCCCTGCAAGACCAATCCGATGGGCGTGAAGGGCGCGGGCGAGGCCGGCGCGATCGGCTCCTGTCCCGCGGTCGTCAACGCCATCGTCGACGGGCTCTGGCGCGAATACAAGATCGACCACATCGACATGCCGGCGACCCCGGAGCGGGTGTGGATCGCCATCAACGAGCACCACCGCCGTCACAGCCTGTAAGTTCAAGCCGAACCAGAACATCCCGAGTGGGACGATTGATCGCCGCGCCCGGGATGGAATGAAACCTGCCTAACGGTGTTGGCCTCAGGTGGGGTCAGCACGATCCTGTCTCAGCGAAAGGGATTTTGCGAATGAAGCGAGTGTTGGTTGTTGCGGGCGCGCTGCTGCTCGGCATGGGCGCCGTCTGGGCGCAGCAGGATTCCGTCAAGGAGGTCCAGACCCTCATGAAGGGCAACGGCAAGAACGCCGGCGCGGTCGCGGCGATGGTCAAGGGCGAGAAGCCCTACGACCAGGCCACCGTGGACAGCGCGCTGGCGCAGTTCGAGGACACCGCCAAGAAGCTGCCGAACCTGTTTCCGGCCAGCGCCAAGGGCATCAAGCCCGAGGGCGACTACAGCGCGTCGCCAAAGGTCTGGGAGGACAAGGCCGGCTTCGACGCCAGGATCGCCAGCTTCGCCAAGGTCGTCGGCGACGCCAAGGGCAAGATCAAGGATCTGGATTCGCTCAAGGCGGCGTTTCCCGCAGTCGGCAAGGAATGCGGCGGCTGCCACGAGACGTTCCGCGTGAAGAACGGTTGAGGCGACCGTCTCGTAGCCCGGATGGAGCGCAGCGAAATCCGGGTTGCCACAATCAGGAAAGGGCGGTTGCGAAAGCAGCCGCCCTTTTTGTTGCCTCAACCTCAACTCTCGTAGCCCGGATGAGCGGAGCGAAATCCGGGACGGTCGTACGAGCCACTAATGGAGTGCACCCCAAAAGTGAGACACGGGAAATTAGGGACAGTTCTCTAACGGAGAACGTATGCCCAACAAATCACCCCGTGTTTTCAGCCGAGAGTTCAAGCTCGAGACAGTCCGTCGCATTCTGGCGGGTGAGCGCATAAGGGCTCTTTCCCAGGAGCTGAATGTGTTACGTAAGGACCTCTATGCATGGCGCGATCTTTTTCGCGCCGGCGGGGCGGAGGCGCTGCGGCCGAT
>NZ_JAVAYL010000054.1:0-829 GCF_054185225.1 Bradyrhizobium sp. 18BD | reverse complement strand
TCGATACCGTCGATAATTTGCCGACCTTTAGCCTGGGCAAAAAAGACGCCGTTTTTAAAGCCGTGCTCGCGCCACTCCAGCTCACTGTGATCGCGCCCCAGCCGCAGCGGAATACGGTAACGCTCGGCATGTTTTTGCAGCATTCGCAGATCGAATTGCACCACGTTCCAACCGATGATCACATCAGGATCGTAGTTGGCAAACCAGGCGTTGAGTTTTTCCAGCAACTGCGGGCGGCTGGCGACGTATTCCAGTTCGAAATCAAGCGAGGAGGCGTCGCCATTCTCCGGCCCCAGCATATAAACGATGCGCTGCCCGCAGCCTTCCCGGCCGATGCAGTACAGCTCACCGTGGCGGGTGGTTTCAATATCAATAGAAACCCACTTGAGCGGCGGACGATAGTCGGGATGCGGTTTCAGACGGGCATTAACGATAGCGCCATTGTGCATATCACCCTCGACCCACACCGGTGAGGTGATAAACCGCTCCATCAGATAGCGTTCTGGCGGGCGCACATCGGCCTCGTAGACGGTAACGCCACCTTCACGCAGGCGCTTTTCGTAATTCATCAATTGGCGATGGGCGCGACAGTAAAGGCCATACACCGGCTGGCGGTGAAAATCCTTTAACGCCAGCGGTGTCAGGCGAAAGCCTTGTTCACCCTGCAAAATATGCTGAGCGCGGGGAACCTGATCGGCGGGAATAAACGCCACGGACTCTTGCGGTGCAAGCGTAACCTGCAACGGCCCGTTGTCCGTCGCCAGCCAGAAGGAGACTTCTGTCCCTTGCGGGGTGTCCCGCCAGTGTCGGGTTAAGATAAAACCTGCCT
>NZ_JAVAYL010000053.1:0-834 GCF_054185225.1 Bradyrhizobium sp. 18BD | reverse complement strand
TGATCAAGGACCCGCTCACCCACATGGTGCGCAACTCCGCCGATCATGGCCTCGAGACCCCCGCCGAGCGCGTCGCGTCCGGCAAGGGCGAGCAGGGCACCATTCGCCTCTCCGCCTATCACGAGGGTGGCCACATCATCATCTGCATCGCCGACAACGGCCGCGGCCTCAACACCGAGAGGATCAAGGCCAAGGCCATCTCCTCAGGTCTCGCCACCGAGGCCGAGCTCGAGAAGATGAGCGAAGCCCAGATCCACAAGTTCATCTTCGCGCCCGGCTTCTCGACCGCGGCCGCCATCACCTCGGTCTCCGGCCGCGGCGTCGGCATGGACGTGGTGCGCACCAATATCGACCAGATCGGCGGCACCATCGACATCAAGTCGGTCGCCGGTGAAGGCTCCTCCGTCACCATCAAGATCCCGCTGACGCTCGCGATCGTCTCGGCCCTGATCGTCGAAGCCGCCGGCGATCGCTTCGCGATCCCGCAGCTCTCGGTGGTCGAACTGGTGCGTGCCCGCGCCAACAGCGAGCACCGCATCGAGCGCATCAAGGACACCGCGGTCCTGCGCCTGCGCAACAAGCTGCTGCCGCTGATCCATCTGAAGAAGCTCCTGAAGATCGACGACGGCGCGGCGAGCGATCCCGAGAACGGCTTCATCGTGGTGACGCAGGTCGGCAGCCAGACGTTCGGCATCGTCGTCGACGGTGTCTTCCATACGGAAGAGATCGTCGTGAAGCCGATGTCGACAAAACTCCGTCACATCGACATGTTCTCCGGCAACACCATTCTGGGCGATGGCGCGGTCATCATGATCATCGACCCCAACGGCATTG
>NZ_JAVAYL010000052.1:0-1163 GCF_054185225.1 Bradyrhizobium sp. 18BD | reverse complement strand
TGCACTATGATCTTGGATATTTCGACCTGGAGCAGAAGACCCTGCAACCCCTCGACAACCCGTTCGGCACGAGGTTGTCACCCATCTCTTAGGTACGATCCGTTACCTATGTCTCCGGGCTGGACAGGTAATTCATGGTAGCGGGAGAGGGACTCGAACCCCCGACCCCAGGATTATGATTCCCGTGCTCTAACCAGCTGAGCTACCCCGCCACAGGGTCGCGAACGGCTGCTACGGCCGATCTCGCGAACGCGCGGCATATAAGGAAGGGGGCGGCGGGAAGTCAAGCAAGGTGGCGCCGATTGATGGGGGGATTTCGCTGGCGAAATCGCGCCGTTTGGGGCCGAAGCTGCCCGTTTTCGCGCAGCAGACTCGTGGAGAGTCCCCCTCACCCGGAAATCCGCGCTCGCGCGCGGATTTCCGGCCTCTCCCCGCAGGCGGGGCGAGGCGAGGCGAAGAATCCGCCTACGCGAGGCTTCCGCCTTCGCTGGAGCTACGGCGGACAAGTCGGCGCGACGGGCTATTTCGGCTTGACCGTCGGGTCACCGCCGGGGCTGCCGGGGGGCGGGATGACGGGCATGGCGCCGTCCGTGGAGGGCGCCGGGGCGTGCATCTCGGGGTCTACGCCGGCGGGCGGGCAGAGCACGCCGTCGGATTTTGCCAGTTTGTCGCCGAGCGGTTCCCGGGCCTGGCCGGTGGTGGTGCCGTCGGGCGTGGTGGCGCGGTTCGGGCGGTCCTGCGGCGTGCAGTCGGCGGTGCGTTGCGGGGATGGCGGCGCGGTCGCTTGCGGCGGCGTCGCCGGGGCGGGCGGGGCCTGCGCGATCGCGCTGCCGGAGGCGGCGATCAGGAGGCTGGCCAGGATGATGTTTGATGTCGTGCGCATGGGAGGAAAACGCGCGGATTGGGCACGATGTTCCCGGGCGCAGCGCGATGTGATCGGCCCGAGGCGGTTCCACCGTCATTGCGAGCGCAGCGACTTGTCCCGCCGTAGCCTTGGCGAAGGCGGAAGCAATCCAGACTGTCTCCGCGGGACGATTCTGGATTGCTCACATGGGGATTTGGTGTGTCAAGGTTTATGGTCAGCTCTTTGTTCGATTGCAGGCCAGCTCTTCGTCCCGACCGTGGAAGCGTGGAGATGGCGCGCGCAGCTCTAGTCAAGGTCG
>NZ_JAVAYL010000051.1:0-1203 GCF_054185225.1 Bradyrhizobium sp. 18BD | reverse complement strand
GGCAGGGCTATCGCATATGGCCAAACAAGGTGAGGAGGAAGCTGTCGTCCCAGCCGGCGCGCTTGATTTTTCGACGTATGGAGGTTGGGCTGGGACAAGATCGAAGGATGTTGAGTGCAAGCCTGCGCAGGCGAGCGAGATTGTCTGGAGCATTGTCCAATCTCGCCCTGTTGCCGTCTTCGCCGAAGTGGACGTCGAGCACCCAGTGGAGCTGGTTCTCGATGGTCCAATGACTGCGCGTGACCTGCAGCAGGCGCTTGGCGGACATCGACTTGGAGAGCAGGTAATAGCGCACGGCCGGCGGCTCCGCGCGATTGCCCTGCAATTGCCTGCGCGAGGTGACGCGGCCGATCGCAACGACGCCCGGGAAGCCGTGGACGGCAGCGAGGCTGGTATTGCGCATGATGGTTGCCCGGCGCGCTTCGCGGCGGTCGTGGGTGGACGGTTCGACCTTCTTGGCGGTACGGCGCTCGCCGGACCGGGCAAATTGCGCGACCACGGACTTGAACAGAGGTCCACGGTTGGCCTTGATCGCCAGCACGTAGTCGCCGCCGCGATCGAGCACCGTCTTGGCCATTGCACGATGGCAATGCAGTGCGTCGGCCGTGACGACGCAGCCTTCGAGGGACAGCAACGCCAATACCTCCAACGCCCCCTTGGTCTCGTTGCGGCCGGGAGCCTTCTGCTGGGCCAGCGACATGCGCGCTTCCACCGCAAAGACGTTGACCAGGTGCAGAGGTTCGTAGCGCGAACCGCGCGCGAAGGCGCCTCGCAGCGCCTTGCCGTCGACCGCGACCACCCCGCTGAGATTGAGCCGGTTGGCCTTGGCAAACGCCGCCATGAAGCGCCGGAATGCTGCCTCGAAGGCTTCCGGTTCGAGCAAACGGAACACGCGACTGAAAGTGTCGTGGCTGGGAATCCCATGTTCCAGGCGCAGAAACAGCCGAAGCAGGTCTTCCTTGGCCTGTCCGAACTCCGCCATGTCGGAGCAAGTCTCTGCTCCGCACAGAACCGCCGCCAAGGCGATAACCAGCACCTCCAGCAGATCGTGTCGCGCGTTCGCTGCACGCGGGTCCGACAATCGCCGAAACGCCTTCCTGAGCTTGCCCATACGACTCCCTCCGTCTCGTGGGAGTCGTTCTCAGAATCCATCTTGCAAAACAACGCAATAGAGGCCGCAATTCCATATGCGATTCCCCTGCC
>NZ_JAVAYL010000050.1:0-1212 GCF_054185225.1 Bradyrhizobium sp. 18BD | reverse complement strand
CCCTCGTGATAGGCGGAGAGGCGAATGGTGCCCTGCTCGCCCTTGCCGGACGCGACGCGCTCGGCGGGGGTCTCGAGGCCATGATCGGCGGAGTTGCGCACCATGTGGGTGAGCGGGTCCTTGATCAAATCGAGCACCTGGCGGTCGAGCTCGGTGTCGGCGCCGTGCATCTCCAGCTCGATCTGCTTGCCGAGTTCGCTCGAGAGGTCGCGGACGATGCGGGGCAGCTTCTGCCAGGCATTGCCGATCGGCTGCATGCGCGTCTTCATGACGCCTTCCTGCAGCTCGGCGGTGACGTTGGAGAGGCGCTGCAGCGGCACCTTGAACTCGGTGTCCTCGTTGCGGCGGGAGATCTCCAGCAGCTGGTTGCGGGTCAGCACCAGCTCGGAGACCATGGTCATCAGGTGCTCCAGCGTATCCACGTTGACGCGGATCGACTGGTTGGCGATGCGGTCGCCTTCGCCAGCCCCCTCGTCGGCCATCGACTTCTTCGGCGCGACCTTCTCCTTGGCGGGTTTTGCCTCCTTGGCCGCTGGCTTGGCTTCCTTCCCAGCTTCCTTGGCAGCGGGCGCCGGCGCCTCAGCGACAGGCGCGGGCTCGGCCTGAGCAACCGGCGCGGGCGCTTCGATCGCGGTCTCGCGGAAGGCGCGCTCGAGCTCGTCGAGCGAGACTTCGCCCGGACGCAGCGGACGCTCCAGGGTCTGGTCGATCAGCGTACCCGTGGTCATCTCCTTGGCGGCAGCGGGCGCAGGTGCAGCGGCAACCGGCGCCTCCGGCACCAGCGGCGGGGCTTCGGCAACGGGAGCGGCAGCAGCGCCGGCGGCCATAGCCGCCATGCCCTGCTCGACCATCGCTTCCAGCTTGTCGATGAGATCGCGGTCGTTGCCTTCGGGCTCGGCTTCGGTCGCCTCCAGGCCGCCGAGGATCTCCTTGATGCGATCGATCGAGGACAGGATCAGCGTCACGGCCGGTCCGGTCACCGGCATGCCGTCGCGGAATTTGCTCATCAGCGTCTCGCCGGCATGCGCCAGCGCTTCGAGCCGCGGCAGGCCGAGGAAACCGCACGTACCCTTGATGGTGTGGACCAGGCGGAAGATGTTATCCAGGATCTTGGCGTTGTTCGGCTCCTGCTCGAACTTCACCAGTTGGTTGTCGACGGTGTCCAGGCTCTCGCTGGTCTCCGTCAAAAACTCCCGCAACAGATCATCCATG
>NZ_JAVAYL010000049.1:0-1231 GCF_054185225.1 Bradyrhizobium sp. 18BD | reverse complement strand
CAGTCCGTCGCATTCTGGCGGGTGAGCGCATAAGGGCTCTTTCCCAGGAGCTGAATGTGTTACGTAAGGACCTCTATGCATGGCGCGATCTTTTTCGCGCCGGCGGGGCGGAGGCGCTGCGGCCGATCGGTCGGCCCCGCAAAAGCGATGCCGTTGCGCCGAACGTGAAGGAGCGGGCACGCGATGTTGCGGCTGCCGACCCTGGTGCGCCGGAGCGCATTGCCGAGCTCGAGCGCAAGATCGGCCAGCAGCAGATTGAACTGGATTTTTTTCGGCAAGCCTTGCGGCGGGTCAAGGAAGCACGCCGGCCGAGCACCGGGCCTGGCGTGACGGGGTCTACGCGGTCATCCAGGCGATGACGATGCCCCCGCGGCAAGGCGAGCTGACGATCGAGCGGATGTGCGTGCTGGCTGGCGTCAGTCGGGCCGGCTATTACCGGCATTGGGCGGCGTCCGCCCCACGTGCCGAGGAAACCGGCGTGCGAGACGCGATCCAGCGGCTGGCGCTGACGCATCGGCATTACGGCTATCGCCGGATCTCCGCGCAATTGCGGCGTGAGGGCTTTGCGGTGAACGGCAAGCGCGTGCTGCGCCTGATGCGAGAGGACAATCTGCTGTGCTTGCGGCAGCGGCCGTTCGTGCCTGTGACGACAGACTCGCGCCACCCCTGGCGGGTGGTGCCGAACCTCGCCCGCGGCATGGTGCCTGATGGCCTCGACCAGCTCTGGGTGGCGGACATCACCTACATCCGTCTGCAGGAAGAGTTCGCCTATCTCGCCATCGTGCTCGATGCCTTCAGCCGGCGCGTGGTCGGCTGGGCCTTGGAAACGCACCTGGAGGCGCGTCTGGCCGTCGCCGCACTCTCGATGGCGCTGGCGGCCCGCCAACCCTCGCCCGGCAGCCTGATCCACCACTCCGATCGCGGCATCCAATACGCCTGCGGCGACTACACCGAGCTCCTCCAGCAGCACGACATTGCTCCCAGCATGAGCCGGGTCGGCAATCCCTACGACAACGCCAAAGCGGAGAGCTTCATGAAGACCCTCAAGCAAGAGGAGGTCAACGGCCAGACCTACCGCGATGCGCAGCATGCCAGAAAGGCGATCGGCGCCTTCATCGAAGAGGTGTACAATCGTCAAAGGCTTCACTCGGCTCTGGCCTACCAGCCACCCGCCGAGTTCGAAGCAAATCTACCAGGTTGCGGGGCTGCTGCGCAGCAGCCCCGCAACCCG
>NZ_JAVAYL010000048.1:0-1299 GCF_054185225.1 Bradyrhizobium sp. 18BD | reverse complement strand
TGAGCGGCCCGAGACATAGGTGACAGAACGTACCGGACACATGGGTTACACTTTCCGCTTTTGTTCTGCGGGAGGTGTGGATGCCGTGGAGAGCGAGTTCGGTCATGGAAGAACGCCTTCGCTTTGTCGCCCGGCTTCTGGACGGGGAAGCCATGTCCGAGGTCTGTCGCGAGTTCGGCATATCGCGCAAGACCGGCTACAAGATTTTCGATCGGTACAGGGAGCACGGTCTCGAGGCGCTGAGCGATCGCTCCCGGCGGCCGGTCCGCTATGCCAATCAGCTGCCGAGCCAGATCGAGACCCTGATCGTTCAGCTCAAGGCCGAGAAGCCGCATTGGGGTGCGCGCAAGATCCGTGAGCTCCTGGTCAGGCGGCTCGACGGCGATGTCAGGGTTCCGGCCAAAAGCACCATTCATGCGGTGCTTGACCGCCATGGCCTGGTCCGGCGCGGCGGCGGGCCGCGCCACCACGCGCGCGGCACGCCGCTGTCCCAGGGCACACTCCCCAATGATCTGTGGTGTGCCGACTTCAAGGGCGAGTTCAAGCTCGGCAGTGGCCGCTACTGTTATCCGCTGACCGTTACCGATCATGCCTCGCGCTTCCTGCTGCTCTGTGAAGCGCTGGACTCGACACGCGAAGACCCTGCCATAACAGCCTTTGAGCGGCTGTTCCGCGAGCGCGGGCTGCCGCTTGCCATTCGCACCGACAACGGCGTGCCCTTTGCCAGCCCCAACGCTCTATTCAATCTCTCAAAGTTGTCGGTGTGGTGGCTCAGGCTCGGCATTGCCATCGAGCGCATCAAGCCAGGCCATCCGCAGCAGAACGGACGCCACGAGCGCATGCACCTGACCCTTAAGAAAGAGGCGACCCGCCCGCCGGGCTTCAACAGTCTGCAGCAGCAGGACCGCTTCGATGCCTTCGTTCGCGAGTTCAACTTCGAGCGTCCGCACGAGGCCCTCGACATGAAGTGCCCCGCCGAGCTCTACACCGCCTCTCCGCGCTCCTATGACGGCCTGCCAGAACTGAGCTACCCGTTCCACGACCGCGACGTCCTCGTCACCGCTTGCGGCCGCCTCTGCCTGCATCGCAAGCGGATCAACATCTCAACCGTCCTGGCCGGCCAGAAGCTCGGCATCAAGGAAGTCGACGACGGTATTTGGCTCGTCAGCTTCATGCACTATGATCTTGGATATTTCGACCTGGAGCAGAAGACCCTGCAACCCCTCGACAACCCGTTCGGCACGAGGTTGTCACCCATCTCTTAGGTACGATCCGTTACCTATGTCTCCGGGCTGGACA